>DATGJX010000182.1:0-10190 GCA_035294905.1 Vulcanimicrobiaceae bacterium | reverse complement strand
GTGCCACACGGCTGTTCCGGAATTGAACGCGTTCGGCAAAGCCTTCCGGGATGCCGGATATCGATGGCCGTCCTCCGTCGCGCAACGCGGCACACTGCCGATAGCGACGAAGGTCAACCTCGCGTATACGAGCGCGAAAGATCCCGCGGGTTTACCCAAAGCGATTGTCGATGAAGTCGAGTTCCTTTCGTTCGGCCCAATCCGAAATCACCTGGCGTACCGTTTGGAGCAGTACTGGCTCGACGGGGGAAACGTCGGCAAAACGCGCGACGCTTATGTCGAGTATGACAGCGACCCGCTCGGCTCTTGGCGCGGGAGCGCAGCAGCGAACCTGAGCATTCAACTCGGCGAATTCACGCTGCCGCTTCCGAACGATCCCGAAACGATGCGCCCGACGCAAAACCATTACGCCGTCTTCGATCAAACGGTCGGCGAGAATCCGTTCGATCTTTTCAACGACGGAATGGGCGTGAACATCGGCTATGGCAACCGCGATGCGTCGATCAGCGCGCTCGTTCTTCGCGGGCACGATCCGCAATCCGGTTTACCGATCGCCGGAACCGACAGCATGTTCACCACGCGCCTCGGAACGGCCGCGCTTTCCCTTTGGGGCTATCAGTACGAAGGTGCGCGGCCGATTGAATCGCTTGCAGATCGATTCATTCGGCGCGGGTTCGCGCTCACGAGCGCGTCCGGGAAGTCGCAAGCGTCGATTTTGCTGCAAACCGGAAATGACAGCAGCCCCTTCGGAGACGGAAAACCGCACGCGTCCAGCGGCGGTTATCTCCAAGAGGAGTGGGCGTTCAGCAGCCGTTGGATCGGCGTGGCGCGCTACGATGGTGCAAGCGGTCCGAATGGTTTCGTGCGCTCGACGACACTCTCGTTGAACTACCGGCCGTACGACCGCGCGCGCTGGACGATCGAGGACGTTTATCAAACGCAGCCGCAAACCACGCACACACTCAACGCCGCCTGGCTGTTCGCCTTCTAGCGTTTACGCCGTGCTACGGCTTACGCGATGTTCGTAGCTTGCGCGGCGGACGGCTTCTCCGATATCGCCGCGATGGAGACATGGAACGTTAGCGTGCCGTTTCTATTTACGAGTTTAATCGCTTTTCGCATGGTACGCTTCACTCAATGCCAGGCGAGTGCGCAGCAAGCTATCGGGATTTAGGCTCATCGATTCGATGCCCATCCGTACGAGAGCTTTGGCCATCTCAGGATAGTCGGACGGCGCTTGTCCGCAAATTCCGGCGTGCCGGTTGTTCCGCTTTGCACCTTCGATGGTCAGACGGAGCATCTCGATGACGCCGGCGTCCCGCTCGTCGTAATCGAACGAAACGACTTCCGAATCGCGGTCGACGCCCAGCACGAGCTGGGTCAAGTCGTTCGACCCGATGGAGAAACCGTCGAAGTATTTCGCAAATTCGTCGACGAGGATGACGTTGTTCGGTATCTCGCACATCACGTACACTTCGAGGCCGCGCTCGCCGCGCCGCAAGCCGAAAGCCGCCATTTGCTCGAGAACGCGCTGCGCTTCATCGACGCGGCGGCAGAACGGAATCATGAGCACGACATTCGTGAATCCCATCTCTTCGCGGACGCGCTTTAGCGCCGCGCATTCCAGCGCGAATCCGTCGCGATAAGCGGGATGCGCGTAGCGCGATGCGCCGCGGAAGCCGAGCATCGGGTTCGACTCGGCCGGCTCGAAGTCGCTGCCGCCGACGAGTTTTGCGTACTCATTCGTTTTGAAGTCGGACATGCGCACGATGACGGGCCGCGGGTAGAATGCGGCGGCGATCGTCGCGATGCCCTCGGAAAGCTTCTCGATGAAGTACTCTGCCGGCGATGGGTAACCGCTGCAGAGCTCGGAGATTGTATCGCGCGCGGCTCTGTCGACGACGCG
The DNA here is from genome assembly GCA_035294905.1 of Vulcanimicrobiaceae bacterium. Taxonomy (GTDB): domain Bacteria; phylum Vulcanimicrobiota; class Vulcanimicrobiia; order Vulcanimicrobiales; family Vulcanimicrobiaceae; genus DATGJX01. The sequence continues at coordinate 8,284 of DATGJX010000182.1, read as the reverse complement.
GTCGGGGTGCGCAAGCGCCATCGGATGTGCTTTGATCTCCTCCGAGATGATGAATTCCATGCGCGCGAGTCCGACGCCGTCGCTCGGCAGCGCCCGCGCTTCGAACGCGATGTCCGGCTCACCGATGGTCAACATCAATTTGACCGGAACGCTCGCGTCCGTTACATCCACGGACTGCAGTTCGTATGCCGGTTGTCCCGCGTAAACGTTGCCCGTTTCGCCCTGCGCGCACGAGACGGTCACGGTTCCGGCGCCGGCAAGTTTCACGGTAGCGTCGTGTGCGCCGACGACCGCAGGAATGCCGAGTTCACGAGCCACGATGGCGGCATGGCACGTGCGGCCGCCGCGGTCGGTTACAATCGCCGAGGCGATCTTCATCGCCGGCTCCCAGTCCGGTGAGGTGGTTTGCGCTACGAGCACCTCCCCGGGTTGCACTTTGTCGAGTTCGTCGGCAGAGAGAACGATGCGTGCCGCGCCCGAGCCGATCTTCGTTCCGACGGCGCGCCCGGTCGCAAGCGGTTTCGGCAGGTCCTCGGTAAACCGGTACTCCTCAAAGTGCGTTTGCAGAACCGGTTTTTGCGATGCTACGGTCTCGGGACGTGCCTGTACGAGATAGATCTTTCCATCCAATCCGTCCTTCGCCCACTCGATGTCCATCGGAACTTCGCCGCCGGCGCGGCAGCTGTAGTGCCGCTCTACGGCAACTGCGTACTGCGCGACGGTGAGCACGTCGTCATCCGTGATGCAGGCGGTGCGGCGTTCTTGCGGTGTCGTTTGGATGTTGACGGTGGAGAAACCGGCGTCGTTCGTCGTATTCGCGTATACCAGCTTCACTTGTTTGGAACCGATGCTTCGGCGAAGCACGTTGCGATAACCGGCCTCGAGCGTCGGCTTGAAGACGTAGAACTCGTCGGGATCGACGCTGCCCTGAACGACGTTTTCGGCGAGTCCGTACGAGGCGTTGATGAGCACGACGTCGCGAAAACCGCTTTCGGTGTCGAGCGTGAACGCGACCCCGGCCGCCGCCATATCGGAACGAACCATTTTCATGATGCCGACCGAAAGCGCAACCTTGAAGTGGTCGAAGCCCTTGTCGATTCGATAATGGATCGCGCGCTCCATGAACAGGCTCGCAAGACAGCGGCTATAGGCAGTGATGACTTGCTCATCGCCTTTCACGTTGAGGAAGCTTTCGTGCTGACCTGCGAAGCTCGCGCCCGGAAGATCTTCCGCCGTCGCGGAACTGCGAACTGCGACCGTCAGTTCACCGCCGTATTCAGATTGCAACGCATGGTAGGCGTCGACGATTTCGGCTCGCAAGTCCGATGGAATGGGCGCCGCAGCTACGATTGCGTGAGCGTATCGCGCGCGGCGAGCGAAGTCGACCAGGTCATCGATTCGCAGTCCATCGAGCTGTTCGTGCAGCTTGGGCCAAGCATCGCCCGCCGTAAGGACGTAGCGATATGCTTCCGCCGTAACGGCAAAGCCGTTCGGCACCGGAACACCCTGTGGCCGGAGTTCCCGATACAGCTCGCCCAGCGAAGCGTTCTTGCCGCCCACGGACGCAACGTCGTTCATTCCGATGCCGGCGAATTCTCGAATGAATTTCGGCCGGACTGAAAGTTGAACCGCCTGGGTAGATCCTTCCTTTATGCGCCGGCGATCGTGCCGCAGGCAACGTGTTTGCTGACGCGCGATGACGAAGCGTGGACCAGCACGGAGTATGTGCCGTGCAGGAGTTGCTCGAGGCCGACGTCGAGCAGCCTCGTGGTCGAGCGCCCGTTGCGGATTGGCGCAAGTACGTACATCGTCGGCGAGGAAACCCGTTCGCACGTACCGCGGTGAAAGTGCGCGAACCTGACTTGCCCTTTTGCCTGCGGTCCGTAAAGCACGATCGTGACGATGATGCCGGTACCGCGTGGTGTCAGCGTTGCCAATCCGCGAACGCCGGAGCCGCCCATCGGCGAAAGCCGCACCTCAACCGGTTGCAGCGGCGGCGACGCCGCAATCGTTCCGATCAACGGCAGGAGTGCGAAGGCGAACAGCGCGTTTCTCATTGGTCCGCGAGCGGCGTCGTCCACCAGAGCATCCAACGCCACGTCGGGCGGCTGTTCGGTGCTGTGGAATTTGCTCCTAGACCGGCTTCGACGTATGCGTGCAGATAGCGCATGTGCGGCACGTTGAACGCAAAGTCCACATTTTGTGCGTGCGTGAGATTGCCCAGGCCGTCGTCGCTGAATTCGTCGCGGATACCAAGCACTGCGTCGCGGTTGAAGAGCGATTCGTACAACTCGGCAGTGATGGCTTTGCTGCTCGCGGCCGGAAGCTGATTACCGTTTGCGTCCAAACCGGGATTCGAGTCGTGCGCCGTTTGATAGATGGCGAAGATCCCCGGAATGCCGTCCGGCTGCGGATCGCGCTGCAAGTACGCTGCGATGGACGAGTAGCGATCCAGGGCGCCGGTCGAGACGATGTAACTGCCGTTGCTGCCGTACGCGCCAATCTCGAGCGGTTGATCGGGGTGCGCGCTCGCTAATTTCCATTGAAACGTTTTGTCGGTGCCCGGCGAGGTACCGAAATCCGATGCGGTGATCATGCCGTTGCCGCTGAGCAGCCAGCCTGCTTCCGCGTCGAGTGCGCCGTGTACGTACGCAAGTTTGCTTCCCCAGCGATTTCCGTCGAGCTGGTAGGCATGCTCTCCGACCGTAATCTCCGGCGTCGAGAAGGCGGAGATGTCGAAGAACTGACTGAAAGGCGATGGAGCCGGCGCTTCATACTTGCCGATGAAGAGATGGCCGTCGCGGTGGAACAGATTGTTGTACGTCACCCACGCGGTGTCCAGCGTTCCGCCGCCGTCGTCGTTCGCAAGCAGCCATTGCTGCACGTGGAACGTCCAATCCGGCGCCAAATACCCCGCACCGTGCACGGCAAGGTTTCCGAACGAACTCGTATGCGTCGGAACGATATTGCTCACGCCGCCCGTGCTATCGCCGTTGACTTGTTCGCCGATCCACACGGGAGCGACGGTCTTGATCACATCATGGTTCAGCGACGAATAGCCCGTTCGCTGGACGTACCGGCCGTATGCGTTCAGCGCCGGAACCATCGTATGGCACGTGCTGCAACTCACGCCGTATGCTTTCGCAAAGGTCGGCATGGCTTGCGCTTGCGCGCCGGCAAAGAGTGCGAAGGCGGCAGCTGCCGCCGCCATCGCCGTGAACCGCGTAATCATTTCTGAACCTTTATCGTAAGCGCCATGTTGGGATGTCCGGCGCCGCAAACGATCGAGCAATGCACGACGTACGTCCCCACCGTCTTCGGCGTAAACGTGACGGTCGCGAATTTGTTCGGCATAATGGTCGTATCCGGAATGCCGAGTTCGTCGGACTTGATGCCGTGCACGCCTTCGCTGGACGTAAGCCGCAGCGTCGTCGGCTCGCCGGCCGGCACCGTAATGGTGTCGGGTGTGAATTTCCAATTCGACGCCACGATGTCGATGCTCGGATGAGCGAGACTTCCAAGCGGGAGAAGAACGGCGCATAAGGATAAGAGCGCCGTAGAGAAGGCCATTCGTTTAAAAGCGTTCATGGCGCTACTCTAAAGCTTGCGAAAGACCGTATGGAGAAATGCGGTTCTTGGGGTGGAGAAATGTTTGGGAAGCCTAAAAGCGAAAGCCGCTTTTGAAAGCGGCCTTTGCTTTTCCCACACGGTGCGGTTCTACGAACCGGCCTGATAGCAGGCCCTAACTTCAGAGAGCTCCGCGCTGCTCTTTTCTTTCTTTGTCCGAACCGTGGCTTGAGCGTAGCGCGCCCCCGAGAACGCGTGGAGAACGAGTTCCGTCACTTCAGGGATTCGACATAGGCAGCGACGTCACGAACGTCCCGCGCGGTCAACGTCGAGGGATAGAGCTTGGGCATCGGCGGAGATGGATTCTCGATCCAAGCCGCGGCTTGGTGGAAGTTCTTGCGGGAAGATTCATTGACAAGGCTTGGTCCCATGCCGCCTTGTCCCTTCGCACCGTGGCAGGATGAGCAATTCTGCGCGAAGATCGCCTTTCCGGCCGGGCTGCCCGCCGGGTTCGAAGCGGTTTGCGCTGCCGGCGCGGCCGCTGCATTTACGGCTGCAACCTGGAGAGGCGGACTGACGCCGAACCCCCAGGCTGAAAGAAACGCCATCGTCCACAAACTCAAACTCATTGCTACGCCGACGCCGCTTGCGTATTGCTGACCGGCATACGCGGTGACGAAACCGAGCAGCAGCAGCCCCAGGTGCTCGAAGACGTGCGCCGCTGGAAGACGCTCGAGCGGCGAGTATTCGGACGGCCACATCAGCAGCATCGCAAGCATTGGTGCGATGATGCTCGCGAACAGCCAAAGCGCGCGCGCGGAAAACGGTGCAGAGCCTCGCCGCGCGATGAGCAAACCGGAAACCGCCGCGCCCACGAGAATGACGGCGTGCAGCAAATGATGCACGCGCACGGGAATCTCGATTTCGCCGCGATACGCAGGCGCAAGCGCGAAGAGTACCGTCAGCGCGAGGATGACGAAGCCGGCAACGCGTGCTTTCACAAGGCCTCCGCTTGCGTGCGCAGACGCGCCAAGCGCAGCGCTTCAACGCCTGCCAGAATCAAACCGCCCAGAAGAATCAAAGCGCCGATCGTTGCGATGCCGGCGTACTGCGGCCCCGGGCCGGGCTCGACCGCATAGCGTCGCGGCACGCCGCTCGCACCGGCGATATAAAAGGAAATCAAAAAGAGCGCGGCGCCGCCGAAGATCGTTGCACCGACGAGCCAGCGCGTCGCGAGCGATGAAAGCGTGCCGCTCCGCTGCTCCAAGTTGACGAATGCCCAGCCGATCGTAAACAGCAGAACGCCCTGCAGCAAGTACGTGTGAAAGTGCCCAGGCACCCAAAGCGTGTTGTGCAGGTCCAAGTTCACGGGGATCGTCGCATCGAGAACCGCCGCCGTTCCGCCGACGACCCATCCGATCATGCCCGCGTATAGAAACAGCGATCCGAGACTCCATTTCAATCCCGAGCGGTGCACGAGCATCACGCCGGAAAAAACGGTGACCACGACCACCGGAATCGCGGCCAAGTATGAGGCGATCTCGCCGATGTACTGCACCGTTTCCGCTTGCGCGAAGTCCATATACAAATGGTGAAAATACGCAATGATGACGAACACCAACGTGCCCCACCAGGCAACCACGAGCGGCTTCGACGTGTGGTATTCGCGCTTCGTGCAAAGCGGTAAACCGACGTAGACGCCGGCGACTGCCATGTACATGGTGAGATTCGCGAACGTGTGTCCGAACTGATAGATGAGATTTTTTGCCCAAAGCGGATCGATGACGACCGAAGGGTCAATCCAATGCACCAGCATGCCGATGCCTACGGCAAGCCCGAACGTGCCGCCGATGATTCCGTCAATGGCCGTAATGGCCGCTGCGAACATCTGCGGCGGCGGCTCCGCATGATTCGCTTGAAACGCGCGCGTATTGAAGACGTAATCGATGCCGAGCATGCCGGTGATGCCGCCGTAGCGGTTTAGCAGCGCCCCGAGAATCTGGGCGCACCAGATCATGAAGCCGATCATGACGAGGGCGTTGCCTATCAGCCACACGCCGGTGGCCCAACTCGGCCAGTACGTGCCGACGAACGGCAGCGGATACAGCATCGTCCAAAGCGAGCCGTACTTGCCCGGAAAGACGCTGACGATCACACAGAGCGCGCCGGCGAGAAAAAAACCATAAGCGAGGTATGCAATTCGCGGATCTATCGCCGTCTCTCGCCGTACCAAATACCAGAGCGTCCCAAGGCCCGCAATTGCCATTGCGGTAATCATGCCGATGCCGTGCAAGCTGAGCAACGCATAGAACCAGCCCGGGTCGTACGTAATCCACCCCGCCTGCTCGGCGCGCATGGCGATGCCGATGAGCATCATTAGGAAGAATATTGCGAGGCCGGTGCCGATGTAGGTCCACATCACGGCGCGCGCACTACGCATCTCCACGCTCATCGAACCTCAAAACCTCCTTGCATCGACGCGTGGGCGATGCCGCAATATTCTAAGCAGCGCACGGTGTAATGTCCGCGCACGTGAAACAGAAACGGTAAGTGGTTGACGTAATCGGGCATGGCTTGCACCTGACCGACCAGCCTGCCGCTGGGATCGTAAATCGCGAAGCCGTGGTTCACGTCGCGCGAGGTCACGTCGAAAACCACGGGCTTGTCGACCGGTACGCTGGCGGGCAGCATGAAGCTGTACTGCTGGGCGATCACGCGGTAGTGAAGACCCAAACTTTGCGCGCTTCCATATGGAAAATGCGGAATCGTGAATATGAAGACGGCGATGGCCGCCGCGAGCACCGTAAAGAACCAGTACCGGCGAATGGCGTAGCCTCTCGACGACACGACGCCCTGTCCCACTGGATTCCGCGAACCGTAAGTAGCGAGAAAGACCATCAAGACTATCGCCGCGAACGCAATAATCAAGAACAACTCAAGAATGAAGAGTCCGCTCACACACCCTCCTTTTGCTACAGTTTGCCAGTTTCGCGCAGTACGGCTGGAACGTACGCGCACGTCGGTTCTTCGGCAAAGGAATCGCCTGTCATCGCATAGGCGCGCGAACGCGACCCGCCGCAAAGCTGTCGAAACTCGCAAACGCCGCATTTGCCGCCGAATGTTTCGGGCGAACGGAGCCGGCGCATCATCGGATCTTCACGGTACACCTCGAGTAGGTTGTCCGTGCGGACATTGCCGACGGGATACGGCAGGAAGCCGCTCGGGCAGATCTCTCCAGTGTGGGAAATAAAGACGAATCCCTTCCCATCGCCGATTGCGGGAAATCGCATCCAAGGCTGCGGGATGTGCGCAGGCCTCTCTCGCGCAGGCGCCGCGGCTTGGCGTTGGGCGGTATAGCGCCGAAAGTGCGGTGCTTCCGTTGTCTTTACCGCAAAACGCGCATGTTCCGAGATCCGGTACAGCGTGCGGAACGCTTCCTCCGTTTCCTTTGCGCTCAACACCTGATCCAAGCTCGCTCGACCGACCGGTACGAGAAAAAACGCGCTCCAGAGTACTGCGTCGAGCTGTTCGACCAAGGCGGCGATCTGCGCGATCTGATCGGCATTGAAACGAGAAACGGTCGTATTGATCTGCAGCTCCATGCCAAGCTCGATCGCCGTGTGGGCCGCGTCGATGGTGCGCTTGAACGATCCGGCTACGCCGCGGAAGCGATCGTGTGCCTCGGCGGTCGCAGCGTCGATGCTGAGCGAGATTCGCTTACAGCCGGCGCGCGTCAGGCGTTCGAGCGCCGTCCTCGTCAAACGGCCCGTCGCGCTCGGCGAAACGGCGACGCGCAAACCGCGATATGTTGCGTACTCGACGATCTTGTAAATGTCCTCACGCATGAGCGGGTCGCCGCCGGTCAAGACGAAAATCGGCTTGCCGCATTCCCGCACCGCATCCACGAGCGCGAACGCCTCGGGCGTCGTGAGTTCCGAGGGATCGCGGCGTGGAATCGCCTCCGCTCTGCAGTGCAGGCACGCGAGCGCACAGGCGCGGGTCATTTCCCAAATGACGATTTTCGGGGCATCGGAATAGGACGTGGAGAATAACGCCATGTATTCAGCGTATGGGACGCGTGCAAAGCAAAATGAGAACGCCGCGAGAAATCATCGAGAATGTGCGTTTCCAGCGTTGCTTGCGGTGTTACCGAAGTCGTTGTTTTTCGGACCAAACGGTGGCAAAGGTGAGTTATGAGGGATCACCAGCCGGTCGAATTGGACGTCCGCGCCATCCCGACGTGGCAGCGGCACCCTAGAATCTTCGAGGCGTTCGATAATCTCGAAATTGGGGCGGAATTGCGGATCGTCAGCGATCACGAACCGCGGCCGCTCCGCGGCGAACTGGAACGCACGCGTACCGGCCGTTATGTGTGGCTGCAGCACATGCTGGGCCCCGAGCACTGGGAAGTCACGTTGCGCCGCGTCGCAAGCCCGGGGGCCGAACAGGTTCAGGGTTTCCTCAAACGGTGCGCGATTCTCGCCGACGCGTCTGCGCGGACCATTCGTCAGCTGGAAAGCACTGCAGTCGAGAAGGTATTGGAGCACAACGAATCCGTCGCGGAACAGGCATCCGATTGGGACGGCTTCGGAATTGTGATGCACGGTACGCTCTGCGCGGTCATCACGTCTGCGCTCGGGCGCGAGCATGCTTTGTACGAGGTGCTGTCGGGGGAGCCGTTCGGGGAGACCTCTACGATTGACGGCGGTTCGACTGT
>DATGJX010000181.1:0-12858 GCA_035294905.1 Vulcanimicrobiaceae bacterium | reverse complement strand
TGAAAACAAAACGATTTGCCGCGACCCGTTCCAAGGACTGCCAGCGTATTTTTTCCGGCATCCAGCCGTGCAAGCACCGCGGCCTGCGCATCATGCGGACGGTTCTCACCGATCAACGCTCGCCGCAGCGCCTGGTCATCGGCATGCGCACGCATCTGCAATGCAAATGCGTCCGAGCGCGGCGCGCGATCGCGCTCGACGCGAATGTTGACCCCGTAGTTCTTGCCTTCTTTGCCGCCGGTGACGTGCTCGACACGCGCCGTGTATCGAATTCCGCCGTCGATCAGCGGCGCGAGATGCTTGGCGATCTGCTTGCGTAGAAACCCGATATGCAGTGCGCCGAAATGCACGGCTATAGCGTTGGCGTCGACGGGATTGTCCGGCTGGCGCTTCAGCTCCAGTTCGAGACCGGGAACAAGGCCTGCAACCTGGTCTTGCCGGCCTTCGAACGAAACGCCCATCACCTTCGTCGGAAACGAATCGCGCTCGCCGATCCCCGCAAAATCATCGCGCGCCAAAAATTCCTTCCGGCGCGCGAACATCCGATCGACGAACCCTTCGACAGGCTCAGGGTGACAAATTTCATTGTCATGGTGAGGTATCGAACCACCCCGAGCAACGTCGAGGGGCACGCCGAACGACGCCAAGAGCCGTTCAAACGCCGCCTCCGAACGTGTCGGAGGCGGCAGTGTTTTACTCTTTGTCTTGCTCCGCATCGTGCGGCGGGAGATCGCGCTGCGGTTCGAACTCGTCGAGGTTCATGTGAATTTCTTCGTGGCCCTGATCGAATGCCGCCTCATCGAGGCCTTCGCTTTGCGCGTCCAGCGGATCGATTTCTTCGTACGTTTCCGGCGACTGTTCGACCAGCGTCGTCGTCGCCGTGCTCGAATCCGAGCGTTTACGCTTGTAGCGTGAGGGCGACGAGCCTGCGGGACGCACGGCTTTCGCTTTCTGCCGGCGAGCTTTGCGTGCGGCAACGATGTCTTCCCGCGCCGCGCCGCCGTGCGCACCGAGTGCCTTGCTTTCCGCAACGCTGCGCGCCGAGCGCGTGCGATCGACTGAGGCACCCATGGCGCGCTTACGCGCGGCCGCTTCGAGTTGCCGCTTGCGGAACACGAGCACGAGCGGAGCCGAGTAGAAGATTGAGTGATAACCGCCGGAACAGATGCCGACGAGGAGTGCGAAGCCGAAACTCTTCAGCGACGTGCCGCCGAGCGCCAGCAGTGCAACCAGCGTAATGACGACGGTGGCCAGGGTGTTGAACGAGCGCGTCATCGTCTGTAGGATCGACGTGTTGACGATCTTGTCGTACGCCTGGCCTGCCATGAGTTTCGTATTCTCGCGGATTCGGTCGAGAATGACGATCGTGTCCATGACCGAGTAGCCGATGACCGTCAGCACTGCGGCAAGGAACGCATCGTCTGCGCGTTTGCCGGCCATTGCGTAGATGCCGATCATCATCGCCGCGTCACGCACGAGGGCGATGACCGTCACCAGACCGAAGATGTAGTTCCAGCCGAAGCGGAAGGCGATGTACAGGAACTGGATGCCGAGCGCGATGATCAGCGCTTCAACCGCTTTGGTGAGGTATTCACGTCCGAGCGTTGGGCCGACTGACTGAATCTCCGACTTCGGCCGATCGATAGGTCCCGCCGTGCCGAGCGCGTCCCACAGCCTCTTCGCGTCGTTACCGAGCGCCGTTTCCGTTTCGATCTCGAAACGCGTGTAACCGCCGCCTTGCGAGGATCCGACGGTGCGGACCGATTGGTCGCTGAGCTTGAGCGGCGCAATTGCGCCTTGGAGTTGGTCGAGCGGGACGGGTTTGTCGTAGCTGACGTCAACCGTGGTGCCGCCCTGGAATGAGAGACCGAGCTGCAGCATCTTGTCCGCATGGAAGCCGTTGCCGCCCTGGAAGCCGTGCCAGATCATCGTGCCGAGGCCGGCAGCAATGACGAGGTACGAGATCAGCGAGACGGTGCGGAACCAGCTGACGATATTCCAATTGAGTCTGCGAAAAAACATTTACGCTCCAGCCCCCGCCTGTTTCGAGAAGATGCCCACCTCGTCGTCTTTGATGCCGTAGAGGCTCGGCTTGACGGCAACGTCGTTCTCGACGAGCACGTCGACGAAGAATCGCGTGACGAACACGGCGGTGATCAGCGAGAACACGGTTCCCCAGAGCAGCGTGTACGCGAAGCCTTTCACCGTCCCAGTTCCGAGTTCGAACAGCACGAAGGCGCCGATGATGGTCGTAACGTGGCTGTCAAAGACGGCGGTATACGCGCGTCTAAAGCCGGTATTTACTGCGGAGCGGAACGATTTGCCGGCCCACAGTTCCTCTTTGATACGCTCGAAGATCAGCACGTTCGCATCGACGGCCATACCGATCGAAAGCACGAAACCGGCGATACCAGGCAGCGTGAGCGACGCGTGTGCGATCGAAAGCAGCCCAAGCATCATTGCGACGTAGATCAGCAGCGCAATGTCCGCCAAAAGGCCCGGCAGCCGGTACACGAAGATCATGAACAGCAGCACAAGGCACAGTCCGAGCGCAGCGGCGCGCAGCGACATCGCGAGGTCGATGCTGCCGAGCGTCGGGCCGATCGTGTCGTTCTCGATGATCACGATGCCGACCGGAAGCGCACCTGCATTCAGATCGTTGGCAAGCGAGGCGGTTTGGTCTTGCGTAAACGAACCGGTGATCTCGCCGTTGTCGGAGATCGGACTTTGGATATTCGGTGCGGAAAGGAACCGCTTGTCCAAGAACATCGCGAGCGGACGGCCGACGTTCTTTGACGTGATGTCATAGAACTTCTTCGGATCCTTCGTCGTAAAGACGATGTTCGGATTGCCGCTTTGATCGAACGACGGCTGCGCCGATTTCAAATCCTTGCCTTCGTACACGACGGGCCCGCTGGCGTTGTACGCGCCGATGTTCGCGAAGTCGCACGCCTTCTTATTTTTCGGGTCCGCATTGCACGCCGCGAGCGCCGCATCTGCCTCCGCCACAACGTTCTCGGGCATGATCTTGTACGTGAGGACCGCCACTTGCTTGAGTGCGGCCTCGGCTTGTTCGGGGTTCTTCACCTGCGGAAGATCGACGGAGATGCGGTCGTTGCCGACTTTTGCGATCTGCGGCTCGGTAACGCCGAGGCCGTTGATCCGGCGGTCGATGACCTGAATCGTATCGGCCTGAATCTCCGGCGTGATGGTCTTCACCGTCTCGGTCGGCGTGAGTTGGAGCAGCAAATGCGCGCCGCCCTCAAGATCCAGGCCCAGATGGATCTTCTTCTGAATAGGGAGCGCAGCCCAGAGGCTGAGCGCGATGATCGCCAGCACGATCACCGCTTTGATCGGATTTTTGTATTTATTCCAGCTCATGTGTACCGCGGAAAAAAGCGTACCCGTCATGGGAACCCCACGGACGGGCTAAACCCCAAAAGGATACCAGCCCCTCACGGGGCCGTCAAATGGGCCTCGCGAGCATTCGGCCTACGCCGCCGCAGGCCCCTCGTCGCCCAGGGCTTCTTCATTAAGAATACCCGCGGGGACGAGCCGGGTTTCTGCCGGGACCTCCGCGTAACTGTAGACGGGGAGCCGCACGCCCGACCGCAGCAGAAAGTCAGCCAGCCACGGCCGCACCCCGGCAGTGCACACGAGTGCCGCGCGATTCTGCGGAACTGAATGCAGATAAGCCTCCGCACGATCCCGAATTCGTACTGTAAGACCGGGGTCGATGGCGGCGGCGCCCGCTCCGCTGAAAGACGCGCCGAGGCTGCGCTCGAGTTGCGGATCGAGCAACAAGGGCTCGAGCACGTCGGTGGCTCGCCGGCGAAGCAGAGCCGGTACGATGACGCGACGCGCGGCTTCGGCCAAATCGCGCGGATCGCGGCTTGCCGTGGACGCTTCGATCATTGCCTCGAAGACGGCAACGGGATCGCGCGCCCAAGCGCGCTCGCGCAGCAGCAAGCCAAACGCTTTCTGTACGACGGAAAGCGGCAGCGCGTCCGTGCCGATCTCTTTGACGACGGTCGGCACCGTCGTTCGCAAATGTTCGAGCATCGTCTGCAGCTCTTGGCGGCCAAGCAACGCCTCTGCATGTGCGCGCGCCGCTTCGGCCAGATGCGATCCGACGACGGAGATAGGGTCGAAAACCAGCGCGCCGAGCTCCAACGCGTCCTCACGAGCCGCCGGATCGATCCATTTTGCGCTCAAGCCGTAGACCGGTTCGCGTGAGAGTTCTCCGTCGATGCGCTCGAGCACCGCGTCTTCAGCAACCGCGATCATCTTCTCGAGTTGCAACGTTCCTTCGCCGGCGAGTTCGTCGCGCACGCGAATCGCGTAGGTGTTCGGATCGCGCGAGAGATCGTCGCGCAAACGCACGCCCGGCAATACGATGCCAATCTCGGCTGCAAGCGCGCGGCGCACTTCGCCGACGCGGTCGAGCAGTGCGTCCGCGAGCGGCGTCGCAAGCAGCTGCGCGAGGTTCGCGCCGATCTCGATGCACACTGTATCCACGCCCACCAGGCCCAGCGCCATCTCCGGACGCCGAATCGCTTGGCGCTTTGCAAGATCTCGCTCTTGCTGCGCCATCGCCGCAGCGAACGCCTTGCGCTTTTGCGCGAAATGCGCGCCGGCAAACGCGCTGCATCCCAGCACGATGAAGACCGGACGCGGCAAGGCGGGGACACACGCGAGTGCAAGCAGCAGTCCACCCGCCGCGCGCAAGATCTCGGGCCGCGCGAAGAGCTGGGATGCGAGATCGGACCCAAGCGAACCATCCGCCGCGACGCGCGTGACCATCATCCCCATCGCGGTCGAGATAAGGAACGCCGGAAGCGTCGTCACCAGCGCGTTGCCGATGGAAAGCAATGCAAACGTTTGCAGCGCGTCACCCGGCGACATACCGCGATAGATCACGCCGACCGCGATGCCGCCGATTAGATTGAGCGCGACGATGATGAGCGCGGCAATCGCATCGCCTTTGACGAACTTGCCCGCGCCGTCCATCGCGCCGTAGAAGTCTGCTTCTTTTTGCACGCGCTCGCGTTTGAGGCGCGCGCCGTCGGCGTCGAGGACACCCGCGTGCACGTCTGCGTCGATAGCCATCTGCTTGCCGGGCATTGCGTCGAGGGTGAATCGCGCGGCCACTTCCGCCACGCGCTGCGAGCCGCTCGCGATGACGATGAACTGAATGGTGATGAGAATGGCGAAGATGATGAGGCCGACGACCAGATTGCCCCGTACGACGAATTCACCGAACGCGGGAATAATCGCGCCCACGCCGCCGGGTATATGGCCCTGGGTCAGAATCAGCCGCGTCGCGGAGACGTCGAGCGAAAGGCGAAAAAGCGTCGCGATGAGCAGTGCCGGCGCAAACGCCGAGAACTGCAGCGGTTCTTCGATCGTAACGCTGAGCAGCAGAACCAGCGCCGACGTAAATACGTTGATACCGAGCAGCACGTCCAGCAAGAACGGCGGCAACGGAACGATCAAGATGCCGACGATGCAGAGCAGCAATGCCGCAAACGCATACGTTGGAACGCGAGTCATGGTCTGAGTACTCCGGCTTTGGTGAGCGCAGCAACGATCTCGGCCACTGCGACGTAGGTTTCGTGCGGAATGAAATCGCCGGACTTGGCGTTCGCATATAGGTTTCGCGCGAGCGCGACGTTTTCGATCGTTGGAATGTTATGCGCCGCCGCGAGTTCGCGAACGCGCGCGGCAGCGGCGTCGGCTGCACGAACTAACACGCGCGGCACCGGTACTTCCGGCGGCCGGTACTCGAGTGCAATCGCGATATGCGTAGGGTTAGTGACGATGAACGCCGCGTCTTTGACTTTGCGCAACGATCCGCGCGAAATTTGACGGTGCAGTGCGCGACGCCGGCCGCGCGCCAGCGGATCTCCGTCGCTTTCCTTTTGATCGCGCTTGAGTTCGTCGAAGGACATGCGAAGCTTTTTCCGCCAGCGTACGAGCTGGACGCCGTAATCCGCGCCTGCGAAGACGCCGCCGACGACGCACGCGACCGCCGCCGTGTGCATCGCGCCGCTCCATGCCGCCGACGCCACGCCGCCAAGACCGCCTGCTTGTAGCGCCGTCCCGTAAATCGCAACGAACGCGGGAACGATTGCCGCGCCGGCACAAAGGAACGCAACGCTCGCACGCGCGGCGGTGATGACCGCTTCGCGCGAAAACATGCGCTTGAGATTCTCGCCGGGCGCCAAGCGTTCGAGTTTGACGGACACCACGGAGAATCGCAAGCCGCCGCTTTGCACGACGTTCGCGCCGACTGCCGCAGTCGCCGAGGCTGCTATCGGCGTCAGCATCAAACCAGCCGCGGTCGCGAGCGTGCCCATATCGACGCGGCCTGCAGCGGCAGATTCGACGAGGCGCTGCGCCGCGTTGCCGAGCGGTGCAATAACGGCCGACGTCGCGACGAGCGCGACCCCGAATGCCGCAACGTTGCCCAACTCCTGCGATCGTGCGACGTCGCCCTCGCGTTTGGCCCGTTCGATCCGCGACTGCGATGCTTCGAATTGTTTTTCTTCCGCCATTTAGAGCCTTACCGCGCCAGGAACGGAATACGCAGCCACGGGACGGCACTTTGGCCGAAAAGCAGCGGCACGGCGACGATTGTCGCGATGAGCGCCATCCCGAAAATGATCGGAAACGAGAGCGTGAAACTCGCAAAGCGCGGAATCACGCGTGTAAGCGCACCGAGCGTGAGCTGCGCAACGAACACGAGCGCAATCGCCGGACCTGCAACCAGCAGCGCCGCTTCGATGATGCTGACCGGCAGCGTTACGCCGTATACGTACAGGGCATGCATCGATACGACGCCGCCGGGCGGAACGCTCGCAAAACTGCGTGCGAACGCCGCAATGACGATGCGGTAGCCGCCGAGCAAAAAGAACCCGGCCGTGAAAGCCAGCGACCAGATGCGTCCGAAACCGGCACCTGCAAAGATCTGCGCGTTCGGCACGCTGCCGCGTATGCCGACATAGTCGTCCAACGCGCGCCCACCCGCGTACGCGCCGTCATAGAGAACCGAGGCCGCAATGCCTATCGCCGCGCCGACGCCGAAGTCGCCGGCAATCGCGACGACGAACGCGAGTCCGTCCGGAGCGTGTACGGCCTGAACGGCAGGCAGCATCGCAATAGCAAGCACGAGCGCGAATCCGGCGCGCACCATCGGCGGCACGGTGGGATGCGAAAAACCGGGCGCGCGGAAAACGAAACCGGCGCAGCGCGCGAAGACCAGTAGTGCCGTTCCGTTCACGAGCGGACAAGTGCGGGAATTTGCGCCAGCACATCGGCGAAAAGGCCCGCACACAAATGCATCGCAAAGCCGCCGAAGAGCGCTACGCTTATGCCGACGGCGATGAGTTTGGGAAGGAGCGAGAGCGTCTGCTCCTGCACCTGCGTCGCGGCTTGAAACACGGCGACCGCGGTGCCGACGAGCGTAGCAACGCCGAGTACCGGAAAGCACAGCATCGCCGCAACGAGCAGCGCCTCGCGAAGCAATCCGTCAAATGCAGCCATAGCCGCACTTTAGGGGAGCAATGTTACGAGGTTGCTACCGCGTGATGAACGTTCTCCAAGCGGTAGCAGCCAGTAGGGCGCTCACGATGGCACGCGTAGCCGGCGATTTGTTGAGCGTGTAAAAGTGGATGCCGGGCGCCCCGCGCCGCAGCAGGTCCGCCGCTTGCAGCGTAGCATACGCGACACCCAAATCCTCGACGGCCTTCGGCTCGTCCCGGCGCTCTTCCAACTCGGCGAGAAGTTTGGGAGGTATCACGCCGCCTCCGAGCGAGGTCATGCGCGCGATCTGTTGATAGTTCGTGATCGGCATCAGCCCCGCGAGAATCGGCACCGTAATGCCTGCAGCCCGCGCGCGTTCGACGAAAGTGAAATATTTTTCGTTGTCGAAGAAAAACTGCGAGACCAGAAAGTCCGCACCGGCTCGGACTTTGTCGACCAAATGCTCGAGATCGGTTTGCTCGTCCGGAGCCTCGGGATGTTTCTCCGGATAGCATGCGCCGCCAATGTCGAAATCATAAACGCGGCGCAGCATCGCAATCAATTCGGCGGCGTGGCGAAAGCCGTTTTCGACGGGCACGAAAGTCGAGCTTCCGCGCGGAGGATCGCCGCGCAGCGCCATGATGTTCTCGATGCCGGCCGCTTCGAGTTCGTTGAAAATGTTGCGTAGATCGGCTCGCGTACTGCCGACGCACGTTACGTGCGCCATCGGGTTGAGACCAATCTCGTTGCGGATCTGCTTGCAAAGCTCGAGCGTGCGGGCGCGCGTCGAGCCGCCGGCGCCCCAGGTTACCGAAACGAAAGCCGGGCGGAGCGGTCGGAGGGCTTCGATGGCCTCGAGCAAGTGCGCCTGCGCGGCTTCGTCTTTCGGCGGAAAGAACTCGAACGAAAAAAACGGCCGCTGCGTCGCCAGCGCTTGCGAAATGCGCATGGACGCATCTTATCTAAAGCTCGAGACGACGCCTCCGCAGACAAGCGCCCAGCCGTCGACCATCACGAAGAGCAGCAGCTTCGCCGGAAGCGAGATGACCGGCGGACTGAGCATGAACATGCCCAAGCCCATCAGGATCGACGCAACCGCCAAGTCGATGGCGACGAAGGGGAGATACAGCGCAAAACCGATCGCGAACGCGTCCCGCAGTTCGCCGACGACGAACGCGGGAATGAGGACGACCATCGGCGCCTTTACAGCGGGCTCCGGTTCGCGATGCGCGACGCGTTCGAACAGTTCGATATCGGAGACGCGGGTCTGGCGCATCATGAATCCTCGCAGAGTTCCGCTCGCGCGCTCGATGAACTGCGATTGCGAAATGCGCCCTTTCGAATACGGCGCAATGGCATTGTTCGAGATCGCGGTGAGCGTCGGCGACATAATCACGAGCGTCAGGACGAGCGCAAGGCCGGTGAGCACCGTATTCGGCGGAAGCGCTGCCGCGCCGATGGCCGAGCGCACGAGCGAGAGCACGACGATGATGCGCACGAACGACGTGCACATCACCAGCAGAAACGGCGCGATCGAAATGACCGTCAACGCCGCCAGCGTATCTAGCGGAAGCGTCGCGTGCGCGTGATTGGCAACGGAGAGCAAGCCATCCATGGGCCAACCGTAGCGCCCGAATGTTGCCGCCGAATGACGGAGATGTGGCTTTAGCCGCGCATCCAGGCAATCGTCCGCTGGACGCCGTCGCGGATCGGCGTTTTCGCAAGCGGCCCGATGCACGCCTGAAGCGCGCCCTCGTCCAGTACGAAACCGTCGGAAAACAAATAGTACATCTCCGCGACCTCGCGCAGCATCGGAACGAACAGTCCGACGGCCTGAAGCATCGCTTTGGGCATCGCGCGGTATTTCGGCTTCGTGCCGAGCACGGTGAAGACCGTATCGATGAAGTCGCGCGCGCGAATGCTCACGCCGCCCAGATTCCAACAGCGTCCGTACGCCGAATCGACGGCGGCAAGCGCGAGCAGCGGCTGCGCAATATCGCCGGTAAAGATGAATTCGCGCTGAGCGTCGAGCGGGCCAATCCACGTCGCCGTCTTGCCGGAGAGTGCGTCGCGCATGAACGCGTTCGCATAGCTCAAATCGGCGTGCGGTCCGTAAAAATCCGGCAGATGCACGACCATGGTGCGCATAGCATCGCCGTGCTGTTCGAGTACCGCTTGCTCCTGCTCCAAGCGAAAACGCCCTTTGCGGGTCTGCGGTGCGTGCGGCTGCGTTTCCGGAACCGGATGCGTGCGAGGCGATCCGTAAGAGTACACCGGCGCGACGTGCACGAATCGCTTTACGCTCGCGGCACGCGCGGCGTCGAGCGCGTTTCGGACCATGATCGGATGCTTGAAGAACTCCGTGTACGGCGCACCGGCCAAGTAAAAGATCGTATCGATGCCCTGCGCCGCCTCGCGGACGCCTTCGCCCGTAAAGAAGTCGGCGTGCACCGCTTTGCTGCGGCCCACTTCCCGGTACGGTACGCCGCGTCGGCTTAGCTCTTCGCCGAGCGCGTGTCCCACGGCGCCGCCGGCGCCGAACAGTGCAATACTTCCAAGCTCGCTTGCCATGCCCACGCAAACCCAGCTGCAGAGAGCACGGTTGCGCCCTCTTGACGGCGTCGATATTTAGCCGTATGGTTATATAACCACATGGTTAACAATTCGAATTTGGATCACGTTTTCTCGGCGCTCGCCGATCCGACACGGCGCCGAATCATCGAGCAGCTGTCGCGGCGCACGATGACCGCAGGCGAAATCGCCAAGGCTTTTCCAATTTCGCAGCCTGCAATCTCAAAGCACTTACGCGTGCTCGAAGACTGCGGTCTGCTCGAGCGCGAGGTGGTCGGCCGGATTCATTACTGCACCCTCTCTCCGGACGCGATGGAGCAAGCCATGCAATGGGTAGACCGTCAGCGCAAATACTGGAACGCGTCATTGGACCGGCTGGAGGCGCTGCTAGCCAAAAACTCTCCGAAAAGGAAGTAAGATCATGCAATCACCCGTTATTCCCGCAGTAGTTATTCGGCGTGTGCTGAGCGCGCGGCCGGAACGCGTGTATCAGGCTTGGACGACTCCGCAACTTGCCACGGAGTTCATCTGCCCGGCGGACGTAAGCGTCGCAGACGTCGCGCTCGACGTGCGCGTCGGCGGCACGTATCACATCGCCATGCGCGTTTCGAACGGAGAGATCTGGACCGTTCGCGGCGTCTACCGCGAAGTGGTTCCGAACTCGCGCCTTTCGATGACGTGGAAGTGGGACGAAGACGATCCGTCGCAAGAGCAGGAAACGCTGCTGACGATAGACCTCGCGCCGCACGGCACCGGAACCGAACTCACGCTTACGCACGAGCAATTCAAGAGCGAGGAGTCTCGGAACAATCACGAGGAAGGCTGGAATTCGATGCTCGACAAGATGGAGACGCTGCGATGACGAGTGCCACGACGGTTCGCGTGAAAGGCATCGACCTGAGCGGCTACATGTGTCAGGACGGGGCACGCGCCATCGCGTTTTATCGCGACGTGCTTGGGTTGGAGCCGGCGCTCGTCTATTCCGACAACCGAGGCGCCGAATACGAACTGCCGGACGGAACGACATTCGGGCTTTGGGGCGGCGGCGGTAAAGTGATGCCGTTTCAACCGAGTAACGGCATCCTGTTCGCGGTGGACGATTTGGGCACTGCGGTCGAAACGGTCAAGGCGCGCGGCGTGACGATTGTGATGCAGAACGAAACGCCGAACTGCCGCATGGCAATGTTCAACGACAGCGAGGGGAACAGCGTCTTTCTGCACGAGCGAAAGACGCCCTGAACCGGCGAGGTTAGCCGGCGAGATGTGCGCGCAGAAAATCGATCGTGCGCACCCACGAATCAACGCACGCGCGCTCATCGAACGCTGCCCGCGTGTCGTCGCAGAACGCATGGCCCGCGCCGGGATAGATTGCGACGTCATGAGCAACGGCCAACCCGTCGCGAAACTTCTCGACGCTTTCCACGGGAATGCCGCGATCGGCGGCGCCGAAGCTGCCGACGAGCGGAACATCGACGCGCGCGGCGTCGGTTTCGCCGATCGCTCCGTACCAAACGGCGGCAGCGCCGAACACGTCCGAATAGCCGTACGAGCGACGCAACGCGACGATTCCGCCCATGCAAAAGCCCGCAATCGCCGTGCGGGTTCGCGGGAAGCGGCTGCGCAGCCACGCTGCGGCGTCGCGAATTTTAGGCTCGACCGATTCGAACGTCAAGCGCTGCGCGAAAGGCAAGAACTTTGTGTAATCGGTTTGCCCGTCACCGTCCGGAGCGCCGAAATCCTCAAAGAGGTCCGGCACGATCGTTGCAAAGCCTGCTGCAGCGAAGCGATCCGCGCTCTCGCGCATGTTCCGATCGACGCCGTAGAGATGCATCGCCAAAACGACGGATGGCGTGGAGTCTGCCGGTTCGGCCGGGGCGGCGAAATACGTAGCCATTGCCGATGCTACGGCAAATGGAAGATGTTGGCCTACGTCGGTTTTTGAATCAGCTCGGTTACGCGCACGCCGAAGTTGTCGTCGATGGCGACGACTTCGCCGCGTGCGACGAGCTTGTTATTGACGAGCAGGTCGACCGGACCGCCGGCGAGGCGTTCGAGTTCAACGATAGAGCCGGTGCCGAGTTTGAGGATCTCCGCCACGGACATCTTGCATTTGCCCAACTCGGCGGTTACCTCGAGCGGCACGTTCATCAGCAGATCCAGATTCTGCTGATCGGCAACGATCGGTTTTTTCTGTTCGGCCATCATCCTCGTACTATTGTCTTCCTTTTAGCGGACCGTCGACACAATGAATGCACCGCGCTCGCCCAAAGCGCCGCACTCTCCGCGAGCGAGCACCGCACCGCCCAATCTGAGGCGGCCCGGTTCCCCTATCCTTGTTGTCATCGGCACGTTGGCGCCGGGGCGTAAGTCCAGGACCGCGGCTGCGGGCAGCGTGCCCCGGGCGAACTCTACGGAGAGCTCGAGCTCGACGTCGAGCAAATCCTCGACGCGCAACGTGCCGGAAACCCGAGCCGCCGGGTCTCGCGAGAGCGCGACGCCGATGCGAGCCTGTACCGGGCGCTCAACGAGCAGTTCGAAATACGTGACGTAGCCGCGAATGTCAAGAATGCGTTCGAGCGGCGAGGGCTCGCGCCCGCAAACCGGAGCAAGCGCGCCGGCCACGCCGCGCAGCGCTCGCACGAGCACCTCCTGCTCGACGGCCGAAAGGTCTCGCATCGTGTCGGCTTCTTCACCGAACGCACTGCTCGCAAGTGCAAGCGCGTCTTGCGGCCGCATGACGAACGCCGCATCGCAGAGTGGTCC
>DATGJX010000180.1:0-10979 GCA_035294905.1 Vulcanimicrobiaceae bacterium | reverse complement strand
AAACCGGCGCGTCGAGATCGGATCGACGTGGTATGCGGCGAGTGCACAACGCACGGCGATCAACACTGCAAGCAAGTTACTGCTGCTCACCCACGCGTTCGAGCAGCTGCAATGCATCGCGGTGGAATTTCGCACGTCGTGGTTCAATCAGCAAAGCCGGCTCGCAATCGAACGGCTCGGCGCAAAAATGGACGGGGTGCTGCGGCATCATCAATACCACCGCAACGGAACGATTCGCGATACCGTGGTTTACAGCATCGTCGCGCCCGAGTGGCCGGCGGTTCGAGAACATCTCATCGCTCGTTTGACTCGGACGTCATAGGGTTTAATTGCAGGCTGCGTCGACGACGCGCCCTTCGGGGAAGTCGCCCAGCCCTTTTTGGACCGCGTCTTCTTTCGTGTCTCCGAAATAGTGCGCAGTTTCTTTTGAACTCGCCAAGTACGCCGCGCAGTGTTGCTTGTGGAACCAGACGCGCAGAACGCAAACGTGCCTGCCGCCCGCGCGTTCGTTGCATTCGGAGATTGCGGCATTGACGGCCTCGTCTTTCGAGGCATAGTCGACCGCGTCGCCGACAGTCTTATCGCTTCGCTTTTCGCTCGCGATAGCGCCGTACGGCGAGCCGGCCGGCGCAGGCTCGGCCAGGGCAGAGACGGAGGAGAGCAGCATAGCGCAAAGCGCGCCGGCAATAAGGCGTCCTGGTTGCATCGCCGTCTGATTTTCGCACGATTCGTGCCGCTACTGCCAGCGGTCGACGATTGTTTTTGCTAAATTTGCGATAAGCAGCTGCGCGGTATTGTCGGAAGTCCAGCTTTGGTCGGCATTGTCGTAGGTAAACGCTGAAATAATGATCGGTCCGTTCTTGGCGTAGACGATCCCGACGTCGTTGCGCACTTGGTCCAGAGCGCCCGTCTTGTTGGCGACCTCCAGGTTGCCTAGATAGCGCGGAATCGCATCCCGGTCCATCTGATTTTTCAGCATCGAGATCGCGGCAGCGCACAAGTTTTGTGGAATTCCCTCGCAGGTCGCGAAGCGGTCCATGACTTGAGCCATCTCGCGCGCGGTGGTCTTTCCCAGGCCGAACGTTTTTTGATCGGGCGGCGAGTTTGGCGGCGGCGGCATGAACACTTTCTTGTACAGCCAGGTGTTCTTCAAGCCGAGCGATTCGATCCGGTCGTCGATGGGTTTTAGGCCCAAGCGATCGATCACGAGATTCGTCGCGGTATTGTCGCTGAGGACGACCATCATCGTGAGGGCGTCTTTGAGCGTCACGACGAGCGGCGTGTCGAAAAGCGTCAGCACGCCTGAACCTTCGACTTGGTTTGCCTTCGTGAGCGTCAGCCGGTCGGCGAACGATGCGTGGCCTTCCTGTATCGTCTTGATCGCGTCATAGAGGATCGTGAGTTTGACGACCGACGCCGTGGGAACCGGCGTGTCTGCGTTTATCGCGACCTGATTCCCACTGCGCAAGTCGACTGCATAAAGCGCCACTTTCCCGTGATACGGAGTAATGAGCGCCTGCAAGCTGTCTTGCAACGCGCCATCGTCCTGCGCTGATGCCGGAGCAGCGCATAGGAGCAGCAGCGCGGCGACCGCGGCAATCAAACGCATGATTATCCTCCTGCTATCGCGCCGACGATGAGAAACGGTTCTTTGCCGAGCGCGACGGATTCGGGAAGCGGCGCGTCCGGGGATTCGTGCGAGAGGTCGCGCTCGCATGCAAAGAACCGAATGAACGGCCGCCGCCGCTGCGTCGCTTGATCGCGCATCGTTCCGCGCAGGACGGGATAGCGCGCTTCAATCGCGTCGAGCACGGCTCGCTGCGTTGCCGAACCGTTCACCGCAAGCTCCAGTTCGCCGCCGATGCGTGCCAGCGTACGAAGGTGCGCGGGAAGCACGACGCGGATCACGCCAGCGATTGCACTTCCACGGAAAGCACGGCCGGTAAATCGCGCACGATGGCATTCCACGAATCGCCGCCGTCGGCCGACGCGTACACTTGTCCGCCGGTGGTGCCGAAGTAGATTCCGCAGGAATCGAGCGAATCGACGGCCATGGCGTCGCGCAGCACGTTCACGTAGCAATCTTTTTGCGGCAATCCGTTCGTGAGCGCTTCCCACTCGTTGCCGCCGGTCTTGCTGCGATAGACCGCGAGACGGCCATCTAGTGGAAAGTGCTCGGAGTCGCTTTTGATGGGAACGACGTAAATTGTTTCGGGTTCATGTGCGTGCACGTCGATGACGAAGCCGAAGTCCGTCGGCAAATTTCCGCTCACTTCGTGCCAGTTCTCGCCGGCGTCGTCGGTGCGCATCACGTCCCAGTGCTTCTGCATGAAGAGAACGTTGGGCCGCGTGGGATGCATGGCAATGCGGTGCACGCAGTGCCCGACCTCCGCATCGGGGTCGGGAATGAATTCCGACTTGAGGCCGCGGTTGATCGGCTTCCAGGTCCGGCCGGCGTCATCACTCCGAAACGCACCTGCTGCGGAGATGGCAACGAACAGCCGTTGCGGATCGTGGTGATCTTGCAGGATCGTGTGCAGGCACATGCCGCCTGCACCCGGCTGCCAGCTGGAACCCGTGCTGTGCGTGCGAAGCCCGGAGAGTTCGGCCCACGTCTGCCCGCCGTCGGTCGATTTGAACAGCGCGGCATCTTCGATGCCTGCATAGACCGTGTCGGGGTCGCTCAGCGAGGGTTCGAGATGCCACACGCGTTTGAACTCCCACGGCCGTGGCGTGCCGTCGTACCATTGATGCGTTCCGGGCACTCCGTCATAGGCGAACGCATTGCCGACGGCGGACCAGGTCTTGCCGCCGTCGTCGCTGCGCTGCATCACTTGCCCGAACCAGCCGCTGGTTTGGGAAGCGTAAATCCGATTCGGATCTGCCGGCGATCCTTTTACGTGATAGATTTCCCAGCCCGCGAAATGCGGTCCGGTAATCTCCCATCGATCGCGGTTTGCGCCGGACGACAGAATGAATGCGCCTTTGCGCGTGCCGACAAGAACACGAACTCCGCTCATGCACTCAACCTCCCCGGCGCATGCTTCGCCGCCACGCCGCATGCGCCTCGCGCAGGAAAGCAGGCAGACCAGCTGCTATCTGGTTCCACAGCGAATGATAAAAGAAGAGCCGCAGTTTCGTGGACCCCGTTCACTGCGAATCCATCAGTCCCCGCTCGAGCGGGCGCGGCTTTGGGTTGAAATTTTTGCATTTATCGCGGCCGGCTGCTGGGCACTGTATACGTTCGTGTATCAGACGAAGCTGGCACCCGGATTTTTACCGGCACACGAAGTGGTCTCCGCCGACGTTCATCGCCTTGCCGAAGACTCTGCGAATTATTTCGAGCGAGTGGATGTCACGATAGAGAACGACGGCAGCGTCGGCGTTGACACTGCGGGGCTCGCAGTCACCCTCTGGGGTCTGAAGCCTTCGAACAGTGCGCAGGTCCAATCGCAGACGTCTGCTTTTGATGATCTCTACCGTAACTCGCCGCCGTCCGCGTGGCGGCCGCTGCAAAGTCACGGGCTTCTTTTCGATGGCGCCGTGAACGGTAAACGCGGCAGGCACTACATCCTGAATCCGGGCGACAAGACGTCTTTTCAGGAGCTCGCGGTCGTGCCTCGGAATTACCGAGTTTTACGCGTCGACGTGGAAACGGTGTATGGCCGCTACCCGATCAACCCGCGCGTAGACGTCAGTCTGCTCAATCACGACGGTGCGGTTTTGCTGCGAAGCAGCTACATATCGATTGCGTTCGTGACGTACTTCGGCGTCTAGCGCACGCGGTGGTACCCTTCTAAAGAGCAAAACTGGACCTGTTACGCAGCCGCGGGTGCTGCTAGGCTTTCGTTCGTGAAGCCCTTCGCCGTAGTGGTGCTCGCGATCGTCTTGTGCGCGGCCGCTCCGACGCCGTCACCGTCATCGGCGCCGCAAGAGGCCCTTTCCGACGCCAGGTGGACCGGTCCGATGCTTGCGCCCTCGGCCGGAACGCTCCCGCGCGGCCACCTTCTGGTCGAGCCGTACGTGTACGACGTCATTGCGCCGGACAAGCACACGTACGGCTCGCTCAGCTATGTCATCTACGGCGCTTCGGATCGCTTGAGTGTCGGATTGGTGCCGACGTTCACGGACGCCTCGGGCATTCGTTTCGGCGACCTCAGTGTGCTCGCGCAATACCGCTTAGCGCAATACCGCGCCGGCAGCTGGGTACCGACGACCTCCGTCAACGTGCAGGAGTCGTTGCCCACCGGGCGATACGACCGGCTCGGCGGCACGCCGAGCAACGGCGTCGGCAGCGGCGCATATGCGACGACGCTATCACTCTATACGCAGACATACGCGTGGATGCCGAACGGGCGCATTCTGCGCTTGCGCCTGAATGTTTCGCAAGCGTTTTCGAGCGCCGTGAACGTCGACGGCGTCAGCGTGTACGGCACGGATGCGAATTTTCATGGCTACGCGAAGCCCGGCAGCACGTTTACACTCGACGAGGCGCAAGAATACAGCATTACGCGCAACTGGGTGTTCGCTCTAGATCTCGTCTATCGCCGTACCGGAAGCACGCTGGTCGCCGGAACGAGCCGGACGACAAACTCCCAGCCGAGCGACACGTACATGTTCGCGCCGGCGCTCGAGTATAATTGGAGCGCGAGTGTGGGCGTACTTCTCGGCATGCGCGTGATTCCTGCGGGGATAAACGGCCCCGAGACGCTGACGCCTGCCGTAGCGATAAACATCGTCCGCTAACCCTCGTCCGTGACGATCTCGGCGAGCGCCGCAATTGCTGCTTCGGCTTGCGGTATGGGTGTCGCCGCAAAGCCCATGACCAAACCCTTATGCAGCGGTTTGTCATAGTAGTATTTTGAAAGCGGAAGAACGACGATTCCGGCATTTCTTGCCCGATCGCTCACCACGTCGTCGCTCATCTCATTCGGCAGCTCGGCGACCAAATGCAATCCCGCGCGTGCATCGTGTACTCGAACAGCGGGTGCCGACGCTGCCAGCGTTTCGCAAACGAAGCGCCGCCGTTCATCGTAGATCCGCCGCATCCTTGCGATGTGCCGGCCTAAGTGTCCGTCACGCATAAAGCGCGCAAGCGCGCTTTGCAAAACGGTGTTCGCCGCGCCGCCCAGCACTTTGTGCGCGGCGACGAACGCGTGGCGCACGTCCGTTGGAACGACGATATATGCAAGGCGCAGCGCCGGCGAGAGCACTTTGCTGAACGTGCCGACGTACAGCACGCCGCGTCCGCCGGCCAAACCCTGCAGCGCCGGCTGCGGACGGCCCGTGTAGTCGAACTCGCTGTCATAGTCGTCTTCGACGATCCAAGCGTCGTTCCGAGCGGCCCAGTCCAACAGCGCAAAACGCCGCTCGAGTGAAAGAACGGCCCCGGTCGGATATTGGTGCGAAGGCGTGACGTACACCATCCGTGCGCGGCATCGCCGGAACGCGCGCGGATCGATGCCGTGTTCGTCGACGCCGATTGGAACGATGCGCGCTCCGCACGCGTGCAGAATCGCTCGCACGTCGGGGTAGCCCGGGTCCTCGACGATCGCGCCGTCGCCGTTCGTCAATAAAACCGTCGCAATGAGCGCAAAAGCCGCCTGAGCGCCGTTCGTGACGAGCACCTGATCGGCACTGCAGCGAACGCCGCGGGTTTGCTGCAAGCGCAGTGCGATAGCTTCACGCAGCGGCAAGTATCCTGCTTCGTCCGGATAGTCGAGCAATGCGTTCGTCCAGTCGTGCGCGCGAACGCAGTGCTTGAACTGCGCTGACGGAAAGAGATCGAGCGCTGGAAGACCGGGCCGGAACGGAACGGCGTCATGCGCGTTTCCCGCAAATCGCTCCGCTTCGACGAACGCTTCGGCGATTTTCGCAGGCGTCGCGCCGGCTCGCGAGAGCCCTTTGCGTTCGCCGGCCCGGAGGACGGCCTGCTCGGCAACGAATGTGCCCACGCCGCGCACGGTGGAGAGATAGCCTTCGGCGTGCAGCTGACTGAGTGCCTCGACGACGGTGTTGCGCGAGACGCCCAGGTGCAGTTGGTATTCCCGGCTCGACAGGATGCGCGAGCCCGGCGCAATGTCCCCGCAAAGAATCGCGTCGCGCAGTGCCGCGGTGACTTGCTGGTAAAGCGGGATTGCAGAATTCCGGTTTATCAAGCGGCCATCTCCGTTCCAGTGGTTCCATGCATTGAACGAAATGCGGCGTTTGCGTGTGACCACGTCGCAGACGGCGGAATATTCGCACCGAACGGGAACAATTTCGAATATGAACCGGTCGGCGAAGCGGGCTTTTGCATCCCTCGCAGCAGTGCTCTTCGGGACGCTGCTCATGGGTGTGACTCCGAGCTTCTCGGGCGGTACGACGTGGCTCAATTCGCCGCCGCTCACGCCCGAATCGCTGCGCGGCAAAGTCGTGCTCGTCGACTTCTGGGAATACACCTGCATCAATTGCCTGCGCACGCTGCCGTATTTGCGTGAATGGTACCGGCGCTATCACGACGACGGACTGGTTATCGTCGGCGTGCATACGCCGGAGTTCCAGTTTTCGGGCGACGACAAGAACGTGGCGGACGCGGTAAAGCGCCTACAAGTTTCCTGGCCCGTGGTGCTCGACGACAACGCGGCGATCTGGAATCGCTATCATAATAGTATCTGGCCGCACGAGTATTTGTTCGATCAGAACGGCAATTTGGTCGAAAGCCAGGAAGGCGAGGGAAACTACCCGCAGACGGAAGCGAGAATTCAGGCGCTGCTGCACGCGGCAAACCCCCACTTGCATTTGCCGCCGGTCATGGCGCTCTTGCCGCAAGACAGCTACGACAAACCGGGCGCGGTGTGTTATCCGATGACGCCGGAAACGTACGTCGGTCCTTGGCACGGGCAGCACGTAGCCGACTCGCCGCAGCTCGGGGATCCGACGCAGTACATCGATAGCGGCGGTAACCACGAAGACGGAAAAATCTATCTGCAGGGTTTTTGGCAAATTTCTCCGCTTGGACAAGCGATGGTTTCTGCCGGCGGTGACGGCTATGCGGCCCTGAAATATCATGCGATTCAAGTGGTCGCGGTGATGCGGCCGGAGCAAGGCTCGCCGGTGCGCGTGAACGTTACGCAAGACGGTAAGCCGCTTGCTCGCTCCGACGCCGGCAAGGACATAACCTACGATCGCTCGGGCATGTCGTATGTCACGGTCGACGCGTCGCGCGCGTATGATCTCGTGATGAACTCCCATTTCGGCTCGCATGAACTGCGCCTGCTGCCGGAGCGCTACGGCCTCGGGCTGTACAGCTTTGATTTCGAGTCGTGCGAAGTTCCAGGAAGTAGGTAATCGTGCAATTCGTTCGCGCATGCTGCACGGCTCTCGTGCTGCTCTTTGCGACCAGCGTTGTCGCTTTAGCCGACGAAGGCCCCACCTTCACCGGTCCACCCACGTTGTCCGAGCAACAGTTCGTCCAATCGGTGCAGCAAGATCTGCTTCGCCGGTTTCCGCACGTCGCAGACGCGGTGCGCGCGGGCTACGTGCGCTATACCGCGGCCGATGAATCAGGAGCAATCAGCTACGCGAACCAGCAATGGTCGTCGGATCAGAGCCATCCCAGTCAGTTGTGGTACGACAAGAACGGGAATCTCTTAGGCGCCGATTTCTCCGTTCTGCGTCCGAACAACGAGCCGCGTCCCCAACAATGGGGCATCGATCCCGGACGGTGGGTCGAATTGAACGGGCACGTCCACTACGTTACGCGGGACGGGAGCGGTGCGCTCAAATACGATCAGTGGGTTTGGAATCAGCAGTGGGTGGCCGCGGGAGGTTCGCTCACCGCACCGACCGCCGCGACGCTGGTGAAGCTCGGACGCGTGACGTCCGCGAACGACGTCGTCACGGTCTTCGAGTTTCCGACGATTTGGGATTTGACCGTGTGGGTGGTGCCGCACCCCAACCCGTTCTCCTGGGACTAAGCCCGCGCGGAGCGAATGGCGCTCCGCATGAAGAAAGTCAACACGAACGAGATCGAGTGGGAGACGTGGTCGTCGCCTAAGGAGAAATTCGTAGCCTCGGGCAAGGAAGTCTCGCAAGAACTCGGCCGCAAGCCGCGATCGACCGATCTGCTCGAGCGCCATCCGTTCGACGTCGAAATTCTACGCGTTCCGGTGGGGAAAGCTGCATATCCGTATCATTCGCACAGCGCGCAGTGGGAGTTTTACCACGTAATCTCCGGAAACGGCAAGGTGCGGCATTCGGAAGGGACGACGCCAGTCATATCCGGAGATGCCTTTATCTTCAAACCGGGCGAGCCGCATCAACTGATCAATGACGGCATCGACGATCTCATCCTGTACGTGGTTGCGGATAACCCGTTCGGTGAAGCGCACCATTATCCGGACAGCGGAAAATGGGGCGTGCCGATTCCCGAACGCCGCCTGCTGCGCTCCGAGAACCTCGATTACTTCGACGGCGAAGAATGATCGCCGCTGCAATTTCGACCGCCGCAGCCGCGCACGTCTTCGCACGCGCAAGCACGTTGTGCCGGGCAGATGCGCGGCGATTGTGGGGTGTTTCGTTGTGCGTTCCGATCATGCTGACGGATGCCGGAACGCTCGAGGCGATCGCAAACCGGCCCGTTGCGGGATCCAAGCAAGACGGAAACATGTTTCGGCTGACGCTCGCCGCTGGCACGCAGATCGCGACGGCGCCTTTTAGCTATGCCGGCGTGCGTTGGGCGCAGATACCCATCCCAATGTATGGCGATTCGGAAATCCAGGCGGTGACGCTCATGCACGAATCGTTTCACGTGGTGCAGCCCAAGCTGGGATTCAACGGCGACGCCGACAACGGGAGCATTGCCGGCGACGCGTATTTGGATACGCAAAGCGGACGCGTATGGCTGCGGGGCGAGCTGCACGCACTGCGGGTCGCGCTGCAAAAGAACGGGCAAGCGCGCAAGCAGGCGCTGCAGGACGCGCTCACAATGCGGCTCTACCGCCACTCCCTAAATTCCCGAACCGCAGACGTCGAACGTCGACTCGACGTCCTCGAAGGGCTTGCCGAGAGCACCGGGATCGACGCCGGGCTGGCGCCGGCGCGACGCATCCCGTACGCTCTCCGTGACATTGCATTCGTCGAAGCGCAGCCGAGCTATGCGCGCTCGTTCGCCTACGCGACCGGCCCGGCATACTCGGAGCTGCTCGACGCCGCGCAGCCGAATTGGCGCCGCGCGATCGCGCCGGCAAGCGACATCGCCGTAACCGCCGCGCGCGCGTACGGCCTGAACGCCGGCGTACCATCTGCAGCGCAAGCGCAAGCCGTTATCGCGCGGTACGGCGGCAAGGAAATTGAAGCGCAAGAGGCCGCGCGCGTCGTGCGAATCGCCGCACTCGATCGGAAATACAAGCGCGAACTGGTCGTTGGTCCGACGTTGACGCTGCCGATGACGGGCTTTCACATCACGTTCAATCCACGCGACATCGAAACGCTGGACCCGTACGGCAGCGTGTATCACACGCTTCGCGTGAGCGCGCCGTGGGGTTCGATTGCCGTGTCCGGCGGAGACGCGCTGATATCGAAAGACTTTCGCACGCTCGCGGTCGCGGCACCGCGCGGCGGTTCGGGCTCCCGCGTGCAAGGCGATGGGTGGACGCTGCGCCTCGCTCACGGGTACGCCCTCGTTGCAAATCCGCGCAGGCGCGGCTCGTACCAGCTGTCCCGACCATAGGGCCTCCTCGCCGGCCCGGCGTTTTACCATTTGCACAAAGGCGAGCCCGCGCAGCTATCCAACCGTTCGGCCCATACCGCACCGCACGTGAAGGGAAGAGAAGCGAACGATGGTTGAACTGCGCGATTTTCTCGAATGTTCGTACGCCGAACTCGAAGAGATGAACCTGCGAGCCAAACAGCAGCGCAAAGATCGCGGCGCCTCCGGAAAGATTCAGGAAGAACGTCTCAAGTATCTGACCGACGAGAAGCGCATCAAGGCCGTCACGGTGCTGTTCAGCGATCTCGAAGGCCGCCTGCAGATGCTCGACTACGACAAGAAGTTCTTGCTCAAGTCGTACGACAATCTCACGTTTGACGGTTCGTCTATTCGCGGTTTTACCGCGCAGCGCGAAAGCGATTTGCGCTTGGAGTTGGACTGGGGCGCGTTTTATTGGGCCCCGGCCGACGTTTTCGGACCCGGAAAGGTTCTCGTCTTCGGTGAAGTCGAGGACCGCGAAGGGAAGCCGTACGCTGCCGACGTGCGCGGGCTGCTCAAGACGTTTTCCGCACAATGCCACGAGAAACACGGCTACACGCTCAATGCCGCCAACGAAATCGAAGGTTTTCTCTTTCAGGGCCTCGATGCGGAACGCCGGTTCCACGACACGGGCAGGTTCGAGTACGTCAATACGGGCGGCTACTATCACTCGCTGCCCGGCGATCCGCTGCGCACGTTCATCGACACGGTTGCCGAAGTGCAGCGCGCAATGGGCTTCCAGAACGAAAAGGACCACCCTGAAGTTGCGCCATCGCAATTCGAGATCAATTATTCGTACGGTGAAGTCGTTGCGGCCGCCGATCAAATTCAGCTGTACAAATTGATCTGCCGGCAAGTTGCCACCAAACTCGGCATGACCGCGAGCTTTTTGCCAAAGCCCGTTGTCGGCGTGAACGGCAGCGGCATGCACACCAACGTGTCGGTGAGCAAGAGCGACAAGAATATCTTCTGGGAACCCGGCGGCGAGGAAAAGCTCAGCGCGTTTGCTTGGGAGTTCGTCGATCGCATTCTGACGCACGGCAACGACATCTGCCTGATGCTCAACGCAAGTGTCAATGCGTATCGGCGTTTGGACCCGCATTTCGAGGCGCCGAACCAAATCAAAGCCTCGGCCGTCGATCGCGGATCGATGGTTCGCATCCCGATCGGCAACGAGCGAAGCGCGCGCGTCGAAGTGCGCTCGGTCGCTCCCGACGCGAATCCGTACATGGTGATGCTCTCGGTGTTC
>DATGJX010000179.1:0-3726 GCA_035294905.1 Vulcanimicrobiaceae bacterium | reverse complement strand
GACGGCCTTCGCGGCGCCGTCGTCCATCGTCTCGACCGACGTGATCCCGGCCTTGGCCAGGATCTCACGGCCTTCCTTTTCATTGGTCCCGGTCAGGCGCACGACCAGCGGTACTTTCCGCAGCCCCTCGCCCGAGAGCGCCTCGACGATCCCGGCCGCAACTTGATCGGAGCGCGTGATGCCTCCGAAGATGTTAATGAACATCGCTTTGACTTTCGGATCGCTGACGATCAACTCGTAACACTTGCGCACGCGCTCGGCCTGCGCGCCTCCGCCGACGTCCAGGAAGTTTGCGGCCGAACCGCCGGCCGTGCGAATCGCGTCCATCGTCCCCATCCCGAGGCCGGCGCCGTTCGCCATCACGCCGATGTCGCCGTCGAGTCGCGCGTAGTTCGAACGCCCGAGGCCGATCGCAACGGCTTTCGCCTCATCCTCGTTGTCGGGCGATTCGTTTTCTTTTTCCCACGCGGCAAGTTCGGGATGTTTATAGAGCGCGTTGTCATCCAGCTCCACTTTCGCATCGGACGCAATGACGCGTCCGTCTTTGGTGAGCACGAGCGGATTGATTTCGATCAGATTGGCGCCGTACTCGAAAAACAATTTGTAGATGGCGCCTGCGATCGCGGGCCATTGCTTCGCGTATCCGGCCGGCAGCTTCGATGCGAAATACAAACGGCGTGCTTCGAAGGGCGAATATCCGATCGCGGTATCGATCCAATATTTCGAAAGCGCGTGCGGATCTTTTTCCGCGACTTCTTCGATGTCCATGCCGCCCTGCGCGGTAACGATGAACACCGGACGCTTCGCGCTGCGGTCGATCGTGATTGAAACGTACGCCTCGTGCTCGATTGCGACTTTCTCTTCGACGAGCAACGATTTCACGAGCTCACCTTGCGGATTCTGTATGCCGCGCAGCGTCGTGCCGATCAGCGCAGCGGCAATTTTCTTACCGTCGTCAGCGTTGTCCGCAAATTTGATGCCGCCGGCTTTTCCGCGGCCGCCCATCTGCACTTGGGCTTTGAGCACCCACGATCCGGGGTTGGCCGCGATGAACGACGCGACGTCGTCGGCAGTCTTCGCATGCTCGCCGCGCGGAACGGGAATTCCGACGCGCTTGAACAGCTCTTTGCCTTGATACTCTACTAATTTCATGGCCCAAACGCGTTCGCAATGTGGACTATGTTGTCATCCCGTTTGCGGTCCCTCGACTTCGCTCGGGATCGAGGGACAGAGGGAAACGCGTGGGCGGTCTCCGACGTTAGTCTTACTATGAAACGCTTGTGCTCACTGGTCCTGATTACGGCGCTTTTGTTGATCCCAACGTTCGCGAGGGCGGCCGAACCGGACACGATGCTCTCGTTCGACGGAGCCACGGGGTGGCTCAATAGCAGCCCGCTTACCCCCGCGGATCTGCGCGGGAAGATCGTGCTCGTCGACGTTTGGGAATACACGTGCGTGAATTGCTTGCGCACCCTGCCCTATCTGCGCGAGTGGTACAAGCGCTACGCGAGCATGGGGTTCGTGATCGTCGGCGTGCACACGCCGGAGTTCACGTTCTCGTCCGAATCCAAAAACGTCGATGCAGCCGACAAACGTCTTGGCGTGACGTGGCCGGTCGCGCTCGATAGCAACAACAAGATTTGGGATCGCTACGGCACGAGCACGTGGCCGCACGAGTACCTCTTCGATCAGAACGGTAAGCGCGTCGAGAGCGTCATCGGCGAGGGCAGCTATCCGCAGACCGAAGCGCACATCCAAGCTTTGCTGCGCGCCGCAAACCCAAGCGTCAAGCTGCCGCCGATCATGGCGCTCTTGCCGCAAGACAGCTACGACAAGCCGGGCGCGGTTTGTTATCCGCAAACCGAAGAGACGTTTCTCGGCGGGCCTCGCGCAAAGATCGCCAATCCGCCGCCGCAGGCCGCGAGCAGCATGTTCGGACAGCAGCAGTCGCCGCTCAACGGTTTGAACCAAGCGATGTACTACGACAAGGGCTCGCATCAAGACGGCGCGTTCTATTTGCAAGGCGGATGGCGCAAGAACGAACAGGGCCTCGTCTCCGCCGACGGACGCGGGCATGTTGCGATGAAATATCACGCGGTGCAAGTCGTCGCCGTCATGCGGCCTGAGGGCGGCCCCGTCAACGTGATCGTCACGCAAGACGACAAACCGCTTGCGAAGGACGACGCCGGCGCCGACATTCAGTACGACGCGCAAGGCCGTTCGTATATTGCGGTCAATGCACCGCGCGAGTACGACGTCGTCATGAACAAGAAATGGGGCACGCACGAGCTGGCGCTTTCACCGGAAGGATCAGGCGTCGGCGTGTACAGCTTCGATTTCGAGTCCTGCGAAAGCGGCTCGGATAAGTAACGTCTTGTCACCCCGAGCGAAGGCGAGGGGCAGCGTTAATCGAGCCTTCCCAGCAACGCGCGGGCGATGATCATCTGCTGAATCTCCGACGTACCCTCGTAGATCTCGGTGATCTTCGCGTCGCGATAGTAGCGTTCGACCGGAAAGTCGCTCATGAATCCGTAGCCGCCGTGGATTTGCACGGCTTCCGAAGCGTGCTCGCGTGCCTTGGTCGATGCGAATAATTTTGCCATGCTGGCTTCCACGGCAAACGGCTTGCCGGCGTCGCAGAGCGCGGCTGCGCGGTACGTCGCAAGCTGCGCGGCGTTCAGGTCGGCAGCCATGCGCGCAATCTTGAACGAGATCGCCTCGAACGCCGCAATCGGCTTGCCGAACGCTTCGCGATCTTTCGCGAACGCAACCGACGCGTCAAGGCACGCACCCAGAATCCCGCAGGCTTGCGATGCAATGCCGATGCGGCCCGACGTCAGCGTGCTGAGCGCGCTGCGCAAACCTTCGCCTTCGGCGCCGAGCAAGGCGCCCGCCGAAACGCGCACGTCGTCGAACACGACGTCGCACGTGTTGCTGGTGTGAATACCAAGCTTATTCGTGAGATTCTCGACGACCATGCCGTTCGACGGATGATCGATCAGAAAAGCCGAGATGCCGCGCACGCCCTCACCACCGGTGCGGAACATGCCCATGATAACGGCGGACTGTCCGCCGTTCGAACACCACTGCTTGCGACCGTTTAGAACGAAGTCGTCACCCTCGCGCCGTGCGACCGTACGCAACGCCGCGGCGTCGGAGCCGGCTTCGGGTTCGGTCAGCGCAAACGCGGCGATTGCATCGCCCGTCGCCAGCATCGGCAGATATTTCTTTTTCTGGGCATCCGTTCCGAGGCGCAAAATCGCCGAGCAAATCATGGCGTGCACGGAGAGCGTGACCGCAGCGCCCGCGTCGACCTTCGCGATCTGCTCGACGGCGAGCGCGTAACTCACGTAGTCTGCGCCGACACCGCCGTATTCTTCCGGAATGACAATGCCCATCAAGCCGGCTTCCGTCATTTTCGTGTACAGCGCGCGCGGAAACGTGCGCGTACGATCCCACTCCGCAATGTGCGGCGCGATCTCGCGCCTTGCAAATTCGGCAGCCAGCTGCTGAATCGCACGCTGGTCGTCGGTGAGGTCGAACTGTGTTATACGGTTACCGCCTCGGGACTGACTTTGCGGCCGTTCGCGTAGGTGTAGAAGCCGCGGCCCGTCTTGCGTCCGAACCAACCTGCATCAACGTATTGCCGCAGCAGCACGCACGGATTGTATTTTTGATCGCCCAGACCCGCGTACAAGACTTCCATGATCGCAAGGCACGTATCCA
>DATGJX010000178.1:0-8548 GCA_035294905.1 Vulcanimicrobiaceae bacterium | reverse complement strand
CGCATCTTTTTATCGCGCACCTCGCGGTCAAGCGGCGGGAAGGGTGCCCACGTGACGTTCGCCGGCTGAAAGTCCGGCGTTTGCGTGTTTTGCAAATGCGCAACCACGGCACCGAACGCCGATTCGCGCGGGAATTCGATTTCCGGCAAGCCGAGGATTTGCCGTGCGGCATGAATTCCCGTCATCGCGCCGCATGCCGCCGCTTCAACGTATCCTTCCGCGCCCGTAATCTGTCCGGCGAAATACAAACTCGACGGCCCACGCAGCCGCAGATGCGAGTCGAGCAGCCGCGGTGAGTCGATGAACGTGTTGCGATGCATTACGCCGAGGCGCAGCCATTCGGCGTTTTGCAGCCCGGGAAGTTTCGCGAACGTTTCCTTTTGCGCCGGCCAGAGCAGGCGTGTCTGAAAACCGACGAGATTCCACGCCGTACCTTCGATGTTCTCCTTACGAAGTTGCACTACGGCATGCGGCGTTTTTCCCGTGCGCGGATCGCGCAAACCCACCGGTTTGAGCGGACCGAAACGCAGCACGTCGTCGCCGCGATCGGCCATCTCTTCGATGGGAAGGCAGCCCTCGAAGTAACGCGCGTCTTCGAATTCTTTGGTCGGATGACGCGGCAGCGTTCGCAGATCAACGAGCAGCTGCAGATACTGCTCCTTGGTGAGCGGAATGTTGAGATAATCGTCGCCGTCGCCTTTTTCGTAGCGCGATTTGCGATACATCGGCGTCTCGTCGATGGAATCGGCGCTGACTATAGGCGAGGCCGCATCGTAATAGTGCAATCGTGACGCCTTGTCATCCTGAGCCTGTCGAAGGACGACGGCGTCAACCGCTTGCAGCAAATCCTCGGACGGCAGCGGGCCGCACGCGACGATGACCGGATGGTCGAGCGGAATCTCGCGCACTTCTTCGCGGTGAATCGTAATGCGAGGCTCACCGGCAATACGTTGCTCGACGGCATGCGAGAAGCGCTCGCGATCGACGGCGAGCGCGCCGCCTGCGGAAACCGCCGCTTCGCGCGCGGAGCGGATGATCGCAGAATCAAGAAGCGCCAGCTCTTCCTTGAGCAGCCCGACCGCATTTTCGAGCGCGGCGCCGCGCAGCGAATTGCTGCACACCAGCTCCGCCAAGTTGCCGGTCTTGTGCGCAGGACCGCTCTTGTGCGGGCGCATCTCGTACAAATCGACGTCGACGCCGAGCCGCGCTGCTTGCGTTGCCGCCTCGCAGCCGGCCAAGCCCCCGCCGATAACCATCAGTCGCATCAGCGGCCTACGCTTCGCCGCAAAAAAGTGAGTCCCCGGCGTCGCCGGGGACTCGTTGTCGTCTACTTGATATGAAGACGGTGAATCGCAGTCCGTCTCAGCGCCGGTACCGGCGCTGCGCACGACGTTTGCGTTCCCCCGCCCGCATCGTATTGGCATATCGCCGTCGACAGCGTGAGGTCCGTCGATCCGTTCGAGTCCGCAAACGATGGCGATGGTTTTCCGACGCTGTTCGGATATGAGATGCCGAATGCATCGTAGTCGAAGCCGACTACTTGCATAACCGCTTGATCGCCGGATGTCGCCGTACCGTTTGCCGTCGTGTTTTGCGCGGCGGTACAGATTGACGGCACCGTGTTCGCGGCTGCGGAAAGCGGTGCGGTCGGGCCGAGATCGTCGGGCAGCGTCAGCGTTCCCGACGCTGTTGCTTCGATCGTGTAATACACCGGGCTGGCCGTACTGGCCCATCCGTCGCAGCTCGCGCCGGTGGGTGGCCCGTAGTCCGTGATTTCCAAGTATGCTTCGGTGGCGCCGGCGGGCATCGTGAAGGCGAATGTCCCACCGCCGTTACCGTCAGGCGCATACACCGGAGCAGTTGCCGCACCGAGCAGCGTAAGCGCGGCCGGCAACGTGAACGTCGCTTTTTGCGTCACCGTTCCCGTGTTCGCGGGCACGCTTACCGAAAGTGCGTATGCGCCACCCGCAACTGGAGCAACGCCGCTGAAGACGTCGATGCCCTCGCTAACCCCGTTCGTTCCGGCTGGAACGAGCTCGTGATTACCGGCGAGTGAGTCGGGAACGCCTCCCAGCAAGAACGCCGGCGGTCCACCCCATGGAATGAGTGTGTTGCTGGTTGCCGTCGCATACAGCGGCACCGGATACGGTGCAACTTGGAACGGAGTTCCTGTCGTGTTTGCCGCCGGCGGAGTGAAATCGGCTTGGCCCGTTGCATTGAACGGCTCGATGCCCAGACCGAATACGCCGCCGGATTGTCCAAACGTGGTTTGCGTCGTACTGCACGGTGCACCCGGACTTTGCGTGGTCGACGTCATGCTCGCCGTGCCGACTTCACCCGAAGCCGGTCCCGTTAGAACCGTCGAGCAGCCGTCGTAACCCGCCGGACTACCGACAGCGGCAGTGATGTTCGAGGGAAGTGTAAGCGTCGGTGAGTTGACGGCAACTGCGCTGTCGCCCGGTTTCGCAGCGCCGTTGGGTTGGCGGTACGTGGCGACGACGTTCAAGCCCGTCGTGCCGTTCGGCAGCAGTGCACTGCCGACCGCAAACTGTAAGACGCTGCTTGCGACCGGTTGAGTGCTGGGGGGAGCCGAAGGGCTCCCCCCAACTGACGAACATCCGGTAAGCGCCAGCGCAATCGCTCCGCCGGCAATGAGGAGTTTTATTTCTTTCATGCTCATCCCAATCAAAGCGAACGCTGGAAGAATACCTGGATGGTGAACGGCTGGATCGGACCATACAACGTGGCGCCGGTGAAGTTGCCGTTCGTAAGCAGATACGCGCCGTTAGAAAACGCGTACGAGTCCCGCGGAACATACGGGTAGCAGCCGCGAACGTTCGGGCCTGTCTGGTTCACGCACGAGTTGTAACCCGTTTGCGGACCGGAGATTCCGGTTGCGACCGGCTGGTACCACGGATTGGGTGCGGGAACCGAGTTCATCCACGCCGACCCGAACAGATTGAACATCTGCACGCCGACGACGTTCTTTTGGAACTTATATTCGAGCGTGAGATCTGCAAACAGGTTCGCATGCGACAGAACGCCTCCGTTTGCCGCAGTAGCGGGCGTACCGCGCGTCCATGCGACGTTCGGATTCGAAACCGTTCCGGGATATGCCGGATCGTAGTAGTTCGTGCTGATGCTGGAAGCCGGACTGCCTCCGACCAGGCTGGCCTGGCCGCTGCTTATGCCTGCGCCCATGTCCATCTGCTCCACGTTGGCGTACTGCTTGCACGTGCCGTTCGTGTTCAAGATGACGCAGCCGGCAATCAAGTTGCCGACGCTATACGGGAAGCCGATGTCGAACTGCAGGTCCGGAATTATCGTGATTCCGTCCTTGAGGTTTTCCTGCAGACCAAGGCGCACTGAGAGCGGCGAGACGTATCCCGCGCGATACAGATCGCCGAGTGCCAGCGTCGCAAGGTTGTTCAACGGAACCGACGTTTCACCGGACGTGAACGGCGGCGTGCTGCTGAGCACGTTCTGATAGGTCGCGGCCATGAAGCCGGAGAGCCCGAACGTCTTCTGCGGCGTCGTCACACCGAGTTCGACACCCGACGTCTTGTTGTAGCCCTGCGTCGAGATCGCGAAGATTCCGAGCACGGGGTTCAGCAAGTAGTACGTCGGCAGGCCGGTGCCGAGTTTGAAGAACGGCGTGAGACGCACGCCCCAACCATTCTTGAACTGGTGGTTGTAGCTGAAGTCGTAGTTTGTATAGATCGCCGGCGGCAGATTCTCGGCGTCCGGCGCTTCGATGTTATCGCCCATCCAGTACAACTGCTGAGCAAACGACGAGCACGGGAAGACGGCCGTCGGGAAGGCGGCGCTGTTCCAACCGCACAGCGTCGGTGCTGCGGCCGATGTCTTTGCGGGCACTTTGACGAACTGGTCGAGGCCCCACATGTGGAACGGCGTACCGCCGGTTTGCGCGTCTGCGAAGACGGCGGAACGTCCATAGCCGATGCGAATCGAGTCGTTCGGCCCGAGTTCGTAGTTGATCGCGCCGCGCGGTTGTATCACCGTCGGCTCGTTGTGCCAGAGCTGGCCCGGCACGTCGTACGGGTTCACTATATCGACCTTCGGACACTGCGCGTAATTGAACGGATTTGCATTGTATGCAGCGCATCCGTTGACCGCGTAGCCGAACGACGGCGCACCCATGCCGAGGTTGCCGATTTGGCTATACCAGTGGCGCACTTGTCCTTCGTCACGCACACCGACGTCGAACCGCAGTTTCGAAGAGGCGGTGTACTGGAAACGAATGCCGGTACCCCAGTTCTGGAATACCGTGTTGTTGTAGTTGATGCCCCACGTCGGCAGAGGCGGCAAGCAGCTCGGTTTGGGCCCGGACGTCCATGCCGTGGTTCCGCAGAAGTGATCGAAGACATA
Source organism: Vulcanimicrobiaceae bacterium (assembly GCA_035294905.1). Taxonomy (GTDB): domain Bacteria; phylum Vulcanimicrobiota; class Vulcanimicrobiia; order Vulcanimicrobiales; family Vulcanimicrobiaceae; genus DATGJX01. Next base: position 4,159 of record DATGJX010000178.1, on the reverse strand, counting down.
GCCGCCCGGCAGCCAGTCAGCCGGATTCGGTTGATTCGTCAATCCGGTGCCGAGGAGCCCGAAGATGGTGTACTGCGGTGTGTAGCTGGTGAACTCCGGCTCCAGCCAGTTGTACTGACCGTTTAGCGTCATCGTCAAATTCGACGAGATCTGATGCACGATGTCCATGTTCAGGCCATACGTGCGGCCGCCGGTTTGCGCCCATGAAACGAGCCCCGGGAAACCACTGAGCCATGGGCCGTTGTAATACGAGGAGTCCGTTGCCGCGTTGTCTTGCCAGTTATAGTACCGCAGCGCGAGATACGTGTTTGCCGAAAGGTTGTTGTCGTACTCGAACTTCAGAAAGTTCGTTTGGTTGTTGAAGTTCTGCTGCGGCTGCGTGATCGGTTGGTTAGTCGTCGGCGTTCCCGGCGTGAGTCCGATCAAGCTCGCGTACTGCTGCGGCGTATATCCTGTGAAGAACTGCAGCGTGCCCTGCGTGAGCGTATCGTACGGATAGTAGACCAGCGCGCACGGGTTGGTCGTTTGATCGTAGAAACCACCGCATCCCGTCGCACCGCCATAACCCCGCTCCAGAATGTTGGTGTACAGCACCTGAACTTGCTGGGTCAGGTTGTGACCGAACTTGTAGTAGAAGTTATTCGTGAACTGATCGTTCGTTTGGTACGTTGTCCCAAAATAGTTGCCGTATTGGTTCAGCGGCGAGTTCGAGTAGCCGAGATACGGCGCGAAGCGCTGGCCGGCGTAGGCGAAATACTCCGAGATCCGGTTGTTCGGCGTCGAAAAGCCGTAGTTGAAAGAGATTTGGTGGCTGAAGTTCGGTCCGCCGATTTCGGAGTCGAAGTAGCCCGAGCCGGGGCCGTAACCGCGACGCGGTATGACGTTGATGACGCCCGATCCGACTCCACCCTGCGTCGAATCACCGGCGCCTTCGACCACCTGAATGTCGGCAACGCTGTTGATCAAACCGAACGAGCCGTTCGATCCGAGGAACGGTTCTTTGAACGGAACGCCGTCGTACTGATAGCCGACTTCCGCCGCGGCGCCGCCGCGAATGGTGAGGAACGGCGCCCCACCCTGCATGCCCGTACCATTCCCCATCGTTACGCCGGGAACGGCCAACAACGCTTGGTTCTCATTCGTCGACGCGGCGTTGCCGGTCGACATCGTGATCTGCTGCGTGTTGACGGTGTACTGGTCGGTCGTTTGCGTCGGCTGATATGCGCTCGCCACGCTGCGCGAGGTTATGCGCGCAATCGTTTTGAGTACCGGCGCCATGGCGACCGTGCCGATTGAGGTGGACTGATCGCCGAACACGACGACGCCGGGAATGTTCAGCGGCTCGTGTTTGGACTCGGTGATGGTAACGGTGTACGTATCCACGCTCATACCGACGATCGAGAAGTATCCTCTCCCGTCCGTCCTCGTGGAATACACACCGGTTGGTGATTTGGCCTCGACCGCCGCGGCTGCAATAGGCGCGTGCGTCGTAGAGTCAGTGACAGTTCCGCTCAGGCTTCCGTACAAGCCGCCGGCCGCGTATGCCGGGGTGCACAATGAAATAATGAAGCCTAACGCTAGGAATGCGAATAAGAGCCTTCGGCCCATAGGATCCTCCAACATTAGAGCTGAGCCATGCCGCCCTAGCGCTTTGAGGGATCCGTTGCCCATTGTTTCCGCGACCCGAAAAGCGTTCAGGACAGGCTAACCCGCACGAAGAGTTCCCTTTTGGAAACGCCCGTCCCTTGGCACTTCAGGCTAGGCCTCGACTGCTTCGCGCTCCTCGCTCTTTTGGGCGATGCTGCTCGTGTCGTGATCGCGGTTCGCGCTGCACTCGAGCGTCACGGCGCCGCCGCGGCGCGTTTTCGCCACGACATACGAACCGCAGACCGGGCACGGCTCGGGGACGACGCGGTCCCACGAGACGAAGTCGCATTTCGGATAGTTTGCGCAGCCGTAAAAGGTGCGGCCCTTGCGTGACTTGCGCTCGACGACCATGCCGCCGTCCTTGGGGCACTTCACGCCGGTGTCTTTGAGTATCGGGCGCGTCGTCTTGCACTCCGGATAGCCGGTGCACGAAATGAACCGCCCAAAACGTCCCGTCTTGATGACCATCGGCCGCCCGCAGTTCGGGCAGATTTCATCGGTCGGTTCGTCCTTGATCTCCAGGCGCGGCAGTTTCTTTTCGGCTTGTTCCAATTCGTTCAAAAACGGGCCGTAGAAGCGGTCGAGCAACTTGACCCAGTCTTCGTGACCATCGGCGACTTTGTCGAGATCGCCTTCCATCTGCGCGGTGAAGCGCAAATCCACGATGTCGGGAAAATGCTCGGCAAGCAGATCGTTGACCGCGATTCCGATGTCGGTGGGCTGAAAACGGCGCTCGACCTGCACGACGTACCCGCGCGCTTGAACGGTCTCGACGATCGTGCTGTACGTCGACGGCCGTCCGATGCCGTTGTCCTCGAGCGCTTTGACCAACGTTGCTTCGGTGTAGCGCGGAGGCGGCTCGGTGAAGTGCTGCTTCGGGTCGATCTTGTGCAGCTGCAGCTCCTGGTGCGCATGCAGTTTGGGCAGGCGGGCTTTCTTTTCGTCAACCAAGTCCTCGTCGCGGCTCTCTTCGTAAATCTTCGTGAAGCCCGGGAATTTGACGACGCTGCCGCTCGCGCGAAACGTGTAATCCTTCGCTGCGATGTCGACCGTCGTCTGGTCGAAAACCGCCGGCGACATTTGCGAGGCGACGAAGCGATTCCAAATCAGCGTGTACAAACGCAGCTCGTCGCGTTTGAGCACACCCGCCAGTTTTTCGGGGGTATTCAGGACGCTGGTCGGGCGGATCGCCTCGTGCGCATCCTGCGCGCCTTCGCGCACTTTGTGGGCGCGCCCGCCATGGTATTCCTGACCGTACGTCTGCGAAATGTACTCGCGAGCATTATCGCGAGCCGCATCGGAGATGCGGGTCGAATCGGTTCGCATGTAGGTTATCAACCCGACGGTGCCTTGAGAACCGAGATCGACGCCTTCATATAAAGATTGCGCGATCTGCATGGCCCGCCGGACGCGAATGCGCAGTTTGCGCGAGGCTTCCTGCTGCAGCGTCGAGGTCGTGAACGGCGCGGGTGCGTTGCGCTTGACTTCGCGCTGCTTGACCGAAGCAACCGCGAACGGCGCGCCCTGCAGGTCGGCGAGCACGGCGTCAGCCTGCGCTTGATTCTCGACTGTGAGCTTCTCACCACCCTTGGCGATGAGGTCGGCGCCGAAGACCAGCGATTTTTCTTCGTGCGTCGAGAGCACCGCGGTGATCGACCAATATTCACGCGGTACGAACGCTTGAATTTCGCGCTCGCGATCGACGATGAGACGTACGGCCACCGACTGCACCCGGCCCGCGGAGAGCCCGCCGCGCACTTTCGCCCACAGCAGCGGAGAGATCTTGTAACCGACCAAACGGTCCAGAATGCGGCGCGCCTGCTGCGCGTTGACCCGCGCGATGTCGATGTGATGCGGATTCTTCAGAGCGGCGAGCGCCGCATCTTTGGTGATTTCGTGCAACTCGATGCGCTTAGGGTCTTCGAGTTTGAGCAGTTCGGCCAAGTGCCAGGCAATTGCTTCGCCTTCGCGATCGGGGTCGGTCGCGAGAAACACGTCGCTGGCCGTTTTTACCGCGGATTTGAGATCCTTGATGACCTCGCCCTTGCCCTTGATCGTCAGATACTTCGGCGCGAAACCATGCTCCACGTCGACGCCGAGCGTGCTCTTCGGCAAATCGCGCACATGGCCGACCGACGCCTTCACGACGTACCGCGCGGGGAGGAACTTCTTGATCGTGCGCGCCTTGGTGGGCGACTCCACGATGATCAGGGGCTTTTTCATCGGGGCCTATTGTACCGCCGGGGTCAAGTCCGGGGCAAACCTACGGCCTTCCGTCCCTCGCGCTTGCGCGTGGGTTCACACGCGCGGGTGTACGTATTACGCATGCGCGATACCGCATTTTGCATTTGTCGTCAAGCGAAAATTCGTCCGAAATTTGCAATTCTCGCAAAAATTACTTATGATGCGCACAAAGCGCTATTTTGCGCTGTCCACCATCTCAAGTTCGTCCCCCGGGGGCGAAGGGAGGAAGAATGGATTCAGATCTGATGCAAAACGGCGGAACGATGGG
>DATGJX010000177.1:0-5275 GCA_035294905.1 Vulcanimicrobiaceae bacterium | reverse complement strand
GTGACGGTCGCCTGAGCATTGCTCGTGGGCGGGATGCTGCTCAGCGGGCCGTAGTTGCCCTGATAGTTGTAGGCGAACTGTCCGCGCAGCGTCTGCGAGAAATTTTCGAGGTCTTGCAGTGAGGCGTTGTATTGCGTCGTCGACCCGCCGACGTTGAGTTTGTTTTCAACGCGCTGCACCGCAATGTTCGTCGTTCGCTTGCCGCTCTTCGGCGTAATGGACCCGTTGTAGCCGAGCGTGAGACCTTGCTTTGTGTAGAACTCGATGTCGTAGTAGCCGTAGTAGTATTGGTCCCTGCCGAAGCCGACTTTTGCTCGCACGTAAAAGCCTTGGTACTGGTTGTAGCCGACTTCGGGAAAGAACTGCGGTTTGCGCCGTTCGTCGCTCACGGTTCGCAGCGGAATCACCACGCGCGGGAGCCAGAAGACGGCCGCTGCGCCGAGCCAGAGAATCGCTTTGGTGATCACGATTTTGTCGCCGGGGTAAACGTCGATCGTGCGACCGGTCAGATGATAACCCGAGCGCGGCCGTTCGCACGTCGTGACGCTGGCATAATCGCCGTGCGATACGCCGTGCTCGTCGGAGTGCAGATCCTTCGCGCTGAAATACGCCAAGCCGCGTTGGACGCCTTGCGAACTCTCGCCGCGACCGTTATACAGATTCGCTTTTTCGGCTACGGTGTCGAACGTGATCTTGTCCGCGTACAAAATCGAATTCTTGGTGTTGTTGATGATGTACGGATTGCCCGTTACGGTAATGGTTCGAATGCCGTCGTAGTGCGCGCGATCGCCGACGAGCACTTCGTCCGAGTAAAAGATGTGCACGTTACCGGTCGCATCACCGGGCATGCCAGGCTTTGTGCTGCCTACGACTTTGTCGGCCATGACCGCAACGTAGCCAGGGCGCAGCGTCGGCGCGCCGGTGGGCGCCGGTGACGGCGAAGGCGTGCCTTCACCGGCGGGCAAAATCGATGGCGATGCGCTCGGACGCGTCAAGAACACAGGTCCCGCGCTCGCCGTGGAAACAGGCGTCGGGGTCGGGACCGGCAGGGGCGTAACGGGCGGCGTGCCGTGCGGGAAAGGCGTCGAGTAAATCGGGCCGGGACCGACGGGAACCGGCGTAATCGTCGCGCTCGGGGATGGCGACGGCGGTGCGACCTGTGCGACGGTTTGCGAGTAGTTAATCGGCGCTGCGCACGGCTGACCGTCCAGCAGGTGCAATGCGCGCAGCGAAGGGATGTCGTCGAAGCTGGTCGTCTGCGCGGATGCAGGAAAAAAACTTGTCGCGAAAGCGAGCAAGCACGCGAGGGCGTACAGCGTTCGCCGGCGAGCAGAACGCACTGGTTAGCGCTCTTCGCTCCAGAGCAGTGCCAGACCGGCGGTCCCGAATAGGATGTTCGGCAGCCATGCGGCGAGGTATGGATTCATCCGCCCCGTGCTTCCGAACGCAGCAGCAGCCTCAATCATGATGTAATACACAAAGAACGCAACAATAGCCATAGCCATTCCCATCGCGCGTCCCTTTTTCCCGAATCTGATTGCCATCGGGAGCGCAATCAACACGCTCACTACCGCGGCGAACGGGAAAGCGAACTTATCAGCCAGGTTCAGCTCCAAATTGCCCAGTGCCTCGCCGCCTACGCCCTGAGCGCGCAGCGCGTTCACTTGCTGCGAGAGCTGCTTGGAATTCATCGTATAAGCGTCGGTGTTCTGTGTGCTGAGGAACTGCGCGGCGGTTTCTCCGAGCGGCAGCCCGATGCGAAATTCCGGCGTCGTCGTTTGCGAGGTTTCAAAGCCTTGCTCGTTATAGAATGTGAGGATCGCGTCGGTCAGAACGAGCGTCGCACCCTCGACACGTGCCGTTTTGGCCTGAATCGTCTCGTTCCAATACCCGTTGCGGCCCGGCTTGAAGATCTGGACGCCTTGCATCGTGTGCCCGTCCGGGGCGACGTTGCTCACGTAGAACTCGTTGTTGGTGTCCGGATCGGTGCGGAACATGTTCGGCTCGATAGGAAGCGAGGCCGTGTGGTAGATGATTTGATAGAACGTGCGCGTCGAGACGTCGACCGAATGCGGCGCGACATACTCGTTCATCAGCCACGTCGAGACGAACACCAGGACGCCGAACGCAAACGGCGTGAGCGCAAAACGCCACAGCGAAACACCCGAGGTCCGGATAGCCGTAAGCTCGTTGTCCGCCATCAACCGGCCGATGCCGAGCAGCGTCGCGAAGATCGTCGCGAACGGAAACGCCATCGGAATCGACTGCGGCACGCGGAAGAGCACGAACCGCATCACCAAAAAGAACGGCGCATTGCCGACCAAGATATACTTGGCGGCCAAAAAGAATATGTTGAAGCCCCAAAACAAAAAGAACGCGAGAAACGCGAAGATGAAGGGGCCGAGGATCTCGCCCAGGATGTACGAGTCCAGAATCGGCAGGCGAAGTTGTCGGAGCAGGCCGCTGGGTGCCGTGCGTGCCCCGGTGATGGACGCCATGCGGTTAGCTCGCGCTAGTAGTCCCTGTATGCGGTGAGCACGCGCGCCACGTACGCGCGCGTTTCGGCGTAGGGAGGCACGCCGTGATACTCGTCCACCGCTCCCGGCCCGGCGTTGTAGGCGGCGACGGCAAGCTCGACGTTGTTGTTGTAGCGCTGCAGCAAACCGTGCAGATAGCGCGTTCCGCAATCGACGTTCTGCTCGGGATCGAAAGGATTGCTGATGCCGCAGGACGCGGACGTACCCGGCATGAGCTGCATGAGACCTTGCGCGCCGGCCGTGCTGATTGCAGACGGGTCCCCGGCGGACTCCGCCATGACCACGGCATTGACGAGCGCAGGTTCGACGCCGTTACGCGCCGAGGCGTCGTTGACGAGGCTCTGGATCTGCCCGGGATAGAGCGCGTGCGGCGCATACGGCAAGTAACCCGCACCGCTGCAGCCATATAACATCCCCAAAAGACAAAACAGCCCCAGCAGTCTTCTCATGCGTAAAAGCGCCTTTTCGTAAGGAGAGCATACCCCGCCTGCGCATGCGCGGCATACTTGCCGCCATCCTAACACAGATGGTGCCTGGGACCCAGGGGCGCCGGCCCGCTCGGCCGGATCTTAACTTATGCGCGGCTCCACGAACTGTGCGCACGCACCGCGTGCCAGTGGGCGCGCATCAGCGAGCGCAGTCCGGCATGATGGAGTGCCGCTAAGTGGCTTACCGTGAGGACGAGCCGCACGCGGCGGTAGCGCGGCTCGCACGAAAGAATCGAGCGGCGGCACCGCAGGCGCGAAAATGTGGGAGGACGATCGAGCGTCGTCATTTCAATCTCTGCACCCACTATAGTGCCAAATATCTACCGACTTAGGAACCGGGTATTGTTTCCTACCGTTCTTCGCCGCTTGCTCGCTTTCAGCTCTTCGGCAGGAGCGTCTCGCGATGAAACTCGCACCACTTGATGACGCAATAGGTGCGGTGACTCTCATGCGTCGCGATGCAGCCGCATGACCAGCCGTAAACATCGCGTTCGCCGGTGGCTTGGATCTCGACGCTCGTCGACTGCGGTGAGCCGAGCATGAGTTCGAGCGTACGGAAGTCGAGGTCCGTAACTGCACCTCCTAATCGGAATCCATTCAGTATGCTCCGCCGAGGCAGCGTCCGCAAGGTGCCGTCTTCTCAATTCGCAATTATCATGAACGCGAAGCGGACTGGTGCTCGCTAGCGCACGCGTACGATCGTCAGCGCGGCGATGTCGTCCGTTGGGCGCTTGCCAGTCAGCATGCGTTCTACGATCCGATGCGCTAAACGCGCCCATCCACGGCCAAGCGCCGACGAGCCGATCGCGGCGAGCCGATCGCTTGCAGCAATGATGTCGCGATCGATTTCAACCAGGCCGTCGGTATAGAGCAACACAGCATCATGCTGCGCAAAAGGGCGAATGTGCGATTCATAGAGCTGCGAAGCCGACACACCCAAGGGAGGGCCCCCAAATGCGCCAAAGTTCGATTGCGACGCGGAAACGAACAGCGGCGGCGGATGGCCGGCGGCGGAATAACGTACCGAGTTCCTGTCCGGCGTGATGAAGCCGCACACGGCTGTTGCCACGACGTGTGGATATTGCAGCGCTAACGCGCCGTTTGCGCGCTTCAAGACGTCTCCCGGATCGCTGGTTTGCGATGCGAATGCAATCAAGAAGTCGCGGATGCCGATCATTGCGGTGGCAGCCTCCAGTCCGTGGCCCATCACGTCACCGACGCTAAAAAAGAACCAGCCTTCCGCAAGTGACAAAACGTCGTACCAATCCCCGCCCACGTAGCCTTCGGCGGGCTGAAAGATCGCATCGAGTTCCAAGCCCTTTGCTTTGCGCAAGGCCTCGCGCGTTATGATGTTTTGAAGCGCGGCGCTCGTTCTGCGCTCCTCGACGTACGCGGTCTTTTGAAGAATCATTTCCAGAACGGCGCGTCGCTGGAGGAATGCGGAAACGATGACGAGCGCGAACGCGAGCGAGGCGGCACCGACGGTAAACCAGAGAACTGCGCGCGCGTCCGCTCTCGACGCCGCATCAGCTCTTCTCTCGGCGTTTCCGAGAGCATCGTCTATAGCTGCGTCGTCCTGGCGAAAACGATCGATCAGTTCACCGCTATAGGACGCGCGCCTGATGCACGCGTTCGTCGGCGCAATTAGGCAGGGCCCGGCTACGACTCGCTGCCACGTGCGATTGGTGTTTCGTTCGTCCAGAGCAAAGCGCCGGCCGGCCAGCAATGCACTATCTTGCAAGATCTTGCTCAAGGCGCTTTCCGCCACGGGCATCTGAGATGCAGCTTCCGCATAGCGCGCCATTGCCGCGCCGTCGTGCGCAAGCAAAAACCCTCGAAGCGCGCTTTGCTCGTCCAGCTGCAAGCGCATTGTTCGGGATCTTGCGAGTTGAGCGGAGCGCAGGTAGCGCTCGTACCTGCTCGAGCGCAGAATGACGCTGTATAGACGAAGCGAGCCGAAAGCGAGAATTGCTGCCGTAATGAGCGTCAAGAGGCCCCACGCGATCACAGGGCGATCGGTAAACCAGAGGCGAGCATTCATCGAATACGCCTTACATTGAGTAGAGAAGCCGGCTCAAAAGTCCAAACGTTACACCGTTTAGAAATGTTTCCCAATAAGGTCGTCGCTCGTTCGGAACCGTCGAATCCGCGGGGCGATTGGCCGCTTGCCGCCTTTTTCAGCGCGCGAACCGCAGTCCAACGCTGATTTCGCGCGGCGCCGCGTAATGGTTGCCTTGGGCGTTGAGCAGT
>DATGJX010000176.1:0-3300 GCA_035294905.1 Vulcanimicrobiaceae bacterium | reverse complement strand
CCAGCACCAGGACCAAAGCGATGAGCGCCGCACCCGGCTTCGTAAATGCTACCGCGGCGACGATGAGGGCCGCGATCCCGCGTAACAGGAAGACCCACCACCTGCTACTGATTGCTTCGATCATCACGCCTCCCCATACGGCAAAACCGTTATGCGGCTATGCCAAGAGGCAAAGCCGTCTCTTAACCCTTAGGGTAGCAGTGACGCTTGCCCTGGTCAACCGAATCTTGCAGTGCTAGTCGAACAGCTGGTCGACTGGTAATGGAGTCGCCCAGATTATTACGAGCGCTGTGGCAGCGTGACCGTGAACCTCGCTGGGTGCAACTGATCGGCATCGGTGAGGTTGTTGGCGGTGAGAAACAACGTGAGATGGCGCGAGCTGCTTGGCGTTGTTGTTTGGGGAGTCGTAGCGCACCCGATCGCCCAGACCATTGCGATTCATCGCGATGGTGCGATTCGATGGAAGAGTGCTGCAACGATCGCCTAGCCTACGATGTAACCATTGCGCATACGGCAATAGCGATGCTGCGAGATCCGCCCAAGAAGCGGAGATGATGGCCTCCTGTCTAAATCTTTTTTCTATTCACATCGTGAGCTTCTTTATGTATCTCAATCGGCCGGCGACGCCCTATGACTAAGCTCTTGTTGGGATCCGCACCGGACTCATGGGGTGTGTGGTTCGCGGACGACAGGCAGCAAATTCCGTTCACACGATTTCTCGATGAACTCTCCCGTGCCGGCTATGAATGGCTGGAACTCGGTCCCTACGGGTACTTGCCGCGCGATCCGCTTGAGTTGCAAGAGCATCTAGAGGGCCGAGGCTTACGCGTCTCTGGCGGCACCACTTCAGGCGGTCTGCACCAACGCGCCGATCGATGGACCCAGATCGTAGCGGTTGCCCGAGACATTGCTCGTCTAACTGCCGCCGTGGGCGCTCATCACCTCATCTTCCTGCCATCCATGTATCGCGATGTGTCAGGCGAGCACAGCGAACCGTCGGTGCTCAACGCGGAAGATACTCATCTACTGCATCGGCACGCAAACGAATTGGGCAGGATTCTCCTCGATGACTACGGTGTGCGACTCTGTCTGCATCCGCATGCCGACTCGCACATAGAAAGCCAAACTGACATTGAACGCTTGCTGGATAACACCGACGCCCGTTACGTGAACCTGTGCTTAGACACCGGACACATCGCCTATGGCGGCGGCGATCCGGTTGCCCTCATAGCGCGCCATGCCGAACGGATCGCCTACGTCCACATGAAGCAGATCGATCCTCGTGTTCTCGTTGAGGTGCGCGCCAAGCAATTATCGTTCGGTCAAGCCGTGCAGCGCGGTATCTGTGTGGAACCACCCGCCGGCATTCCCGACGCAGCGGCGGTCGTCGACGCCTTGTCGGCCGTGGGTCGGCAGCTGTTCGTCATCGCCGAACACGATCTCTATCCGTGTGCTCCCGACGTGCCCATGCCCATTGCGGTTCGCACCCGCGCGTACCTCGGTGCATGCCTCGCTCGCGTGTCCACTCGATCCGCTGCAATGGAGACAGCTAATCATGATCGCTAGAAGGACGGCCCAGGCCGTTGTGCTCGCCGTACTCGTCGCGTTGGAAGCTTGCAATAACAGCGTCCATCAGACGTCAAATAGCGCGCAAAATGCGGCGTCGACGCGGTTGCACATCGCCATGATCACGCACCAAGCTCCCGGCGATACCTTTTGGGATATCATCCGCCGCGGAGCCGAAGCCGCAGCCGCCAAGGACAACGTCCAACTCATATACTCCAACGATCAAAGCGCGAACGGCCAAGCGGTGCTCATCCAGAACGCCATTGATCAACATGTGGATGGCATCGCGGTAACTCTCCCAACGCCAGACGCGTTAGCGCGTGAAATCAGAAAGGCTCAAGACGCGGGTATTCCCCTTGTCGCTCTGAACGCCGGCTTCGATGCGTGGAAGCGCCTGGGAATCCCAATGTATTTCGGCCAGGATGAAGCGCTCGCGGGGCGTGCAGCCGGCGAGCGCCTGGCGAGTGAGGGAGCGCATCACGTGCTGTGCGTGATCCAATCTCAAGGCCAAGTGCAGCTTGAGGCGCGCTGCGTCGGAGTGCAACAGGGCCTGAGAGGTGCGCGCAGTGAGAAGATCTATGTGAATGGCGCCGACATGCCGTCGGTGAGGTCGACCATTACGGCAAAACTGCAGCAGGATCGGAGCATCGATTATGTCGTCGCGCTCGGCGCCCCGATCGCGCTGACGATTGTCCAGGCGGTCAAAACGGCGAACAGCAATGCCAAAGTAGTCACCTTCGACACTAATCGGCAGCTCGTCGGCGCGGTCAAGGACGGCAGCGTGCTGTGGGCGATCGACCAGCAGCCCTTTGTCCAAGGATACGAGGCGGTGGATGCCCTCTGGTTATTCATCACCAATGGTGATGTGATCGGCGGTGGACAACCGGTGCTCACCGGACCAGCGTTCCTCGATGCCCGCAATATCGACAGCGTCGCGCGTTATGCTGCTCGCGGCACACGGTGAAGCAGCCACTCGACGATGATACCGTAAGCCCGAAACTGCGTACGGCAGCAGCGAGAGCTCCGGCCGAGCAGTCAGCTTTGCGGCGTGTATTGCGACTGCCCGAGCTAGGCTCTCTCACTGGAGCGATCATCGTGATCGTCTTCTTCTATGCGCTTGCTCCCGGAATGCGGCATCTAGGCTCGGCCAGCACGATCCTTTACCAGAGCTCTACGCTAGGAATCATGGCGGTCGGCGTCGCCTTGCTGATGATCGGCGGCGAGTTCGATTTGTCTGCCGGCGTCGCAGTCATCACCTCAGCCCTGACCGCGGCGATGTGCGCCTACCAATTCGGCGCGAATGTCTGGACCGGAATCGTCATCGCACTCCTCGTCTCGTTGGGGATCGGCGCATTCAATGGCTGGATGCTCGTCCGCACGGGATTACCAAGCTTTTTGGTCACCTTAGGTACGTTTCTGATGCTTCAAGGCGCGAATTTGGCGATCACGCGGCTGGTCACGGGCAATGTCGCTACTAACGACGTTTCGAGTTTGCCAGGTTTCGATTCGGCCCATGCGATCTTCGCCTCATCGTTGACCTTCGCAGGCGCTGAGATCAGCGTCAGCATTCTCTGGTGGCTGGCGCTGGTTGCGCTTGGCACGTGGGTCCTGCTGCGCACCAGAGTCGGCAACTGGATATTCGCCGCTGGCGGAAGCGCTGCGAGCGCGAGAGCGGTGGGCGTGCCTACCAAATCGACCAAGGTCGGCCTATTCATGGCTGTGGGTCTATGTGCG
>DATGJX010000175.1:0-3638 GCA_035294905.1 Vulcanimicrobiaceae bacterium | reverse complement strand
CACGGTCTGGTTGAACGAAACGTATTTGGGATCGCAGGAAGCGGACAGCAACGGGCGCACGCAGCAGACGTTCAGGATTCCCGACGGTACGCTACACACCGGTAGTACGAATATGCTCGCAATTCTGCTCGAAAACAGCGGTCACAACGAGGACGGCAGCACCGACGACTCGTTCAAAGAGCCGCGCGGCATCAAGTCCGTGACGTTTCCGGGGGGTCCCGCGATTGCGTGGCGTATTCAGGGCAACCTCGAGAACGATCCGGTGCGCGGTCCGATGAACACGGGCGGCCTCTTCGGCGAACGCAACGGCTGGTATCTGCCCCATTTCAACGGCTCGTCGTGGAAGCGCGTCGACGAGCAAGCTGCGGCACCAAAACGAGCCGGTGTCGCCTGGTATCGCACGTCCTTCAGCCTGCACGTCCCACGCGACCAGGATGCCGACGTTGCGCTCCAGATTGACGACACGAACGATCGCACCTATCGCGAACTGATCTATTTGAACGGCTGGCTGATCGGTCGCTATATCAACGACGTAGGTCCGGAAACGCGTTTCGTCTTGCCGAACGGCATTCTGCGTACGGATGGTGAGAATACGCTGGCGATTGCGCATTGGAGTCTCGACCCGGACAGCACGGGCCTGGGCATCTTCTCGCTTCGGCTGCTTGGCAACGCGCTGACGCCACTGCGCATCGGAGACGTGTACAGTCCGTGATTCCAATCCCGCACGCGTGCGTGCTGCTATGCGCGTTGAGCTCCGTATCGGTTCACGGCCACACCGTTACACTGCATGCGGGACGCGACGTGCTCGTCGTCCAGGCGGCCGAGTCGAATCTGCTGCACGTGCACTATGAGCCCAACGGACTGGTCAGCACGCCGACGGATGTGCTTGACCGCCGGCGCGTTTGGCCGTCGGATACGCCCACAACCATCGACGTGCGCAGCGATCCGATTGTCGTTCGAACAGCGCAAATGATCGTGAAGGTTTCGCGGCGTCCTGTACGCGTCGAGATCGACGACGCAGCGGGCAAAGCGCTGTTGCGCGAGCCGGCAGCGCGCGGCGTGCAGCCGCACGGCGTGAAATTCGTTGTAAATGGCAGTCACTTGTTCTTCGGCATCGATGGTTTCAGCTTGCCGGGCAGTAACATCGATGCACGGCAAGACGTGCGCAGCGGCCTCGTTCGCCAGGGCGGTCTCGTGCGGGCGAATCAGGGCGACGGCGCTGCGCCGCTCGTGTACACGAATCACTATGGACTGCTTGTCGATTCCGACGGCGGAAATTTTACAATCGCCGATGATATGCTGCGCGTAATCGCCGGGCCACCCGGCGCCGCGCCGATGTCGCCAAAATGGACGCTCGGCTTTCTCAACAGCCAGTGGGGAACGACGCAAGCGCAAGTCGAGCGGTACGTTGCTGACGGCGCTTCAGGCGTGTTTGCAAAGCGCATCGCTGCCGAAGGCGTCAAACTGACCGGGATATTCAAACCGCGCATTTTGCTGTACAACAGTTCGGGAAAGTTCGACGAAGCCGCCACCCTTGCGCGCGCGTGGTACTGGCAGCACACGAAGCCGGCCTATGAATCCGGCATCGTGGGATTTTGGAACGACGAGGCCGACGCCATGAGCGACGGTGCGCTCTTCAACAACTTTCAATTCCTCAACCCCGCGCGTCGCGGCGTGCGGGTGGAGATTACGCGATGATATTGGCGCCGCTGTTGCTCGCTTCGACGATCACCATAGACGGAAACAGCCCCGGGAGAACGTTTGACGGCATCGGCGCGATTAGCGGAGGCGGCGGAACGTCGCGGTTGCTGATCGACTACCCGCGCAAGGAGCGCAGCGAGATCCTCGATTATTTGTTCAAGCCGCATTTCGGCGCGAATTTGCAGATCCTCAAAGTCGAGATCGGCAGCGACGCGAACAGCACCAACGGTGCGGAAGCGAGCAGTATGCGTTCGCCTTCGGACGCGAACTACAACCGCGGCTACGAGTGGTGGATGATGGAGCAGGCCAAGGCACGTAATCCGCGGATGAAACTCGCGGGCCTGGAATGGGGCGCACCGGGCTGGTTCCGGCTCGACACGAATAGTCCCGACGGATTTTTTTCGAACGACAATATCCACTACTTGGTCGACTGGATCGAGCATGCCTGGTCGGACCATCACTTGCACATCGATTATATCGGCGGCTGGAACGAGTCCAACGGTTGGGCGCCGTATGATCGATACAATTTGTGGTACGCGACTCTGAAGGCCGCGCTGCTGCGCAACCATCTGGACACGAAACTGATCGCTTACGACGCAAGCGGTGAGAACTGGGATATCGCGCGCGGCATGGACGACAACTCAGCCTTGCGTTCTGCCGTCGACGTCATGGGCGTGCATTATCCGTGCGGTAACGACGGCGGCCCGGCGTTGAAGTGCGATCGCAATGCCGTTGCGATTGCTATCGGTAAGCCGATATGGGCCAGCGAAAACGGATCGCAGAATTGGGACAAGGGCGCCGACGCTTTGGCGCGCGCGATTAATCGCGGGTACATCGACGGCCGCATGACGGCGTTTATCAATTGGAGCGCGGTCGGCTCATGGTATCGCACGCTGCCGGACTGGGGCGATGCGCTGATGCAAGCCGACCAGCCATGGTCAGGGCACTACTACGTTGCCAAGAGCATTTGGGTGATGGCACACACCGGGCAGTTTGCCGCGCCCGGCTGGCGGTACTTGAATTCGGCATGCGGCTATCTCGGCGGCGATCGAAACAATGGCAGCTACGTAACGCTCGAAGCGCCCAACAAACGCGATTACAGCATCGTCCTCGAGACGACGACCGCGAAAACACCGCAGACCGCGGAGTTTTCCGTAACGGGCGGACTTTCGGCCGGCACCCTGCACGTCTGGGCGACGAACCTGCATTCGGCAAAATATTCCGACTGGTTCGTACAGTTCCCCGACGTTACGCCGCGCGCCGGACACTTTTCGTTGGCGCTGCGGCCGGGCTACATGTATTCGATAACCACGACGTCCGGGCAGCACAAAGGCGCGAGCGATCCGCCGCCGGCGAAAGAACTGGCGTTGCCGTATCGCGACAACTTCGACGAATATCGGACCGGTGCGCTTCCGAAATACTTCGCCGCCGCACAAGGCGCATTCGAGGCGGCGCCGTGCACCTTGCGTTCCGGCATGTGCATGCGCCAGCAAATCAATCTTGCGCCGATTGAATGGCCGATCGGATCGCCGACGGGCCCGATTGTCATCACCGGCGATCCGTCGTGGACGAACTACACGGTTCGCGTCGATGCGATGCTCGAGCAACCGGGCGCAATAGAGGTAATCGGCCGTTACCAAGGCTTGGATCAATTCGATTTCGGAGGTTCGCAAGGCTACCATCTGCGCCTCACGAGCGATGGACGTTGGGCACTCTTGAGCGAGCGCATGAACGGCATAAATGCGACGCTCGCCTCGGGTCGCACGGCGTTCGGTGTGAGGAAGTGGCACACGCTGGCGCTGCGCCTCGACGGCGCTTCAATCGTCGCGTACGTGGACTCGAAGCGAATTGCCTCCGCGCGCGATGCGACGTACCGGTGGGGCAACGTGGGAATTCTCGTAGGCGGCTGGCAGAACGCACAGTTCGACGACTTTGCG
>DATGJX010000174.1:0-30329 GCA_035294905.1 Vulcanimicrobiaceae bacterium | reverse complement strand
CCTGAACCGAACCCGACATGATCGACGCAAGCAGCTGCTTGTCTTCGAGATAATCCGGCAGCCCGCTGGTTTGATTCAGCAGCTCGCGAACGGTGACTTCGCCGCCGTGCGGCGCGTGGGGAAGATATCGCGAAACGCGCGCCGAGAGATCGACTTTACCGCGGTCGACCAGCTCCATGACCGCTGCTGCCGTGAATTGCTTCGTAATCGAGCCAATCGGGAAAATCGTTTGCGCCGTAACAGGCAGATTCGCTGCGCGATTGCGCAGGCCATAGCCCTTCGTGTACAACACTTTACCGCTGCGGCCGATGCCGATTTCCAATCCGGAGATGTGTTGCGCCGAGAGCGCTTGCGCGGCGATCGCGTCGATTTGGCGCATCTGCGCTGCGCTGAGCGGGTTTGCCGAAGCGGCGCCGCATGCCGCGAAAGCGCATGCAAGGACGAGCGCGGTGGTCTTGCCGATGTTCATTTCGCACCTCCCCAGACGTCTTCGCCGCACGAAAGATTGCCGTGCCGGTATTCCACCGACGGTTTCCGATCGCTGCGCAAAAGCAGCGGTCCATCGAGATCGGTCACATCGCAGAGCTGTCCGATGAGAAACGCCGGCGCCATTGCGATCGACGTGCCCATCATGTTGCCGACCATGACGCCCAATCCCAATTGCCGCGCCCGCCGAGCCATCGCGAGCCCAGCCGTCAGGCCGCCGCACTTATCCAGTTTGATGTTGACGATATGAAACCGGTCGACGAGCGGCGGAAGATCCTCGAGCGTTTGTGCGCTCTCGTCCGCCGCAAGCGGAATCGGCGAGTGCAAACCCTCGAGGTCCGCTTCACGGCCGATCGCGACGGGCTGCTCGATGAGCGAAACCTGGGCTTCCACCAGCGCCGGCATAATCTGCTCGAGAAACGCGCGCGTGAACCCCTGGTTTGCGTCGACTGCCAGCCAAACGTCGGGACGCGCGTCACGGACGGCGCGCACGCGCGCTTCGTCTTCGCCCGTGCCGGTAAGTTTCAACTTCAATGCGGTTGCATCGGAAAATGCTATCGCGCCCTTTGCCATGACCGCGGGATCGTCTGCACCGATCGTGTACGTCGTGCGCACGGGTTGCGGCTTTTCCAAACCCGCGAGTTGCCAGACCGGGCGCTGCTGCTCTTTGGCCTCGAGATCCCAAAGCGCGCAATCGATGGCATTGCGCGCGCCTCCGGCCGGCATGATCTGCAGCAAATCGAGCCGCCCGGCTCCGCTTGCAAGCGTTTCGCGCATGTTCTCGATCTGCGCCAGGCAGTCCGCGGGCGAATCATTCTCGTGATAATAGACGCCGGCGCACTCACCGCGTCCGCGCAAGCCGCCGCGCTCTATCTCGACGTACACCAGCTCCGCCTCGCTCCATTCGTAACCGGAAATGCGAAACGGAGAGGCGTACGGCCAACGCTCTAAACGCGCTTCGACGATAAGGGTTTCGCTCTGCACCGCCATGACGATATTTTGCTTTCAGCGGCGGAATTTCGTCGCCCTGCCGGGGGCGTGCTAGATTCGGAAAGGGCTCGGCGCTCGTATACTTGTATTTTTGCATAGTACTTGCTTTTTACAAGTCAACATCCTATAATGCAGCCATAGCCCAGAAAACTCGAAGGAGAAGCGTCATGGGGAATCCAGTTGTCCATTTCGAGATCATGACCAAAGGCGCTGCGGCGCTGCGAGACTTCTACGCCGGCGCTTTTGATTGGCGGCCGGAATCTTCGCCCGGTGCGTCAGGCGTCGATTACGCGACGATTCACAACGACGCCGGCATCGACGGTGGTATCGGCGAGGTCCCCGATGGGTATGACGGTCACGTCACGTTCTACGTCGGCGTTCCGGACATTGCCGCAACGCTCGAGCGCATAGAAAAACTCGGCGGCACGCGGATGATGGGTCCGGAGGCCGTTCCCAACGGACCAACGATCGCGCTTTTTCGCGATCCGCACAATCACACGGTCGGTCTCGTCCAGATAACGTAACTCTACCCGAGGACAAGGTATGCGGCAGCTGATTGTTTTCAACAACATTTCGCTCGACGGATATTTTACCGACGCGAACAACGACATGAGCTTCGCCAAACGAGACGTCGACGATCCGGAATACGCTGCATTCGTAGGGCAAAACGCAAGTGGAGAAGGCATCTCACTTTTCGGCCGCGTCACCTACGAAATGATGGCGAGCTTCTGGCCGACGCCCATCGCCGAGCAGATGATGCCCGAGGTCGCCGAAAGCATGAACGCGCGGCCGAAGATCGTCTTTTCGCGAACGCTGCGCGAAGCGCCGTGGAACAACACGACGCTCGTTTCAGACGACGCCGTCGAGTACGTTCGCAGGCTCAAGGAACAACCGGGTCCGGATCTCGCGGTGCTCGGAAGCGGCCAAATCGTCTCCCAACTCGCACAGGCCGAGCTCGTCGACGAATATCAGTTCGTCATCGTACCGGTCGTTCTCGGCAAGGGCCGCACGCTCTTCGAAACGGTTACTCGCCCTATCGCGCTGCGCCTGACGCAAACGCGCAGCTTCCAAAACGGCAGCCTTTTTCTTTCATACGAGGGAGTCAAAGATGCAGCAGCAGATCATTCCGTTCATTTGGTTTAACGGCGACGCAGAAGAAGCGGTCAACTATTACGTTTCGCTGTTCAAGAATTCCAAGATCGAAAACGTGAGCCGCTACGGCGAAGCGGGCCCGCTGCCCGCGGGAACCGTAATGACCGTAGAGTTTCAGCTCGACGGCCAAGACATGATGGCGCTCAACGGAGGCCCGACGGGCGTCGAGAGTCCGGGGCAACCGTATCCCGGTGCCGTTGCGTTGTTCGTGAGCTGCAAGACGCAAGACGACGTCGATACATTGTGGGATGGATTGCTGCAAGGCGGCGAACCCCTCCAATGCGGGTGGGTGAAAGACCGCTACGGCGTCGTTTGGAACATCGTTCCGCAAGGCTTTGCCGACTACATCGGCGGCGACGACACGGCGGGCGCGAAGCGCGCGATGGAAGCGATGTTCAAGATGCAAAAACTCGACCTGAACGAGCTGCGCCGCGCGTACGAAGGACAGCCGGTGTGAACAAGAAGTTCACCGCGAAGATTCAGAAGTCGCCCGCGAAGGGCGGCTGGACGTACGTCGTCATGCCGGATTCCGTCGAATACTTCGGAACGCGCGGCTTGGTGAAAGTGCGCGGTACCATCGATGGGCAGGCGTTTCGCAGTTCGTTCATGGCCATGGGTGATGGCACGCACAAGCTGCCGGTGAAAGCGGATACGCTCAAAGAACTCGGCAAACACGTCGGTGACGAGGTCAACGTTCGGCTGACGGAGCGCCTACCGTAAACGCATTGAGCGAGCTGCCGCCTGCATAATTTACTCGCAGGCGGCGCGGCGCTATGCTCTTTACCACGATGTGCGCCTTCATCAGATGCGCAGCCGTGCTATCCATTCTCGCCTTGACGGCTTGCGCCGGTTCAGTTCCTCAAGGCGGGCCGACGCCGCAATATCGGCCGATTGCGCAGAGCGCTGCGCTCGAAGATGCGTTTTCCGTGCAGCATCTATACGTGAGCGATCGCGCTGCGCGCGCCGTTCTGCGTTTCGTGTTGAACAATGGTATTCCGGCATCGGCGCCCGACGCGGTGATCGGCGGCTTTTCAAATCCGCACGGCGTTGCCGTCGGGCCCGATCATCGCTTGTACGTTTTGGACTCGGGCGCACACGTGCTGGACATCTTCGCGCCCGCCCCGGCGAGCGGCGCCAAACCGATTCGCGTGTTGCCGATAGGGCACGACACCGGACTCGGACTCGTCGCCGTCGATCCATCCGGAAACGTCTACGTGGGCTACGCGCTGGTCTGCACGACCGAAGGCTTTTTGTGCGGATACACGGACGTGTACGCGCCGCTCGATAAAGGCTTGCATTTTCTCAAACGACTGAATTTCGGAGGCGGTCCGGGCGGGAGCATCATGCGTTCGATGTCTTTCGATCCGGCCGGCGCCATGGTGGAAGAAACGGGCGAACAGAATCCGTTCGTCTTCGCAAAAGGCAGCAGCAATCCGTATCCGATCTTTTGCGGCGCGGAGGACGATGCGGGCGACGTCTGGGGACCGGTAAGCGGCGAACTGTTCGAAACGGACTTGGGAGGTAATGGCCGGCCGCCCGAAGTCATCGTGATTCCGAACTACATGAGTAACAGCGGCACGCACTGTCCAAACTATTCGACCATCACGTCGGAAACGGTACCGATAACGCACCCGTGGGCTATTGCGACGAACGGCAAGTACGTCTACATCACGGACGGCTACGTCAAGCAGGTCGATTCGGGCACCGTGCTCGTCTTCGATCCGGCGCGCACCGGAAACCAGACGCCCGTCGCTGCGCTTGACGGCGCCGCCTCGCAACTGCGTTTTCCGATAGGGATTGCAATCGGTCCCTAAGGCCGGCTTTTCGAGAGCTGCGCCGCGATAGCACGAAGTTTGTCGGGGTTTCGCACGGCGTACATCGCAGCGATGCGTCCGTCGGCGATCTCGAGCGCCACTGCGGTATCGACTCCCGCGTCGCTGAACGTGAGCACACCGGGCATTCCGTTGAGCGTGACCAGCTCGACCCGCCGAAGACCGGCAGCACCCTTGTGCTTGAGGCCGACCAGCAGCGCAGCAACGTTCCCGCGTCCCGCAACCGGAACCGTCGCCGCCGGAACCTTACCGCCGCCGTCGCTCGTGAAGACGACGTCCGCGGCGAGCAGTTCGCTCATCGCCGCGGCGTCCTCGTTCATCAGCGCGTCGAGAAACGCGTCGCGCAACTGCATGGCTTTTGCGCGATCGGCAACGCGCCGGTTTGCGTCGCGCACGTGTTCGCGAGCGCGCGATGCGAGTTTGCGCACAGCGGGCTCCGCGCGGCCGAGCGTTTGCGCAACTTCGGCAAACGGCACGTCGAGTACGTCGTGAAGTAAGAACGCCGCGCGCTCGAGTGGCGCCAGGCGCTCCAGCGCGAGCAAAAGCGCAAATGAAATATCATCGGCTAGGGATGCAGCCTCGGCCGGATCCGAATCTGGGGAAACGACCGGCTCCGGGAGCCACGGCCCGACGTACACTTCGCGTTTCGCGCGCGCAGACCGCAGACGGTCGAGGCACAAGTGCGTAACCGTCGTGCGCAAGAACGCCTGATCGTTCTCGATGACGCCGCGTGAAAGCGCGTCGTTCCAACGGAGATACGCGTCTTGTACGACGTCTTCCGCATCGCCGTATTGTCCCAGCATGCGATACGCGTGGCGCACGAGCAGGGGACGGAGCGATTCGAAGCGCTCGGCGGTGCCGACATTCATCATTGCTGCCTCCGCACTTTGGACGGGACACACCTGCAGCGTGTGACATGGCAGGACACCTGCAGGAACCTGCGGGCCTGAGAGCCATTTACGGGGCTGGTTGCTCGCAGCAAGCAGGGGAGCAGGGGACACGCATTCTGGGTATGTCGAATGGGTGCTGACCGACATGGTGATTGAACGTATCAACACGCCCGCCGACGTCAAGAAGCTGACGCGTCCCGAAATCGACAAGGTCGCTCAAGAGATCCGGGACATGCTCATTGCGGTCTGCGCGAAAAACGGCGGCCATCTCGCTCCGAATCTCGGCGTCGTGGAGCTGACCCTCGCGCTGCACCGGGTTCTCGATCTGCCGGCGGACCGCATCGTCTGGGACGTCAGCCACCAAGCCTACGTGCATAAGATTTTGACCGGACGGCGCGACTTGTTTCCGACCATTCGCAAGGGCGGTGGGCTGTCTGGTTTTTCCATGCGCACCGAGTCGGAGTACGATTGCTTCGGCGCAGGACACGCGAGCACGAGCGTCTCCGCAGCACTCGGAATGGCGAAGGCACGCGATCACGCCGGGCGTCATGAGACCATCGTCGCCGTGCTTGGCGACGGCGCGCTTACCGGCGGTTTGGCATACGAAGCGCTGAACAACGCCGGACAAATGCGTTCCAATTTCATCGTTATCTTAAACGACAACGAGATGTCGATCGCACCGAACGTCGGCTCGATCGCCTCGTATCTTTCGGTTCTGCGCAGCAAGCCAATCGCGAATTTCGCGCGGCACACCGGTAAGGCGGTTCTCGATCATCTGCCGCTCGGCGGCATGGCGAAAAAAGCATTCGAGTCCGCAGAACTCGGAGCGATGCGCTTCATCGCTCCGTCTGAAAAAGCCGCCGTCATCTTCGAGGAACTGGGCTTTCGCTACATGGGGCCGATCGACGGCCACAACTACGATGCGCTCGTCGACGCGCTCAACACGGCGAAGAACCAGCCGCGCGCGGTATTGCTGCACGTGCGCACGATCAAAGGCAAAGGATACGAGCCTGCGGAGAAAGACGCGCGCACGTTCCATGGCCTGGGCGCCTTCGACAAAGCGAACGGCACGGTCATCAAACCGCCGAATGCACCGCGCACCTTCTCGCAGGCGTTCGGCGACGCGATGATCGCGGTTGCGCAAAACGATCCGCGCGTCATCGGCATCACCGCGGCCATGCCCGACGGAACGGGTCTTGCGAAGTTCGGCAAAGCCTTTCCGAATCGCTATTACGACGTCGGCATCGCGGAAGCGCACGCGGTGTGTTTTGCAGCCGGCGCGGCAACGAGCGGCCTGAAACCCGTCTGCGCGATTTACTCGACTTTCCTGCAGCGCGCGTACGATCAAATCGTGCACGACGTGTGCATTCAGAATCTGCCGGTCGTGTTCTGCATGGACCGTGCCGGTTTTGTCGGCGACGACGGTCCCACGCACATGGGCTTGTACGACATCGCGTATTTGCGAACGCTGCCGAATATGGTCTTGATGGCGCCGCGCAACGAAGACGAACTGCAGCCGATGCTCGAACACGCGCTGTCCTTGCGCGGACCAGCGGCGATTCGCTATCCGCGTGCTTCGACCAGCGGTAAACATCGCGACCCGATTGCACCCATCGCGCTCGGCCACGCCGAAATGCTGCGCAACGGCCGTGGGGTCGCGATTCTCGCGTACGGCAACTCGGTGGACGCCGCGCTCGATGCACACGACATCCTGCGTGAAAAGGGCGAACACGACTTGCCTACCGTGGTCAACATGCGTTTCGTCAAGCCGCTGGATGAGGCGCTCCTGATGGAACTCGCCGATACCCATTCGCACGTTCTTACATTAGAAGAGCATTCTCTGGGAGGCGGGTTCGGCTCGGCGGTCGTAGAGTTCGTCTCGGATCACGGCTTGGATTTGGTGGTCGAGCGCATCGGGGTGCCCAACAACGCCTTGGTACAGCACGACTCGCAGGCCAAGCAGCGCGCCCTGTTCGGTTTGACGGGCGAGCATGTGGCCGCGCGGGTAGCGAGCGTTCTTGTGGCGCCGGTCCGTCCGTGATAGAATGTCGCAGTTTGGGGGCGCAGGCCCCTAAATTCGTGTAGGAGACACCGCTTGATTTCTCTGCTCCTTGCCGCAGCGGCGCCGGCCGCGAAGGCGACTGCGGCTGCAGCGGCCGCGCCGATCAAGGTTCCGATCAGCAATGTCGCGACCCCGGGGCCGTTGCAGGTCAGTCCGGGCCTGAACTATTCGCAGTTGACGTGGTTCCAGCAGCATGCCGGCTGGCTCACGCATACGCTGGGAGCGCTTTTCGTCATCTTCGCGCTGGCGCTCATCGTGCTGCTGGCGGTACAGACCACCAAACAGGAAGGCCTCTCGGGCACGCTCGGCGGCCGCGTGGAGTCGGTCTACGGCCGGCCCGGCGCCGAGGAACAGCTCAAGCGCGTCACCGGCGTGGTCGCGGTCGGGTTCGTCGTCGTCGGAACGATTCTGTCGCTGACCGGCATCTGACCGCGGTCTGCTGATGCCCCTGCTCGAAGTCAAGAATCTTCACACCACCTTTCGAACGGAAGACGGCGTCGTCACGGCCGTAAACGGCCTGTCGTATTCGCTTGAAGCCGGCTCGACGCTCGGTATCGTCGGCGAATCCGGCTCTGGAAAATCGGTCAACGCGCTCTCGATCATGCGCCTCATTCAGCGCCCCGGCATGGTCGATCCGAGCAGTCAGATTCTCTTCGACGGCGAGGACTTGCTCAAAAAGAGCGAAGCCGAGATGCGCCGCATTCGCGGCAACAAGATCGCGATGATCTTCCAAGACCCGATGACCTCACTCAATCCGGTGCTTACCGTCGGCGAGCAGATCTCCGAGGCCGTGCAGCTGCATCTGGGTTTCAACAAGAAAGACGCGATCGACAAGACGGTCGAGATGTTCAAGAAAGTGCGCATTCCCGCGCCTGAAAAACGCGTGCACGAATATCCGCACCAGTTCTCCGGCGGCATGCGCCAGCGCGTGATGATTGCCATGGCGCTTTCGTGCGATCCGCAGCTGCTCATCGCCGACGAGCCGACTACTGCGCTCGACGTAACGATTCAAGCGCAGATTCTCGAGCTGATGAACGAGATGCAGCAGGAAACGGGCGCGGCGATTATCATGATCACGCACGACTTGGGCATCGTCGCGGAAGTCTGTAAGAACGTGCTCGTGATGTACGGCGGAAATATGGTGGAGTACGGCACCGCCGAGCAAATTTTCGATGCGCCGAAGATGCCGTACACGCAGGGTTTGCTTGCATCGCTGCCGCGTTTGGACATCAGCGAGCGCAAACGCCTGGAACCGATTCCCGGACAACCGCCGAACTTGCTGCGCTTGCCGCCGGGCTGCGCGTTTGCAGCGCGCTGCCGCTACCGGATGCCGATTTGCGATGAGCCGGTGCCGAGCTACAACTTCGGCAACGGTCACGTCGCGCGGTGCTTCCTCTACGACGAGCGCGCAAAAGATCAGCGTCCGATCGAAGTCGAGACCGTGGGCCACTCGTGAGCATGGAAGGCAAACCCGGCGCAGCCACAATCACGCGCGACGGACTGCCCGGCGAAGGACGCCGCGATCTGCTCGAAGTCAAGAATCTCTTCAAGTATTTCCCGATTCACTCGGGCCTGCTTTCGCGCCATATCGCCGACGTCAAAGCCGTCGACGGCGTCGATTTTTCCATCGCCTCCGGTGAAACGCTTGG
The DNA here is from genome assembly GCA_035294905.1 of Vulcanimicrobiaceae bacterium. Classification (GTDB taxonomy): domain Bacteria; phylum Vulcanimicrobiota; class Vulcanimicrobiia; order Vulcanimicrobiales; family Vulcanimicrobiaceae; genus DATGJX01. Next base: position 21,268 of record DATGJX010000174.1, on the reverse strand, counting down.
GTTGGTCGGCGAATCGGGTTCGGGCAAGACGACCATCGGCCGCGTCATTCTTCGTCTGCTGCAGGCGAGCAGCGGCGAGGTGTGGTTCGATGGTAGAAATATCCTGAATTGCACGCGCGAAGAGCTGCGGCGCCTGCGCAAAGAGATGCAGATCATCTTCCAGGATCCGTTCGCGTCGCTCAACCCGCGCATGACGGTCTCGGAAATCGTCGGCGAACCGCTGAAGATTCACCATCTCGCCAAAGGCCGCGCCGTCCAGGAACGCGTGCAAGAACTGCTGCGTTTGACGGGCTTGCAGCCGTATCACGCGAACCGCTATCCGCACGAGTTCTCCGGCGGTCAGCGCCAACGTATCGGAATTGCGCGCGCGCTTGCGGTCAATCCGAAGTTCATCGTTTGCGACGAACCGGTTTCCGCGCTCGACGTTTCGATTCAAGCGCAGGTGATCAACCTGCTCGAGGATCTGCAGGCGCAGCTCGGTCTGACCTATCTCTTCATCGCGCACGATCTTTCCGTCGTTCGCCACATCTCCACACGGGTCGCCGTCATGTACGTCGGCAAGATCATGGAGCTGGGCAATCGCGATCAACTCTACAACAACCCGCTCCATCCGTACACGCAGTCGCTGCTTTCCGCGATTCCGATTCCCGATCCGCACGTCGAACGGCGCAAGAAACGCATCGTGCTCACGGGCGATATTCCCTCGCCGGTCAATCCACCGTCGGGGTGCCGCTTTCATACACGCTGTCCCGTCGCGTTCGATCGCTGCAAAGTGGAAGTGCCGCCGTTCACCGAGTACGAACCCGGCCACTTCGCCGCATGCCATTGGGTTGAAGAGCACAGCGGCAAAGCTCCCGACATCGCTTCGGACACCGGCGTCGAAGCCGGTCCGGTCGTGGTGGAACCCGGCTCACAAAGCGGCGAGTAAAGCCAAGAGAATCGGTAAAAAAGAACCAGGCGAGCAAGCGTGGAATTCCACCCCATGCTTACTCGGATTGCTGCGCTCATCACAGCGGCGACTTTGCTATTGTCTGCCGCGCCGAAAGCCGTCCTCGCCGATACGGCATCGTCGGCACCCATCACGGTACAAGATTGCCACGCCGACGGTTATCGGCTTACGTACGATATCACGTTTACCAACGTCGCGTCGAAAGCCGTGTCCAAGGTTCGCTTTGCACTGGTCAACGCGAGCGGCGCGCTGGCAATGATCGATGACGCCGGCAGCTACGCACCCGGCGACGTCGTGCGCCACCGGTACCGCCCGGACCAACTCTTGCTGCGCATCTACTCCGACACGACATGTGTGCCCGCCACGGTGACATTTCAAGACGGCACAACGTGGCAGAGTCCGGCGGTAGGTCCGGACATGGAGAAGTCGCTTCAGCAAACGCCTGGGTCGCACATCGCCGTGTCGAAATGCTACATCGGCGACGGCGTGCAGATGGATTGGACGAACACCGCGCAGCAAAGCGCGACGCAAGTGGATGTCGGCCTCATTCAGCACGGCGTGATGGTGTTTCAGGCAGTCGATAAGGGAACGTTTTCGCCGGGTACGCTCATCCAGCGTGAGTACGACTACGATCCGACCGGCCGTTCCGGCGCCAAGGGGTATTTCGTCGGCGACGACATGATGCAGAACCGCTGCATCGTCCTCGGCGTCCAGTATGCCGATGGTACGGCATGGACGAACCCGTCCGCACCGCCGCTCTCCGAAAAAGGCATACCGTTCACGGTGACGGATCCGGATCCGAATGCGCCGATCGCAATCTCGAATTGCGACGGCAGCTCGGGTGACAATTGGCGGGTCAGTTACGGCAACAAGTCGTCCAAACCGATCGTTGCGGCAGACTTCGCTCTCATTATGCATGGACGCATCGACGCGGCGGCGCGCGACTTACACGACATTTCCCCCGAGGACGGAAACAACGCCCGCTTCCCATTGGACGGAGATGATAAGGTCTTCCACCCGCAGTGTATTCCACTGCGTGTGAATTTTGCGGACGGCACCGTCTGGTATAATCCGCTCTTTGCACCGGCCTCTGCTGCCGGCTTATCTCAGTAATCGCATCTCGTCGGAGACTTGCCGATCCATCGGCCGGGATGAACTTGCGAGCGCGTTCATGACGCGCTCGCGATCTTCCGGCGTTCGGTTTTGGCTGTATTTGAACTTAACGTCGACCCGTGTAACGTCGATCTCGATGCCGACGATTGCGCGCTCCATCTGCTCGATGTAATCCGGCTCGGCCTGGTCGATGCGCCATGCGGGTTCGAACTGTGCGACGAGCTTTTCGATGATGCGGCGCGTGCCGGCGGCGTCGGTCAGACGAGCCGTGCCGCTGCAATGCACCGCGCTGTAGTTCCACGTCGGAACGGTATGCTCCGGATCGGCGTACCAGCCGGCAGAAACCATCGCGTGCGGGCCGTTGAAGATAGCCAGCACGTCTTGCCCTTCGATATTTTGCCACTGCGGATTGGCCTTTGCAACGTGCAGCGCAAGCCTCAATGATTCGCCGCCCGTTTCGATGATGAACGGTACGTGCGTGGCGAACGGCTTCCCGACGATCGACGACACCAGAATACCGAACGGTTCGCGTTTGATGAACTCGACGAGAACAGCGCGGTCTTCAACGGCAAAACTCTTCGGAACGTACATACACTAGATGTAACACGTCCACTGCCGTGGAATCCAGGCCCCGATGTTCTTGCTGCTTTCCCGCTACGTCAAACCGGTCGAAGAGATTGACCGCGTGCTGCCGGAGCACCGCGCGTTTCTGGATCGCTACTACAAGAGCGGGTTGTTCATCGTTTCGGGCCCGAAGGAGGCGCGCGTAGGCGGCGTCATACTCACGGCCGATGCATCGCGCTCCGAGATAGAGGCTGCGCTTGCGGAGGATCCGTTCGTGCGCGAAAACATTTCCGAATACGAGATTGTCGAATTCCAGGCAACCAAACGCGCTGAGTGGTTCCCGGACGCGGTCAAATAATTGACTACGGTTTGTTGAATAGGCGTAAAGAACTATACAAGGTGCCCGCTATTTAAGCGGGCCGGACCCTTGCCTGCCGAACACTCAATCGTGGCCGAGTCGCAGTACGAAGCCTGGATTAGACGCAACGCCTATACGACGACGCTCCTTTACAGTGCGTTCATTGCCGTATTGCTTCCGGCGTTCCATTACGTGCTGCAGATCGTTCCGGGAACGCCGTACGATTCGCTACCGTTGCGTCTGTTCTGTGCCGCGTACGCGCTCGCCGTCGCCGCCGTGCTGATGCTGTTTCCGCAGAGCCGCAAGTATGCCGAATACATGCAGTTCGCGCAAGTCACCGCGACGCTGTTCGTCATCGACATCCTCGTCGTCAACAGCGGCGATCAGTATCTCTACATCGCTTCGGCGCTGCTCGTGACGATTGCCGTGCAAAACGCCATGTTTCGCACGGACGCCCTGGCGTTCTGCATGTCGGCAGGTTTTGTGTTTTTCATCGTCTACGCTGCGGTTCGCGGAATTCTATTGGAGCCGTACAACGTCTCGACGATGGCAATCTTCGCAACCGGCTACGTCCTCGCGTTCATTCCCGCGTCGATGCACATCGCGAGCCGTCAAAGCGACGTGCGCAGCAGAATTCAGGCGCAACAGGCCACGCAGGATTTGGAAGAAGCGCACGCCATCACGCATCTGGGGAAATGGTCGCAGGACGTGCGTACGGGACGCATTCAGTGTTCGGGGGAGTTGCTGCGAATTCTCGACGTGCCTGCGCAGACGCCGCAAGCGGCCATCGTGCAGCTCTATCAGCGTTCGATCCACCCGGAAGACCGCGTGCCCGTGGAGGAGGCGTGGAGACGGTACGATGCGGTTGGCGAGTTCACCGTCGACCATCGCATCGTGCTGACGAGCGGTGCGATTCGGTGGGTGCAATTGAGCGGGAAGCAAGAATACGATGCTTCCGGCGTACTGGTGCGGCGGCTCGGGATTCTTATCGACATCACCGCGCGAAAGGAAGCCGAGGTTTCGCTCGAGCGGCTCGCGCGCTACGACCCGCTCACCGGCTTGCCGAATCGCTCTACCCTGCAGGACGAATTGTCCGAAGCACTCGACCGGCATCATTCCCTGCAAAAATGCTGCGCCGTGCTGTTTCTCGATTTGGATCGTTTCAAGGACATCAACGATACGCTCGGGCATTCCGTGGGGGATTTGCTGCTGAACGAAGTTGCCGCGCGCATTCGCTCGCTGTTGCCCGCGGGCACCCTGGTCGCGCGGTGGGGCGGCGACGAGTTCATTGCGGTGCTGCACGACGTCGACGGAGAAGAAGCGGTCGAACGGACGTGTCAGCGCGTGATTGCGGGCCTCACCACGCCGTTTGCGGTCGACACGTACGAGTTCGCGGTGATGGCGAGCATCGGCGCCGCGCTCTATCCGCGAGACGGAACCGATCCCGAGGTGCTCATTCGCAACGCCGATACCGCCATGTACGCGGCGAAAGAGGCGCCGGGCCGCCGTTACGCGCTCTTCGCTTCGCAAATGCACGCGCTTGCGGCAATGCGCCATCACATTCAAAACGAATTGCAGACGGCCGTGCAGACCAGCAGCTTGACGCTGTACTATCAACCGATCGTCAATGCCGCAAACACCGTAGTGGTGGGCGCCGAAGCGCTCGTGCGCTGGACCGACGCCGACGGGCGCGTGCACCCGCCGGCGGATTTTATTTCCATCGCAGAAGATACCGGCGCAATTATTCCGATCGGCATGTGGGTCGTCGAGCAGGCGGCGCGGCAGGTGATGCGCTGGAACCGCGCGGGCATTCCGCTCTCGGTTTCCGTCAACATCTCGGCGCGTCAGCTCGAACATCCCGACTTCATCGAGTCGCTCAGCCGCGTCTTGCGTGAAAGCGGCGTCGAGCCTTCGCTTCTCGAACTCGAAATTACGGAGTCCGTGCTCGTTCCCAACGCCGCCTCCGTAATGCGCGTGCTCGAGCAAGTGCGGCGAATGGGCGTGCGCATCGCCGTCGACGACTTCGGCACCGGGTACAGTGCGTTCTCATATTTGAAGCACCTGCCGCTGCACACGCTGAAGATCGATCGGACCTTCGTCGACGGTATTGAGCGCGAGGTCGATCGTGCCATTGCCGAATCCATCATCGCTATCGCGCATAAGCTTGGCCTGACCGTAACGGCGGAAGGCGTCGAAACGATCTTCCAGCGTAAGATCTTGGCGGAACTGGGCTGCGATCATATTCAGGGTTTCCAAGTGTGCCGCCCGGTCCCGATAGAAGCATTCGAGGAGTTCGCAAGACTCCGCCTCGCCGCCAGCTAACACACACGCATGGCATCCGTTCCCGTTCTTACGACCGCACGTCTGCGGTTGCGCCCGCATGCGCTCGCCGATTTCGACGCCGCGTGCGCCATGTGGTCCGACCCAATCGTTACGCGGTTTATCGGCGGCAAGCCGTCCACTCCGCAGCAGACGTGGGCGCGACTGTTGACATACATGGGACATTGGCAGGCACTCGGCTTCGGCTATTGGGCGATAGAATTGCAAACCACAGGCGCGTTCATCGGCGAGATCGGGTTTGCAGATTTTCACCGCGAGGTCATTCCCGCGATGCGCGACGTGCCCGAACTTGGATTCGCGCTCGCGTCGTCCGCGCACGGCGACGGATACGCTACGGAAGCCGTGCGTGCGGTGCTCTCATGGGGGGACGAGCACCTGCCGTCAGAACGCACCGTGTGCTTGGTGAACGAAGATAACCGCGCCTCACTGCACATCGTGGAAAAGGTTGGATATCGCGTCTTCGAGCGCGGCATCGTCAACGGCAGCGGGGTGTGCTTTCTCCAGCGGCCGTGAGCGACTTCAACAAATTGTGGGCTGGTCAAACCGTCAGCCTGCTCGGAAGTGCGCTCACGATGTTTGCGCTGCCGACGCTCGCCGTGCTCGTGCTTCACGCAACCTCCGTGCAGGTCGGCGCCATTGCGGCATTGCAGACGCTTCCGTTTCCGCTTCTCGGGATGCTGGTCGGGGTGCTCGCCGATCGGCTTTCACGACGCAAGATCATGATCGTTGCGGATGCGGTGCGCTTTGCCGCGCTCGCGACGATTCCAGCAGCGGCGATTTTCGGCGTTATGACGATCCCGCAGCTCTACGTGGTTTCGCTCGTCACGGGGTGCGCCTCGGCGTTCTTCGGCATCACCTATCAATCGTATCTGCCCGTCATCGTGGCGCCGGACCGATTGACCGATGCGAACATGAAGCTGGAATTCTCGAATTCCGGCACCGCCATGGCCGGCAATGCGCTCGCCGGCGCGCTCGTGCAATTGGTCGGCGCCGCAGCAGCGATTGCATTCGACGCTTGCACGTATGTCGTCTCGGTGATATCGCTGCTCGCCATACGCAAGCGCGAAGCCGCTCACGAAGGGCCGGAACTGACGCTGCGGCAGGGCTATCGCGAGATGCGCGACGGCATCGACATTGTCGCAAAATCGCCGGACCTTCGTTGGATCTCCGGTGCTACGGCAACGGTGAACTTCGGCGGGTCGATGATCACCGCCGTCTTTTTGATCTATGCATACCGTATTCTGCACCTGCATCCGGCGCTGCTGGGACTGGTCGACGGCCTAGGTGAAATCGGCTTCGTCGGCGCGCTGCTTTCAACGCGCGTTCGCGCGCGTTTAGGACTGCGGCGCACGCTCATCGCGTCCCTCGTCATCGGCGGCATCACGAGCAGTTGCATGCTCTTCGCGCAGATTGCGCAGCCATACGTGGTGCTGTTTTTCACCACGGCGGTCGTGGCAATCACGATTCCGATTTACAACGTAAACCAGATCAGTTATCGCCAGGCATTGGTCGACGTACGCAAGCAAGGGCGTCTGAACGCCACGATCCGTACGCTCGTCTGGGGAACGCTGCCGCTCGGGTCGCTCGCGGGCGGTTTTCTCGGCTCTACCGTCGGCATCCAACCGACGATAGCAATCGGCGCCGCCTTTTCGGTGGTCTCGGCGCTGTGGCTGTTTCCGCTGCGCGAACGTACCGCGAGTGCGCGCAGCGTTTGCAGCGCATAATCATCCGACCGCGAACAGGAAGAGCCGTGGACGTTCATGCGCGCAATCTATCCACGACGGCCGCGGTCGTCGGCGCCGGCGCCGCGGGTCTGGCGGCAGCACGGACACTGACGCAGCTCGGTGTCGACGTGCTGGTGCTCGAAGCACGCGATCGAATCGGCGGACGGGCCTACACGCGGCGCACGCCCGACGGAGATTTCCCCGTCGAGCTCGGCCCCGAATTCGTGCACGGCAACGCGCCGGCAATGACGTCACTGCTGCGCGAGTGCGGCGCGGAAACGTTGGATACCGGGGGGTCGTACGAGATTTGGGAGGCCACGGAGCGGGTCCTGGATAGCGTCGATTTCAACGCTGCCGACGTGAGCGTCGACGAGTTTTTGAAGAGCGCGAGCGCGCGAGGCAATGACGTTGCCATGGCGCGCATGCTCATCGAGGGCTTCGATGCCGCAATTACCGCGGATGCGAGCGTACAAGCCATCGCGCGCGAGTGGCGCAGCGAGGCCAACAATTCGACGTCGCGGCTCGCAAACGGCTACGATCAGTTGATGCGGTATCTCGCCGCACGCGTCGGCGAGGACCTCATGCTGGATACACGTGTCGAACGAATCGACTGGTCGAATCAGCGCGTTGCACTTCACGCTTCGCGCTACGGCGAGCCGCTCGAAATTCATTCACGCGCGGCCATCATCACGCTGCCCATCGGCGTTCTGCACGAACGTGCCTACTTTTTGCCGGAGCTGCCGCAAACGCATCAGCGCGCGCTACGGTCGATCGCAAGCGGCCCGGTCGTGAAAGTCGCGCTTGAGTTTCGTTCGGTATTTTGGGACGAGGGGTTCTTGCGGACGCCGGAGTGCGCGTTCCAGACGATCTGGTCCCGCATACCGCAGCGAGCGCCGGTCCTCATGGCGTGGGCCGGAGGCGATGCCGTCGCTCGTCTGCGAGAAAAGTCGCCGGATCCGATTGCCGCCGCATTGGACGCATGCGAGGCGGCCTTTCCGCGCGTGGACGTGCGAAGCGAGCTCCGCGTCGCGCATCTGCACGATTGGCAAATCGATCCGTACGCGCGCGGAGCCTATAGTTATTTACGCGTCGGCGGCCAGGGCGCGCGCGAAGCTTTGGCGCGGCCCGTGGAGCGAACGCTGTTCTTTGCCGGGGAAGCCTGCTCCGCGGGCTATGCCGGCACCGTCTCGGGGGCACTGGAGACCGGCGAGCGGGCCGCGCTCGACGCCGCGCAGGCCATTGGGCTCTAACGTAGACCACAGGCTTCTCCGATAAGGTAACCGAGGTATGCTCGCTGATTTGTTGACCTGGTTTTCGGGCCGCCCCGAAAACCGCCGCCGGTATCCGCGGCGTTCCGGCGGTTTTCGTGCGTGGTATGCAACGGCCAGCGGCTGGACGGCAATCGTTCCGGTCGACATTTCCGCGAGCGGCATGGGCCTGGTTTCGCCGGCCAAGTTCGAGCGGAACGAACTGAACTTCCGCGTGCAGATCGAGGAACGCGCGATCATGCTGCGTGCCAAACAGGTGTGGTGCATTCCCGGCACCCTGCAAGGCAAATCGGTGTGGCGCTACGGTGTGCAATACACCGGTATCGGTGCCGACGACTGGGATGCGCTCGTGCGGTTTTGCAACAACGAGGGCGTCAATCTCGAGAACAAAGCGCAGAAGGAACTGGAACTGGTGCGCATGCAGGCGGACGACGTCGCGCGCCTCATTCCGCATCGCTTGCAAGAACGGCTGCTCGCGATGCTCGTGCAGTCTCACCGCCTCGCGCCGCTCGAAAAAGACAAGACGCCGCTGGTGCAATACTTTTACGGCGGCACGCTCAAACGCAACGGCAGGGCTATGCACCGCCTCTCGATCCATTCGCGCATCAACGACGAAGTCACGGGCGATGCGGCTTCGTTCGACACGCGGTTTCTGTTCGACGATTCCGGCACGGACATCGAAATGCTATAATCCACCGATGAAGCACGACGTCGCTGCGCAGGTCCAAAAATCAGAAGAAGAATGGCGCTCGCAGCTCGGCCCGGAGCGTTACCACATTTTGCGCGAAGCAGGCACCGAGCGCCCGTTTACCGGCAGCCTGCTCGAAGAGCGCGGAGCGGGCACGTTCGTCTGCGGCGCCTGCGGGAACGAGCTCTTCGACTCGTCGAGCAAATTCGAGTCGCATTGCGGCTGGCCCAGCTTTACGCATCCCGACCAGCAGCGGAACGTGCGTTTGCTGCCGGACCCCAGTCACGGGATGAACCGCGTCGAAGTGCGCTGCAAGCGGTGTGATTCGCATCTCGGGCACGTCTTCGAAGACGGACCGGAGCCGCGCGGAACCCGCTACTGCATCAACAGCCTCTCGCTCAAATTCAACCCATCGAATTCGTAACGGCGGCGGGGCGCCGAATCGAAGCGCAGCACATCGCGGGGTCGCGCGATCTGCCGGCTATCGTTTTGCTGCATGAAGGCCTCGGCTCCGTCGCGATGTGGAAGCAGTTTCCCGCGCAGCTTGCGGAAACAACCGGCTGCGCAGTCCTCACGTATTCGCGTTACGGCAACGGGTTTTCGCAGGTACTGCAAGAATCTCGCGCCGTTTCCTACATGCACGACGAAGCACTGGAAGCGCTGCCGGACGTACTCGACGCGTTCGGCATCGAAAATGCCGTGCTCGCGGGGCAGAGTGACGGAGCGTCGATTGCGCTCATCTATGCGGGCGAAATCGGCGCGCGCGTACGGGGCGTGGTCGCCGAAGCGCCCCACGCGTTCGTCGAGGACGTCTCCGTCAGCAGTATCGCGCAGGCGAAGACAGCGTACGAGTCAAGCGATCTGCGGGAGCGTTTGAGACGCTATCATGAAAACGTCGATAAAACGTTCTACGGATGGAACGACATCTGGCTTCATCCGGAGTTTCGCTCCTGGAACATCGAGGATTCGGTTCGCAGAATTACGGTGCCGTTGCTCCTGGTGCAGGGCGCCGACGACGAATACGGCACGGGCGCGCAGCTCGATGCGATTCGCGCCGATGCCGTCAACGCGCGAGTAGATACACTGTACTTAGCGGGGTGCGGTCACGCGCCGCACCGCGATCGCGCCGACATGGTACTGCCGGCAATCGCAGCCTTCGTCAAAAGCGTCACGTAATCTACTCGTGCAGCGTGAATATCAGACGCACGGATGCAGGCATGACGTTCAACTGGTCCGTCGGCACGTTGGCTAAGTACGTTCCACCTTTGCTCGACGCGTACAGCCCCTGATATGGCACGCCTGCGCCATAGATGGTAAACGGACCGGAGACAGCATTGAAGATATTCGTAGCCGCGAGCGTAAGATCGAAACGTCCGAGCGTTTTCCCGACGGCAGCATCCGTAAGCGTGTACGGCGCTTGATGCAACGGGTTGTTACGCCCTGCGAAGGTCAGCGCAGTTGCCGCGTGCCAGCCGTTGTGCGCCCAGTCCAGACTCATCGAGCCCTGCTGTTGCGGCACGCCGAGAAACTGCTGGCCGTCTACGAGCGTGCCGCCCGACGTCGGGTTCGAGACGTTCGACCCCAGCGCATACGGGTACGCGACGTTTAGGCCGTACGAAACCACCATCAGCAAATTTTGACGCGGGAAGCTCTGTTTGAAGCGCACTTCGGCGCCTTCGTACACCGCGTTGCCGATGTTGATGGGAATCTCGTACGCAAATCCGTTGGGCGCGTTGCACGAATAGCCCGGATAGTAGTTCTCGATGGTATCGCGCAGGTTGGAACGATAGAGCGAGACGTCGAGATTCGAAACGCTCGAGAAGAGTTTCGAATAGCCGAGTTCGTACTCGGTGGCATGCTCGGCTTTCTCGTTCGGATCGCCCTGGCCCGGTACGACGCAGTTTGCATCGGCGGGCGGCAATGCCGGATTCGGCTGCACCTTCCCGCCCACCACGACTTCGGGGAAGTAGTAGCGCTCGATAAGCAGCGGCGCGCGGAAACCGGTTCCCACGGACGCGCGCACGGCGCTCGTCGAATCGAGATCGTAGCTCGTGCCGAGGCGCCAGTCGAGCGAGCTTCCAAAGGTAGAGTAGTTGGCGTCGTACACGCCGCCCGACACGTGCAACTTCCCAAATTGCTGCCCGCCGCGCAGGAAGTAAGAAGTGATGTCTTGCGTCTGTGTCTGTTCGATGCCTTGGCCCGCTAGTGACTCTTGACGTAAGTAGCCGCCGAATGAAAACTCGCTCGTATCGAACGCGCGTCCCCAGGAAAGCGCCTCGATGTAGCGCTTGTCTAGGTGCGAAACGTCATATGGCGTCGCACCGGTGGATCCTCCGGTGAAATCGACGTTGTTGTCATCCGCGAAGAAATCCGCAAGCAGCGAGCCCGAACCCAAGACCGATCGCGAATACCCATCGTACGCGCGAATGCTTTGGGAGAACATCGCGCTTCCCGCACCGATGTGTTGCCCGAGATTCGGGTTTGGCTGGCTTGTAAACCCGGTGGTGCACGGAACGGTACTGGTCTCATCGCACGGCGTGAAGGCGTTGCCCGCGACGCCGTTCAGCGCGCTGCTCTCATCGCGTGTGTCGCCGAGCGAGAAGAGGCGAAGGCCAGCGTCTGACTGCTCCGAAAAATTGTACTGCAGATTTGCGACGCCGAGGCGCGACGAAATAGAGGACCCCAAATGCGTGAGAACGGGGCAATTCGTCATCGCCGGGCTGCAGTCGATCGGCGTATTATTGAGTGGCGTAACGAGAGCGTTTTCGTCGACTTGTCCCGCCTGCTGGAAATCGTTTCCCGCAAACGCGTAGCCGAGCTTGCCGGACGTCCCGGTGGCGTTGAGCCACGTTTGCGTTGTGCCGAACGACCCGACGGAGCCCGAAAAGTTGAAATGCGGTGTTTGCGTGGGCTGCAAACTGACGAAATTGACCGCACCGCCGAAGGTGTTGCTGATCTCACTGTCGCTCGGACCAAGACCCTCGGTGACGTTTACGCTGTTGAAAGCGGGCACCGCGAACTGCGATATGTCGGCGTCGCCGGTGTTGCCGTCGTTCAAAGGATGACCGTCGAGCGTGACGAGCGCTTCCGACGGGTCGGGTCCGCGCAGCGAGACGACCGACGGAGCCGTCGCAGCGCCGGCGTCCGGATGTTGAAGCACGAGTGAGGGCACTTGTCCGAGCGATTCAATCACGTTGGTGTAGCCCAGCGCATCCATCTGCTCGCGTGAAACGTCGACTTCGGGAATGGCGTTGCGCTGCAGCGTGAAACCGCCGTTGACGGTAACCGACCCGATTGTGCGCAGTTTCGGCGAATCGGCAGGGTCGAGCACGACTTCGACTTTGGTATCGCCGTTCACGACCACCGGTGAAACGCTCACCGGAGCAAAACCGCGCCGCATCGCATCGAGGCGATACGTGCCGGGATTGGTTTGCATTGAAAACTCGCCGCGCGCGTCGCTCGTCGTTTGCTGTGTGGTCTTCCCATGCAGCGCGATCTGGGCATCCGATATCGGCGCGCCGGAGGGTGAATGGACGGTGCCGGTTAGTAGGCAGCAGGCGGCGGCAAGCAGGGCAAACACAGCGTTATAATTTACGCAAAAACGCTGAGAGACGCCTGGGAACCCAAGCGGCTAGAGCTCGCTAGAGCTGCGGATTGTCCTGGCAGCGTTCGCTCGTGGGCGCGTTGCTCGGAAAGACGGCGAACGGCGTGCCGCGCTTCACTTCGATATCGCGGCCGTGATGAAAGTAATTGAAGATACCGATGGCTGCACCGAGTCCCGGAACCGGGATCGCGCCCAAATATCCGGGCATATTGCCGCTCGTGCCGCTGCGCTGCAGATCGCTCGCATTGTGGTCCAAGACGACGCCGACGTGCCCGCCGTTCGGCATGACGAAATACAGGGGTTCCAGCACGAGGGTGCCTGCGTGTCCGTTGCGGCCCGCGGGAGAGGCCACGGAGACCACGCCGTAGCCCATGGTGCGTGCCGGTATGACGACGTCTTTGCCGCTGGTCACGGCGTTGATCGTTTCAAATCGGAAGAAGTCGCCGGGCCTGGCATCGGAAGAATCGACCGTATCGAGCATTTGCACCGCGACAACCGTGCACTGATCGAGGCCGGGGATTGCCGCCGCCGCGCTTTGCGGAAAGGCCGCAAGCAACAGGCAAAAGCAGAAGGTCAGACCGGCAAGCGATCGCACTTTGCCGCGAATACGAAATCGCTTTCGGTTAGACCTTCGAGCATCAGTCTCCGGTGTTGAAAACGAGACGGTAACGCGCATGCGCGCGCTCGCGCTGCTGCACGTGTGCTTCGATCGCATCCGCTAGTTCGCGCAGCATGTTGTCCAGCGTTTTCTCCGCGGCGCCGCGCGCGAAGACTTGATTGATCAGCCCGCCCAGCGCATGCATCGGCAACTCGTAATCGCCGCCGAGCCAGATCTGCGAGAGTGACGGTCCCGTCGCCTCGATGCCGATCGCGCCCTTGAATACGGGAAACGCGTCGGGGCTGCGGCGCGCTTTCAAGATGAACGCAATTTCATGACGCGGTTCGAGTACTTCTCTGACGTTGCTGATTGTGATGGGAACGGCGACATAGCCGACGTCGGGCAGTCCGAGCGCACCGAAATCCAGATACAGCGCGAACTCGTCCCATCCGTCGGTTTGCGCTTCGATTGCGTGCGTGATGAATGACGCGGCAGCGCGCGCCGGGACGGCGGGAACGCTCAGCGGGCGCTCCAATTCAACCTTAGGCATGCCTCTATGATACCTCGGCGCTACGATTTCGGCAGCAAGCGAAGGATTTTGTGCGCGTAGTCGAGCGTGATGCGGTATTTCGACAGAAAACCCGCGCCCAAATGACCGTTTGCGGTGCCTTTGAGCAGCGGCGTCGTTCCGATTTGCTGATTTTCCGCGGTGAGCGTACCGATCTGCACGGCAGGAATCTCGCCGACCAGCTCGTCGCCGTGACCTCCGACGCCGCTCACCGGCAAGCTTTTCGTAGGCCGGAACAGCGAGCTGTGCTGCATGTAGTAATCGTACGCGAGATTGATGTTCGACTGGTCACCGGTGTCCACGGCGAGCGCTGCCGGAACGTCGGCCAGCCGAACGTCGATTACCGGAACGAAATTCTCGAAGTTCAGCGGAACGGTCGTGCCTTGGGCATCCTCAGCAGTTTGTTGCGCGAAATACAATGCGTGACGCGTGTAGTCGATGGTGACCGGCGTGTTCGCGAGCACGTCTGCGCCGAGCACCAAGTCGTACCCGTAGCGATGAATGTCGCTGAGCACGACGTAGTTCGCCTCGCCGAAACGCACGTTCCCCATTTGCAGAGGACCCGTGCGCACGACTTCAGTTGCATAATCGCCCAGACCCGCGATGTGCATCATGCCGATCGGCGGCAGATGCAACTGCTCGGCGAGTTCCAAGCTCATCGACATCGCGGAGTTGCCGCTATCGATCAGGCATTTCACCTGAACGTTTGCGATAGTGCAATCCCCCAGGGGCGTGATGCTCTGCGGATCGAGCGGCATGCCCGCGGGCATCGATGCAATCGACGGCGTTAGACCGCGCGGAATCTGCAGCGGCTCGGCCACGATCGTTCGCGTGATGTAGCGCTCGACCGTCGAACCGTCGCGCTCGATGTCGTACGGCAGCATGAACTCGCCCACTCGGCGGTAGTCGCGCATGAAGTACGTCGCGTCTCCGTCAACGTCGCGCGCGCCCGCAACCAGAGCGTTTTGCGGATCGACGTACACCATCATCGGCACCGCGTTGCTTTCGGAGACGTAGATGCGCCGGCAGCGGCGGCCGTCGAACGTCACCCAGCCCCCGTCCTCGATGCGTCCGCCGTTCTGCGTGAACTCCGGCGAAAGAAAGTCGAGCGTGCCGATGATGCGCAGCGCGCGCAGATACGGCTCCGGATCCGGCGAACGCGGCAGCGCCGTGCCGTTGATGTTCACCGAAAACAAATGCTCGCCGTCGAAATACGTCCCCAAACAGACTCGTCCGCTGCACTGGCTGAGTACGTAGCGCAATCCTTGCGCCTCGGTGTCGAGAATCGTCGGCGCGCCGTCCACGGTGTGCGGCGAGGTGCTGCTCATGTGCGCGTTCCACAACCCGCCGTTGATCTCGCGCATGCGTGTGAGCAGCTGCGAAAGCGGAGGCAGCGCCGGCGCAGCCGGAGGCGCGGGTTGCGCGTCAACCCATCCGGCGTACGCCCATCCCGTTGAAGCGGCGAGGACGCAGAGCAACGCTGCTCGCGCGGCGAATTTCATAGGAATGGATTTCAATTTCCTGGACCGCTATCTTCTTGACGGGACCCCGCCCAAGGCGCAAGTGGTCAAGGATTTGCTAAAGAACCGCGCGGACGTGCCGGGCAGCGCCGCGTTTTATCAGGGCATCCAACTGCTCGGCCCGAAAACCCCCGATCTGACGCTGATCGCCCTGCGCTTGGTCCTAGCCGGAAAAAAGGCGGACGACGTGCACGTCGTGCGCCTGCGGCAGCTGGTCGAGCGCTCCCGGGCAAAAGGCATCGACGCGCAGCAATCCGTCGACGCCTATTATAAGGAGCTCGAGTAATGCTCTCACGCGTTGCGATTCCGGGAACGTGGATGTGGTCGGCATGGCAACCCGACCGCGGCATGAACTTCAACAGCTACGTCTTCGAACGCGGGGATGGCTGCGTCGCCGTCGATCCTTTGACGCTCGACGAAGCGTCACTCGAGCACTTGAGCGACCTGGGCGGCGTCCGAACCGTCGTGCTGACCAACGGCGACCACCAGCGCGCGGCGGCTGCGCTGCGCGAACGATTCGGTGCGCGCATCATCGCGCACGAGCCGGAGGCACGCTTTTTCGACGCCGGAATCGACGCCGTGTTCAACGACGGCGATGAAGTCTTTCCGGGCGCGCGGGCG
Source organism: Vulcanimicrobiaceae bacterium (assembly GCA_035294905.1). Classification (GTDB taxonomy): domain Bacteria; phylum Vulcanimicrobiota; class Vulcanimicrobiia; order Vulcanimicrobiales; family Vulcanimicrobiaceae; genus DATGJX01. The sequence continues at coordinate 5,353 of DATGJX010000174.1, read as the reverse complement.
ATTGCGATTCCGGACGGCAAGACGCCGGGCGAAGTCGCGCTGCATCTTCCGGCTGCGCGCGCGGCGCTCGTCGGCGATGCGCTGATCGGTGCGCCGGCCGGCGCACTGAGTCTTTTGCCCGACGAGAAACTGGCCAGCCCGGAGCGTCTGGTCTTTGCGCTGCGGCGGCTGTGGGCGCTGCAGCTCGAGACCCTGTTGTTGTGCGATGGGCAGCCGATCTTCGCTTCCGCCGATACGGCGCTCGCAAAACTCCTGGAGAAGCGTATCGGCGCGGAGCTCTATCGTATCAATGCCGAACAAATTCGCTATGAGCACGACCGCGAACGGGAACCGTACGTTGTCGAGGACGGCGAGGTCGGGTTGCTGATCGGCTCGCGCAAACTCGGTTACCGTTTGGCAAGACTCGCGCCGGGAAAGGCGTTTTGCCCGCTGCACTGGCACGTGCAGTGCGAAGAATTTTTTTACGTGTTCGAGGGCCGGCCGAGCATACGGACGCTGCAGGGAACAATCGAGTGCCGGCCCGGTGATTTCGTCGCGTTCCCGACCGGCGAGAGCGGCGCGCACCAATTGCGGAACGACTCGGACGAGCCGTGCCTAGTGCTGCTGGTCGGCATGGAGGAGCCCGCGGTCAATCTCGAGGCCTGCTACTATCCCGATTCAGCCAAGGTCGGAATGTGGACCACGACCGGGCGGCTCGGAATGGTGCGTTCGTCGCCGGATCTGGACTACTACGATGGAGAGTAAAGACTACCGTCGAATGGAACGTCTGCCTTGCGCGGTCACGTTGACTATTCGAACATGGCTTGGTTTCGCACTTTTGCGACAGCGACGCTCGCTGCGGTTCTCGTGGCCGCCGGCGGCAGCTTTGCGCTTGCCGACCCGCCGCCGTGGGCGCACGGGCACGGGCACGGTCCCGCAGCACCGGGTCCCGAGGCGCACGGGGTTCTTACCGGAAGGATCGCCGGCGTCGACTACGGCTCGGCAAGCATCCTCATCGCGACTCCGCGCGGGCTGGTTCCCGTCGCGGTAACGCCGACGACGAGCATCTTCCGTGGTTCAGGATTCGCATCGTTCTCCGATCTCGGCCGCGGAGCGCGCGTCCGCGTCGACTTCAGCGCCATCGGCGGACGGCTCGTCGCGCAAATCATTCGTATCCGCTGATCTCGTAAAGACGTATCGCGACAGACGGGGCCGCCGAGCGGCGCTCGACGGCGTTTCGCTTTCCGCGGACGACGGCGAATTGCTCGTCATTCTCGGTCCGAGCGGTTCGGGGAAAACCACGCTGCTGCGCGTAATCGCCGGGCTCGAGCATCCCGATTCGGGAATGCTGCTGCTCGACGGAAGCGATTTGATCGCGATTCCACCTTCACGGCGGCGCGTTGCGCTCGTGTTCCAAGACGACGCACTCTTTCCGCAGATGAGCATCTATGAGAACCTCGCGTTTGCACTTCGGATGCGCAAGACGCCGCGCAGCGCGATCGACGGACGCGTGCGCGAAGTTGCTTGCGCGCTCGCGATCGACGAGCACCTGCGCGAGCGGCCTGCGCGCCTGTCGGGTGGCGAGCGGCAGCGGGCTGCGCTCGCGCGCGCCGTGCTCAGCGATCCGCGCGTGCTCCTGCTGGACGAGCCGCTCGCTCACCTCGACCCGCAGCTGCGCGCACACGTTCGCGAACAGTTTGCGGGATTCCGAACCGCGTTCAGCGGAGCTGCCATTCACGTGACACACGATCACGTGGAAGCGCTGGCAATCGCGGACCGGCTGGCGATCATGATCGACGGCCGCATCGTGCAATACGGCGCGCCGCAAGGCGTTTACGATTTTCCCATCAACGTCCGCGTCGCGAGGTTTTTGGGTTCGCCGCCGATGAATGTGATCGACGGCGACATGCAACTTCTCGGAATCCGGCCCGAACACACGTATCTCGACGCAAACTCGGCTTTGCGCGGACATGTTACGTCCATGCAAACCACAGGTGCCGATCGCTTCTTGCGTACAGCGACCACGCGAGGCGAAATCGTGCTGCGCTTGCCGGCGCAGCAGTCGTGCCCGGCGCCGGGAGAAGAGATCGGCATCGGGTTTCACGAGGACCGCGTGCGCCGTTTCGATCGCTCGACAGGAGCCATTCTCACATGACGGATATTCGCGCACTTGCCGCCGGTGTCGTCTGCGTCGGCTTCGAAGGGACGCAGCTTTCGCCCGAGTTCTCGCATACGCTGCGGCAAACGCCGCTGGCCGGACTCATTTTGTTTGGGCGCAACATCGTTTCGCTGGACCAGGCGCGGTCGCTCACGGATTCGATCCGCGACGTGCTTTCGAACCCGGTTATCGCAATCGATCAAGAGGGCGGGCGCGTCGCGCGTTTGCGCGAGCGCGTCGAGGAGCTGCCGGCGATGCTCGCCGTCGGCGCGGCAGGCGACGTCGAACTGGCACGGCGCGCGGGCGCGCAACTTGGCTTCGATTTGCGTCGAGCCGGGGTCAACGTGGATTACGCGCCCGTGCTCGATTTGATGCTCATGCGCATGAACACCGTCATCGGGTCGCGCGCGTTCGGGGAGGACCCCGAACACGTGGCGCGTTTTGCCGACGCGTTCGCGCGAGGATTGCGCAGTCAGGGCATCGTCCCGACGTTCAAGCATTTTCCGGGGCACGGATCGACCGAAGTCGATTCCCATTTGGATTTGCCGGCAATCGATTTGGACGAGGCGACGCTGCGCGCACGCGACCTCGTGCCGTTTGCCAAGTTGCTTCCCGATGCGCAAGCCCTTATGACTGCGCACATCGTCGTGCGAAGCCTCGATCCGGAGCGCCCGGCAACCGTCTCGCCGCGCATTTTGACGCGGCTGCTGCGGGACGAGATCGGTTTTGACGGTGTCTGCTTCACCGATTGCATGCAAATGGACGCAATCGCCAAAGGTATCGGCGCGACGGAAGGAGCCGTCCAAGCACTCGTCGCGGGCGCGGATTGCGTGCTGATCAGTCACAGCGTCGACCTTGCACTCGAGAGCATCGAGCGCATAACGCAGGCCGCGCAGAATGGGCGTTTGCCGCTCGCGCGTTTGCGAGAGGCGCATGCGCGCGTCCAACGCCTGCGGAAGACCTTGCAGCCGCCGCTGCCGCTGGATGCGGCGCCGCCGTATCCGGGCATCGGACGCGAGATTGGACGTCGCGCGGTCACGGTGCTTCGCGGAAGTGCCCAGGCGGACGCGGAGCAAACGGTGATTGTTTCGTTCGAAGGAACGACGGTGGACGGAGTGCAGGGTTTGCATACACAGCATGCGTCGCTCGCGGGAGGCCGCAACGTTCCCGAGCTGCGGCTGGCGCTCGAACCGGAGCGCGCGCAAGTCGACGAGGTGATCGCGAATTTGCGCACACGCGAAAAGCGTCCCGTCGTGCTGATGCGCAGAGCGCACGTATATGCCGCGCAAGCAGCTGCTATCGACGAGCTGCTCACGGCGTTCCCCGACGCGCTGCTGGTCAGCACGCGGGAGCCATTCGACGCATTCATGTTCGATCGCGCAAAACACGTGTTGTGCATCTACGGCGACGACAAACCGAGCATCGAGGGCCTCTCCGACGTGCTCTTCGGCGGCGCGCCGCCGCAGGGAACGTTTCCGCTGGAGCGCGCCATTGTTAGTAGCTAAGCGTCCCTTCCAACGTGTGCAGAGCGTGCTGGAAGCGGCGCGCGGCAAGCAGTTCACGGCGGCGGTTGCCCGCATCGAGCATCGCGGGAAGCTCGTCTTAGAATCCGCGTACGGCGTTACGCGCGATGACGAGTTCTCACGGCCGGTTTACGTCGATACCGCGTTCGATCTGGCGTCGATTACCAAACTTTTCGTTACGACGCTCGCACTGCTCGCGGTGCAGCGGCGACGCATCGCTCTGGACGAGCCGCTGCTCTCCTGGTTTCCGGAATGGAAAGCAGATTCGCACGCACGTATCACGCTGCGCATGCTGCTCGCGCACAACTCCGGCATGAATTCCGGAGCCGATTACCGGCAACTGCTCGGGCACAACGTGACACGCTATAGTATCGAACGCGAACTGGTCGCGAGTCCGGGTGAACGCGTTATCTACAGTGACCTCGGCTTCATCGTCGTAGGTGAACTGCTGCAGCGTTCGTACGGCCGTTCGCTCGCCGCGCTGATGCGCGACGTGCGTGAGTCTCCTTCGTACCGCCCGTCGTCGCGGAGCGCAAAAACGATCCCCGCAACAGAGGAGGATGGCTGGCGCGGGCGCGTACAGGGTGCCGTTCACGACGAAAAAGCCTACTTGATGGGTGGTGCTGCCGGACACGCGGGATTATTCGGGAATGCCGCAGACGTCGCGTGGCTTGCGGAGCAGTATCTCGGGCCGCTGCGCAAACGCGACGGATCGGTTCTGGACGCGACCCTCGCGAGCGAGGCGACGCGCGAGCAGGCGGACGACGCGGTCTTGCGCAGGGGCTTGGGCTGGGCTCTCAAAACCACCGACGAAAACTCTTGCGGCCGTTTCTTTTCGCGCGCGTCGTTCGGCCATACCGGGTTCGTTGGAACCTGCATCTGGGCCGATCCGGAGCGGGACTGCAGCGGCGTGCTGCTGACGAACACCGTCTATTTCGGGCGCACGGACACGCGCGATCTGCGCGCCGCATTCTACGAAGCCCTATTTGAGGATCTGAATCTGCAGTGATTGCGATTGGGCTCATGAGCGGCACGTCGCTGGACGGCATCGACGCGGTGCTCGTGCGCATCAGGCCGCGCCGCCGCACGTACGCCATCGATCTGCTGAACTTCGTGACGTGCCCGTTCGAGGAACCGCTGCTGCAGCGTCTGCGCGCGGCGCTTCCGCCGAATACCGGCACGGTCGAAGAACTCGCGCAGCTGCATCACGATCTCGGCACGGCGTTTGCGGAAGCCGCAAAGCAGGCGACGTCGGATATGCCGATCGACTACGTTGCATCGCACGGGCAAACGATCTGGCACGCCGGCGAACAGCACGTCACGCTGCAAATCGGCGATCCGTTTATCATTCGCGAAACGATGCAAACCACAGTGTGCTACGATTTTCGCAGCGGCGATTGCGCAGCCGGCGGCCACGGAGCACCACTGGTTCCCTACGTAGACGTGCTCGTGCTGGGCAGCGACGAAGAAGACCGCGTGGCCGTGAACATCGGCGGAATCGCGAATCTTACGTCGATTCCGCGGGGCGCAGGTCCGTACGACGTCATCGCGTTCGACAGCGGACCCGGGAACATGCTCATCGATGCATTCGTGAGAAGCCGTACGCGCGGCGAGATGCCCTTCGACAGAGACGGTGCGCTCGCACGTGCAGGCCGCGTCGATGATGCCGCACTCGATGCAATGCTCGCCGATC
>DATGJX010000173.1:0-3338 GCA_035294905.1 Vulcanimicrobiaceae bacterium | reverse complement strand
ATGTTTTGATTGATCGTCGCCATCGTGCCCATCTTGATGAGCTCTTTGATGACGTCTTTTGCCGGCACGATCATCGACGTTGCAAGCTCCTGCACCGTCAGAAGATCGGGAATCTCGATTGCCTCGAGTTTCGCAGGCGGCGGAGCCGGAGCGGATTCAACGCGTTTCTTGCGGTTGCGCTCTTTTTCGAGCAGCAGCTCCTTCTCGCGATCTTTCTTGTTGATCTTCTCGTCGCGATCGCGCACGTGCGCGCCGGGACGTCCGCCGCCGGCACCGGAACTCGGCGTCGGCGCTTCCGTCGCGGACGGCGGCAAGCCGCCGGGGCGCGGCGTGAAGGGACGATTGCCCGGAGGCGCGAGCGGGCGGAATGGACCGTTGCCCTGCACGCGCCGCTGCTGAGGCGCCGCTGAGATGAGGCGGCCCGGCTGCGGCGTTCGCTGCTGCGATCCGGTCTGACCGTCCTGACGGACGGGTTGTCCGCCGGACTGACCCGGACGCGGTGCGACACCGGGGCGTCCCGGCAGACCGGTTTGCGGACCCGGCGAAGCGGACGCGGACGTCGTCGGAGGCGGGGCTTGGCGGCGCTGCGGAATCGGCTGACCCGTCGGAAGGGGCCGCAGGCGCGGCACGGGTTGCGTTGGTGCCGCCGCAGCCGGACGCTGCGAAGCAGGCTGACGCGGCGGCGCAGCCGGACGCGGAGGAGCGGCGGGCTTTGCTGCAGGCGGCGCCGGCGCGGGCGGAGGAGCGGCGGACGCGACCACCGGGGGTTCTTCAGGTGCCTTCGCTGCGGGAGCTGCGGGCTTGGCTGCCGCAGCGGGACGACGCGACGATGGCGCAACCGGCTTGAGGGTCGGAATCGGCTCGGGCGGGGGTTCGGGCTTTGGCGCGGCCTTCGGCACCGCCGGCTTGCTCGGTGCTTCGGAGGCGGCCTTCGGCTTAGACTCTGCCGGCTTCGCCTTCGCGGGCGCGGGCTTGAGAAGCACGCTGCGCACCAGGTCGGCGATGTGATCGGGAACGACGCTGAGCTGATTCTTCGCTTCGAAAACGCCGCCCAAACGCTCGTTGAAGAGGGTGACAAGCTCTTTCGACGAGAGCCCTACCTCTTTTGCAAGTTCAAAAATCCGAACTTTTCCGGTTGCCAAAGTCTGCCTTTCACGTTGCAGGCGCGTTGCTTCCCGGTAAGGGGGCGCCTGCACGTACCCTCACCTCATAGGCGGTCCTCCCCCATCGGGCTGCGCCCGCCGGGGACCCCAAGGACGTTTTGAAGGCACTCCGCCGCAAGCGGCTGCGCGCCCCCCGCACGCCAAGCGCGCGGGGCCCCCAAAACGATCCTATGCATGGGGTCTGTTGTTCAACATGTCACTATCACAAAATCGAACCTTAGCCTAGTTCTAACCCATATTCTCCGGCACAAGCTGCAAGCCCCGGATACTTTTTATTTTTTTCCACGCGTTTGGCGCATTCCGCCGAGCAGAGGTATACGCCGCGTCCCGGGCGGCGGCCGCGCCCCGAATCGGCCTGCCACGATCGCTGATCCGTCCGGACGAACCGGCGCATGGCTGCTTGCGGCTTGCGCTCGCGACAACCTGCGCATTGCCGTACCGGGACGTGACGCGCTTTCACCGGTGGGGCCTTTGACCCACGAGCGTTCGGCCCTCCATCGAAACGCCGACCCCGTGTTAGCGTGAGGATGTTCGATATTTCAACCCGGGGAGCGCGGATGCGTGATGTAAGGAAAGAGCGCGAGAAAGCGCTGCAGGATGAGCGATTTGCCGTAAACGACGGCTCGCGAGGGCGCGTTGAAACCGCCTACGCGATCACCGAAGCATCTCATCAATACTTTCGCCGGCGCCTGAAGGAACTTGCGCGCGGCGGACACGTCCTCGAATTCGGCTGCGGAAACGGAGCGCATGCGCTCGAACTTTGCGAACACGCCGCGATGGTGTCCGGTATCGACATCTCCGACGTCGCGGTCGCGATCGGAACGCGCAGCGCGTCGGCTGCCGGCATACAGAACGTGCAATTCCTCGCGATGGACGCGGAGTCTCTTCAGTTCAGCGACGACACGTTCGATCTGTCGTGCGGCGTCGGAATCCTTCACCATCTCGATTTGAAAAAAGCGTATTCCGAGCTGGCTCGTACGCTGAAGCCGGGCGGCACGGCGATGTTTTTGGAGCCCCTCGGCTACAATCCGTTCATCAATTTGTTCCGGCGATTGACTCCGTCGATCAGGACTCCGGACGAACATCCGTTACTCCAGCGCGATCTGTCACTCGCAAAGAGCTATTTTACGGACGTCGATCTGCAGTACTACTATCTCACCACGATCGTCGCGGCGCCTATTGCCAAGAAGCGGTTCGGGAAAGCGGTCGTCGATATGTGCAATCGAATCGACCGCGCCCTCTTCAAGGTCTTTCCCGGACTTCGCAAGTTCGCGTGGATGGTCGTAATGGAGATGCGCGAACCAATCAAAAGCGCCGTTACTCTCCGCCCAAACGCTCGCGTTTGAACTCCTCGAGTTTGCGGATCAGTTCTTCGTCGATGCCCGCCGCCGGCGCAAGTCCGGCTTCTTCCTCGGCAACGGCCTCTTCGGCAAGCGTCTCTTCTTCCTCGACCGGCGCAGCTTCGGTCTGTGCCTGCGCGCGCTCGGCGAGATAACGCTCGCGCGCTTCCGCCGCTTCGCTTTCGCTCGCGATGTCTAAACGCCAACCGGTGAGACGCGCGGCGAGGCGCACGTTCTGTCCTTCGCGTCCGATTGCCAGCGAGAGCTGATAATCGGGAACGACGACCAGCGCAACGCCGTCATCGTCGAACAGTTCGACGCTGAGCACCTTCGCGGGCTGCAGGGCATTCATGATGAACGCGACCGGATCGGATTCCCAGCGAATCACGTCGATCTTTTCGCCGCGCAATTCGTCCGAAACGTTCGCGATGCGGCTCGACTTCGGCCCAAGGCATGCGCCGATCGGATCGACCTCCGCACGCAGACTCCGCACCGCCACCTTCGAGCGGCTTCCGCCCTCGCGCGCGATCGCCATGATTTCGACGGTCCCGTCAGCGATTTCGGGGACCTCCAACTCGAGCAATCGTTGCACGAGGCCTTCGGCCGCGCGTGAAAGCACGACCTGCGGGCCTTTGGGTGATTTGCGCACGTCGAGCACGTAGGCGCGAATGAAATCGTTGATGCGAAAGGCTTCGCCGGGCACTTGTTCTGAGATCGGAAGAATCGCTTCGTCACGTCCTTCGAGCAACACGTACATGTTGCGCTGTTCGTAGCGCTGCACCGTCCCGGTGACGAGGTCGTTCATTTTGCGCGCATATTTATTATAGACGGTATC
>DATGJX010000172.1:0-14376 GCA_035294905.1 Vulcanimicrobiaceae bacterium | reverse complement strand
CGCGGAAATGCGCCGGTCGCCGTCGTCTCGGCGATGGGGCGCGCCCCGGAGCCGTACGCGACTGATACGCTGCTCTCGCTGATCGGCGGCCGCAGCGGAACGCGCAGCAGCGACGTGCTGCTTTCTTGCGCGGAACTCATTTCGGCGGCGATCTTTGCCGACACGCTGCAACAGCAAGGATTGCAGGCCGCCGCTCTCAACGGTGCGCAAGCGGGCATCATCACGAGCGCCGCACACGGCGAAGCAAAGATCGTGCGCGTCGAACCTGGACGCGTTCGAGAGATCATCGAATCCGGCGCGATTCCCGTCGTTGCCGGCTTTCAGGGCATTACCGAAGACGGCGACGTCACCACGCTCGGCCGCGGCGGCAGCGACCTCACGGCGATTGCACTCGGACACGCGCTCGATGCGGAACGCGTCGACATCTACACCGATGTGAGCGGCGCGCTGACAGGCGACCCGCGCCGCATTTCCGGCGCGCATACCATCGATCGCGCGAGCCTCGAAGAAATGACCGAGCTTGCCGAGCATGGCGCGAAGGTGATGCACCACAAGGCGGCCGACCTCGCGCAGCGCACCAGCACGCCGTACGCGATCAAGGGATTGCGAACCGGTGAAGGCACGATGGTGGACGAGACCATCGAGCATGAGAAACCCGTTACCGGCGTAACGGCATCGGGGCGCGTCACGTGGATTCGCGTGATTCGCGGAGACATCGAAGATCAGAAGCGGCGCATGTCGGTCGAACTGCAGATGTTCCAGCGCATCGCGGATGCCGGCATTTCGATCGATCAGGTGACTATCAACCAAGCCGGCGTGATGTTCGTGGTCGAGGGCGATCGCGGCGGCGAAATTCGTCAACTGCTTGGAGACTTGAATCTTGCCGTACGCGTGCGCGAGGGCTGTTCGAAGCTCTCGGTCGTCGGCGCGGCGATGCGCTACACACCGGGCGTTATCAATGGAATCGTCCAGGCGCTCTCGGAGGTGAACGTCGAGATCATCCACTGCACCGACAGCAACATCACGGTTTCGATTCTCGTTCCGTCCGCCGATGCGCATCGCGCCGAGCAAGCCGTTCACGACAAATTCCACCTCGAAAAGTGTCATCCTGAGGTATCGAAGGACCCTGAGCCCGTCGAAGGGAGCGCGAGATGAACCTGGGCAGCATCGTGACCGCGATGATTACGCCGTTCGACGAGCGCGGCGAATTGGACGCTGCCGAAGCTGCGCGCATCGCGTCGTGGCTCGCCATTCGCGGCAACGACGGTTTGGTGGTTGCCGGGTCGACAGGCGAAGGTCAAACGCTGACGCGAGAAGAGCGCAGTGCGCTGGTTGCGGCCGTGAAGGAAGCCGTGAACGGGCGCGCCGCCGTGATAGCCAACGCAGGTAGCAACGATACGCGCGATTCGGTCGCGGCGGCACGTGAAGCCGAGCGCGCGGGAGCCGACGCGATCCTTGCGGTCGTCCCGTACTACAACAAACCGACGCAGCGCGGCATGATCGCGCACTTCAGCGCAATCGCGCAAGCGACGCCGTTGCCGATCGTCATTTACAACATCCCGAGCAGAACCGGCGTCAACATGTTTTCGGATACGCTACTCGAACTTGCGCGCTCGCACGAGAACATCGTGGGCGTCAAGGAATCGAGCGGCGACCTCATGCAGATCGGTGTGATTCTCGCCGATCGCGCACCGGGCTTCGTCGTGTTCAGCGGTGACGACCATCTGTTTTTGCCGTGCCTTTCGATGGGCGCCGACGGCGTCGTCGGCGTGGCCTCGCACCTCTGCTCGCTCGAGTATCGCGCAATGCTCGATGCGTACCGAAGCGGAAACGCGCGCGGAGCAGCTCGCATTCATCTTTCATTGCTGCCGCTCATCAGCGCACTGTTTGCGACGACGAATCCGATTGCCGTCAAATGGGCGATGCGAGAGCTGGGCTTCAAAACCGGGGAGTGCCGGCTGCCGCTGGACACGATTCCGGATGCGGTAAGCGCGCGCCTGATGCCGCTGCTCGAACGCTATCGCGCGGTCGTGTCATCCTGAGCGTCACCGTCCTTGGTTGCCGTGTCGACGACGTCGATGCGGATGCGGCGACCGATGCGATTCTGCGCTACGCTCGCGAAGGAAGCGGCGCGCAGGTCGTTACGCTCGGAACGGAGATGGTCGTGTATGCGCAGCGCGATGCACACTATCGCGGAGTCATCAACGCGTGTGCGCTTTCGTTATGCGATACCGTTGGTTTGCTGACAGTTGCGCGGCGGCGGGGCGCGAAACTGAAAGAGCGCGTCACGGGCGTCGAATTAATCGATCATTTGTGTGCGCGGGCATCGAGAGAGGGAACTCGCATTTTTCTCTTCGGCGGCGCACCGGGCGTTGCGGATCGCTCCGCACAAGAGCTGGAACGACGATATCCCGGCCTGCAGATTGCCGGAACGCAAAATGGGTATTTTTCCCCAGAGGATTCGCGCCGCATCGCGCAAGAGATCAGGGCTAGCGGCGCGCAGTTGCTCCTGGCGGGTATGGGGTTTCCAAAGCAAGAGTATTGGCTTGCGGAACATCTGCGTGAAACGGGTTGCGGCGCGGGCATAGGCGTCGGCGGCTCGTTCGACGTGCTCAGCGGTAACGTGCCGCGCGCGCCGGAACGCTGGCGAAGGCTCGGGCTCGAGTGGCTCTACCGGCTGCTCAAAGAACCGCAACGCTGGCGCCGTCAGCTCGCACTACCGTACTTCGTGCTGCTGGTGGCACGAGAAAACTTGCGGTTACAGTCAGGAAAGGGAACGACGCAGCTATGAGAGCGATGATTTTGGCAGGAGGCCTGAGCACCAGGCTTTATCCGTTGACCAAACAGGTGCCGAAACCGCTGGTTCCCGTTGTCGGCGAACCGAACGCCGTGCATCTTATTCGCTATTTGAAATCACACGGCATCGCCGAAATCGCAATCAACGTCCATTATCTCGCCGACATGATCAAGAGCGCGCTCGGAGACGGCTCGGCGTACGGCGTGCATTTAGAGTATTTGTACGAGCCGGTGCTGCTCGGAAGCGCGGGCGCGGTGGAGCAAATGAAGTACTATCTTGCGGATAAGCCGTTCGTCGTGGTAGGTTGCGACGACCTCACCGATATTCCGCTGGACCGTCTGCTCGAATTTCACACGCAGAAGCAGGCGATCGCGACGATCGGTTTGGTGCAGCGCGAAAGCGTGGAACAGTACGGTGTCGTCGTCACCGCGGACGGCGGGAAGATCGTCGGCTTTCAGGAGAAGCCGCCGAAAGGCACGGAGATCAGTAACCTGGTCAACACCGGCATCTACGCGTTTACGCCTGAGATCTTCGACTATATTCCGAGCGGCGTGTTTTACGACTTCGGCAAACAAGTGTTTCCCGCGCTGCAGGAAGCTGCCGCGGCGTTTTACGGTTACGATGCGCGCAGCGCCTATTGGTGCGATATCGGCACGCCCGACGAATACCGCCGCGCGACCAACGACGTGCTGAACGGCAGTTTCAAAATACCGGGCCACGTGCCGGTAACCAGCAACGTGTGGGCCGCTGCGGACGCGCGCATTGCGAAGGATGCCGTCGTCGCCGGCCCATCGGTCATCGGCGAAGGTGTCGAAGTGTGCAGCGGGGCGCGCGTCGAGCGCTCTATCATCTGGCAAGGCTCGCGCATCGGTGAAGGCGCCGTCGTGCGCGACACGATTATCGGCATGAACTATAACGTCGAGCCCGGCGCGAAGCTGGACGGCGCGATCGTCGCAAACGAGGCGGGTGCCGCCGCGTAGGTTCGTCGTGAATGCTGCAGTGTGACGCGGCAGCATGTTCTCGATTTTCTACTTCCGCCGCAATGCGGCGGCTGCGATGCGCCGGGAACCGGTGCCTGCGTTCGCTGCCTGCCGCTCGACGCAATGTCAAGCGTGCGGTTGCGCACGCTTGACATTATTTCACTCGGACCCTACGAAGGAGGCCTTCGCCGTGCCGTGCTGGCGCTCAAGAGCGGACGTCGCGACGTCGCGCGGAGTTTCGCGGAGCGGTTGTGCGATTTCGTCGCGCCCGGCGAGCTGCTCGTTCCGGTGCCGACGACGGCCGCCCGGCGGCGCGAGCGCGGTTTCGATGGCTGCGAACTGATGGCCGCGACGATCGCGCAGCGCATGGGAATCACCGTGCGCGCGGGCCTCGCGCAAATCGCGGGTGACCGTCAACGAGGCCGCGGACGCGATGCGCGCCTTTCCGCACGCGGGCGCTTTGCGTGGCGAGACGCGCCTTTGAACGGGAACACCGTGACGCTCCTAGACGACGTCGTGACCACCGGCGCTACGCTGGAAGACTGCGCGGCCGTTCTTCGCGCGGCGGGCGCCGTCGTCGAAAAAGCAATCGTCGTCGCCAGGGCGTAATATGCGCCTGTGGATGCGCTCGACCGGCTGTTTTTAGAACGCGCAAACGAACTGGCAAAACGCGGCACCGGCAATACGGCGCCGAACCCGGCTGTGGGCGCGGTTGTAGTGCGCGACGGGCGCATCGTCGGCGAAGGCTACCACCATCGCGCAGGTGAGGCGCATGCGGAAGTGCATGCAATGCAAGCCGCAGGTGAACGTGCGCAGGGCGCGACCCTGTATCTTTCTCTTGAACCGTGCAACCACTTCGGGAGAACGCCGCCCTGTTCGCATTCTATCGTGCAAGTCGGCATTGCGCGCGTGGTCATCGGCGCCGTGGATCCGAACCCGAAAACCGACGGCGGCGGCATCCACTATTTGCGCGAGCACGGCGTCGAGGTGGTGCTGGCCGAGGACGCTGCATCGCGCGACATTATCGAATCATTTGCGAGATCGATTCGCGCCGAACGCCCGTACATTACCGTGAAGATGGCGATGTCGCTCGACGGGTACGTCACTTCCGTAAGCGGCGTCCAGCAGTGGCTGACCGGGCCGCAAGCACGCGAGTTCGTGCGCGAACTGCGCATTGCGCATGACGCAGTCGCCGTCGGTGCCGGCACGCTGCGTGTCGATAATCCGCGACTGACCGTGCGACCACCGCATCATCGGTTGCAGCCCTATCGGCGCGTGGTGCTTTGTGAAACCGACACTGTACACGAGCAGAGTCTCGTCTTCACCCCGCACCACGGCTACGACCAGACGATCGTCGCCGCACCCGCAGGTTCCCGTGCGCGTTTTGACAACTTGCGAGCAGTCGCGGACGTCCTGTTTGTCGGTGAAGCGGATTCGGCGCAGCTCGATATTGCGCAAGCGCTGCGCGATTTGCGCGGCCGCGGCATTACGTCGATGCTCTGCGAAGGCGGACCGACTCTTGCGGGCAAGCTGTTCGAACTCGGGCTCGTCGATCGGTTTTACGGCCTGGTGGCGCCGAAACTGCTGCAGTCCTCGCAGGCGGTGCCGGTGCTGACGGGGTCGTCACTGCCCGAAGTGCCGGGCCTTCGCTTCGACCGCGTCGAACGAATGGGACCGGATTTACTGGTGAGCGCAATCATTGCGGCGCCGTAAGGAAAGCGAACATGTTTAGCGGACTCATTGCGGATAGCGGAACGGTGCAGCATCTCGAACCTCTGCCCGATGGCGGTGCGCGGCTGCGCTTGCGTTGCGAAAACGCTTCGGACGAAGAAGTGGAACCGAAGGATTCGATTGCGGTGAACGGCGTGTGTCTGACCGCAACGAACGTCGATCACAACGTCATCGATTTCGACGTGGTGCCGGAGACGCTCGCGCGTACGAATTTGGGCTCGCTGCACGAAGGTGATACCGTGAACGTCGAATATTCGCTGAGCCTGGGTGACCGTCTCGGCGGACACTTTGTGTACGGTCACGTCGATACATCGGCAAAGGTGCTTTCGCGCACGCCCGAAGGTCAAGGCGAACGGATGCGTATCGAGCTGCCGAAGCCGTTGCGGCAATACGTACCTGAGAAGGCGTTCATCAGCGTCGACGGCGTTAGCGTGACGGTTGCAGCGGTGGGAAAGCGTTGGTTCGAGTTGGCGCTCATTCCGGAAACGCTGCGCCGCACGACGCTCGGACGTAGAAACCCCGGCGACGCCGTGAATCTCGAAGTCGATCCGCTCGCGCGGTATGCGGTGCATGGCGCAATTTAAGGATCGCCTGCCGGCCGGTGCGCGCGCGTTCGAATCGCGCGTATTGGTGCAGTGGGCCGACGTGGACATCGCGGGTATCATGTATTTTGCCGCATATCAGCGCGCAGCCGAGCGCGCCGAAATGGAATTCTTTGCGGAGATCGGGTTCCCGTACAACCGCGTCTTTTCCGACTACGACATCTGGCTTCCCCGCGTGCACGTGGAGGCCGATTACCACAAACCCGCGCTCATGGGCGATTGGCTTCGTTTGCGCACCCATCTCACGCACGTCGGCGCGTCCTCGATAAAGTGGGAAACCGTCGTATTCAACGAGCGAACGAACCAAGCCGGGGCAGTGATTCGCTTGACCGTCGCGTGCATGGATCGCCGCTCGCTCAAGAGCCGTCCGCTGCCAAATGAGATTCGCTCGGCTCTCGTCGCGTGTTTGGGAGAAGCGGCGTGATCGTTCAACGCACCACGATGCGTTCGGCAATTTTGATCGAGCCCAAACGCATCGAACTGCGCAGCGTGCCGATGCCGCAGCCCGCTCGCGGTGCCGTCGTCGTTCGCGTGCGTGCAGCGCTGACTGACGGAACCGATCTGAAGGCGTACCGTCGCGGCCACCCGCAGATGCCTATGCCGACGCCCTTCGGCCATGAGTTTTCCGGCGACGTCGCTGCAATCGGCGAGGGCGTCACGAAATTCGCCGTCGGGGACGCCGTAATGAGCGCGCATTCAGCGCCATGCGGGGCGTGCTATTGGTGCACGCGGCGTGAAGAAGAGCTGTGCGAATCGGTGATGGCGACCAAGATTCTAGGCGCATACGCGGAGTACATCGAGGTTCCGCGCCACATCGTCGAGCGAAACTGCTATCCGAAACCTGAAAGCCTCTCGTACGCTTGCGCGGCATTCTTGGAGCCGCTTTCGTGCGTCGTGCATTCGCTGGACTTTGCGAATCTTTCCGAGGGGTCCACCGTCGTAGTCCTGGGCGACGGCGGCTTCGGTTTGCTGCACGTTGCGTTGCTCGCGCAACGCGGTATGCGCGCGATCTTGGCCGGACGCCGCGACGAGCGCATGAGCCTGGGCTGCGATTTCGGCGCGATGCATGTTATCGACGCTCGAAGCGAAGACGTTGCGCAGCGCGTTCGCGATTTCACCGAAGGGCGCGGCGCGGATGCGCTCATCGAATGTACCGGTCGCCAAGACGTCTGGGAAGACGCGCCGACGCTCGTGCGCCGCGGCGGCGTCGTTTCATTCTTCGGCGGGCTGGCGTCGACGTCGCGGGTGTCGTTCTTGGCCGCTCGCATGCACTACGATGAAGTGCGCCTCGTGAGCCCGTTTCATTTCACGCCGCGCGCGGTTCGTCGCGCCTACGACCTGCTCGCTTCGCGCGAGGTCGATCCGGCGCCGCTCGTAAGTGGAACCGTTCCGCTGGATCGCATTGCGGACGTTTTCCAACGGCTGGACGGAGGCGAAGGCATCAAGTTCGCGATCGCGCCGTGAAGGGCCGGCGAATGCGTGCCGCCGTCTTGTACGACGTGGACGACATCCGCATCGAAGAGCGCGAGGTCCCGCAGATAGGTCCGGGCGAGCTGCTCGTGCACACGCGCGCGAGCGGCATTTGCACGGGCGACATCATGGGTTGGTACGTGCGTCGCAAAGCACCGCTCGTGTTGGGACACGAACCCGCCGGCGTCGTCGCAGCGGTTGGTGCAGGGGTCACTGAATTCGCGCCGGGCGATCGCGTCTTCGTTCACCACCACGCACCGTGTTTTGCTTGCCGCGCGTGCGAGCGCGAGGATTACGTGCAGTGTGCGACGTGGCGCAAGAGCGCCATCGACCCCGGCGGGTTGGCCGAGTACTTCCGTGTTCCGCGCGAAAACGCGCGCGACACGCTGCACCTGCCGCAGCACGTGTCGTTCGTCGATGCATCGCTGGTCGAGCCGCTGGCATGCGTGGTGAAATCGCTGCGACGCAGCGGCGTTCGGGCCGGCGATACACTTCACGTGGTTGGGCTGGGTGTGATGGGTGTGATGCATGCGCTCGCCGCGCAGTCGTATGGTGCCGGCGTTTCGGGAAGTGATTTCTTGGAAGAGCGTCGCGCGCATGCTGCGGGACTCGGCGTGCGTGTAATGCATCCGGATGAAGAGTCGAGCGGCGCCGACGTGGTGATTTGCGGACCCGGCTCGCCCGAGGCGCTGCGAAACGCGTTTGCCGCGGTTGCGCCCGGCGGCACGGTGGTGATGTTCACGCCGTTCGAACCCGGCGTAGCGCTGACGTTCGATCCGAACGACCTGTATTTCCGCGACGTGAAGCTCGTGACGAGCTATTCATGCGGACCGCAGGACACACGTGAAGCGCTCGACCTCATCGCCAGAGGCGTCGTGACCGCGGAGCGGCTCGGCGCAACGTTCTATCCGCTCGAAGAAGCGGGTGCTGCGTACGGCGAACTGCGCGCGAGCCGCATCATCAAACCGATCGTCACGTTCGAACCGTCGCTTTTCCCGTAAGCCTATGATAGGCGAGACTCGGCGAGATCGAGGTCGTACTGAATGCGGCGGAAGATGTCGTCGGGAATCTCGCCGCTGTCGCGCAGCGCCATGACCGCGAAGCGCTCCGCGCGCAGCGCCTCGACTTCCGCTGAAGAGTGAATGACTTCGGTGACGCGCGGTGCGGGGGTTGCGCCGTCCAGATTCTCGCGTAGATGCTCGACGCGGCGGTCGTATTCGTTGCGAAGCGCTTCGATGTCTTCGAGCGCGTGGTGGTCGGTCGTTTCGCCGCGTAAATGTTCGAGCCTGCGGACTCCCGCCTCCAATGCGCGCAGGCGAATCTCCAACTCGTGCCGGTTTTCATCGCCTTCTCTTTCGACATGCAGCCAGCGCATGAGGGGACTGAGCGTGAGTCCTTGGCCGACGAGCGTAACGAAGATCACGACGAACGTGATGAAGACAATCACGTCGCGTTGCGCAAAGGTTCTCGGAAGCGCGAGGGCGGCGGCAAGCGAGACGATTCCGCGCATGCCGGTCCAGCCGATGAGCGTGATCCAGCTCGACGGCGGCAGCGGATCCGCGCGCCGCACGGCGGGGATGAGTCGTGGTATCCACGCGGCGGGGAACATCCAAAGCAGGCGAACGACGATCGCCACGGCGCTAATCGCGAGTGCCGCGGGCAGATACGTCAAGAAGTGAAATCCGGACGCGGTGTACGCTCGCAGATGCAGCCCGATGGCAAGAAATACGTACGCGTTGAGGACGTACACCCACAAGTTCCACACGTTGTAGGCGACCAGGCGCGTTTGCGGACCATAGACGACCGTGGATCTGCGCGAGATCGTGATTCCCGCGATGACGACCGCCAAGACGCCGGAAACGTGCACGGTCTGGCCGATCGAATAGGCTATGTACGGACAGGCGATGAGCAGAAAATTTTCGATGAGCGAGTCGCTGAGTTCGTAGTGCTGAAGCGCGCGTGCGAGCGCTTCAAACCCGAACGCGATGCCGGCGCCGAGCGCCACGCCGCCAATGACCACGATGACGAACGACTGCGCGGCTGCACTTAGCGAGAAAACAGTCGACGCTGCGGCCGCGACGGCGTAGCCGTAAATAACGAGCGCCGTCGCGTCGTTGAGCAAGCCTTCGCCTTCGACGACTGCGACGATGCGGCGCGGAATCGTGAATCGTTCGAACGTCGCACTCGCGGCGACGGGGTCGGGCGGCGAGACGATTGCACCGAGCACGAATGCGCCGGCGATTCCGAGCGCCGGAACCAACTTGTCGGCGACAAACGCAACGGCGAGGGTCGTTGCGATGACCAAGCCGATTGCGAGCTGTAGTATCGGCCGCAGATTCCCGCGAAAAATGATCCAATCGATGCCCCACGCCGCGGAAAACAGCAGCGGGGGCAGAACGACGAAGAAAATCCAGTCCGGCGGAATGCGCACGGGCGGAAGCCCGGGCACGAACGCAAGCGCCGTTCCGGCGAGAACGAAAACGATCGGATACGGCAGCTCGAGCCGGCGCGCGAGGATCGCGAGTGCGATCGTCAGCGCGAGGCCGATGACGAGCAACACCGGCGCGCTCATGGCGACGGCGAATTCTTAGACCGTCGGGTATGTCCCTCCGGCCGCGCGGTTCATCGTCGCTTCCGACTCGATGCTACTCGTCGTCGTCTGCTGCTCGCCGGTGCGCCAAGCCGCGCGATA
Source organism: Vulcanimicrobiaceae bacterium (assembly GCA_035294905.1). Taxonomy (GTDB): domain Bacteria; phylum Vulcanimicrobiota; class Vulcanimicrobiia; order Vulcanimicrobiales; family Vulcanimicrobiaceae; genus DATGJX01. The sequence continues at coordinate 4,104 of DATGJX010000172.1, read as the reverse complement.
TCGACGATCGGAGCGGCTTGCGCGACGTTTCGAAAATCTGCATCGTCGCGCTGCGTGCGCTGCCATGATGCGCGAGGTGTGCCCGACCCGCTGCGCCAAACCGGGCAAGAGATTGCTAGTCCGCTCGGGCTGCCTCGCGTGCAATCCAGCTTTTGGGCCAGGGCTCGATTTGCCGGCGCGCGTGCTCGAGCCAGCGGCGTTCGCCGGTCGCCCGATACAGGTCGAGCGCGGCAAGCGCCGCGCGCCAGCCGTATTCGAACACGTTGAAAATCTCCCACGCTTCTTGGAGCATCGCGATTGCAGCTTCGCGTTCACCGAGGTGCAACAGCGCAATGCTCTGCGGATACAGTTGCAGCGCGCGCGTGCGGCGATCGCCGTACCATCCGATTCGCGGATCCATTTCCGTCGGCATGGAGCGGAAAAGAGCCAAGTACCGTTCCGCGAGCGCTGGCTGCTCCGCAGCGAAAAGCTGCGCAATCGTGAGCAGAATGATGCGCTCCTCGTCGCGCGTTTGGTTCCAGTTCAATCGCGACGCCTGTTCGTGCGCTTGTGCAAGCGCCTCTTCCGCTTGTTGCGAGCGGCCGCTCACGCGAGCAAGATACGCGCGATCCACCAGGCAGAAGACGCACCAAAAATCCGAGGGGGCCGACTGCTCGGCCTCACGCCAAAAGCGCAGCGCCGACAGTTCATCGCCCTGCAGCGCGTCAATCCAGCCGAAGATGCGCGTGAGCTGAAAATACGCGCCGGCGATTCCGTTGGTCTGCGGTACGCGTTCGAATGCGCGGCGCACACGTTCGTGAACGTGCGCGATCGGCATTTCCCGGCAGAGCGCTGCAAAGGCGACGAGCGCATGCGCGAAGACGTACTGCAGCGGCTCGGAAACATTCTCGTATTCCGCGAAGCATCGAGTCAAGCAGTCGATTTGCGTGCGCAGATCCTCGTGGCGCGCCGCAACCCACCCGCGCAAAGCGTGCGCCTGCGCGCGGTATTCGGCATCATCGCACTTGATGAGCTGGTCGATGGCGGTCTCGGCATCTTCGTACTGTCGCGACAGATAGTAGGCCAACGCTCGCGCATAGATCGCGCGATACGCCGTTCTGTTCGGGGGGTGCACGTTTGACAATGCACGTTCTACGAATGCCTGCGCCATCGAACATTCGCCGGTGTTTGCATAGCATCGCGCGAGCCACACGTCGCGCTCCGCGCGTAGACGCAAATCCTCAGGCCGAACACGCAGCAGCGTCGTTATTGCATTTGCGTACCGTCCCTCGCGCACGTCGATGACGCCCTGCCAAATGAGCGCCTCGGGGCGCGGGGCGTCCTGCAGCAGTCGATGGCATAGGTCGGAATCTGCACGCAAAAATGCGGTCCGGATAGGACCCCAATCAAATGCACCCGCCATATAGCTGGCGTTTGCACATATCGCTCGCGCGCCCCTAGAGCCGATTGGCCTATACAGAGTCACCGCAACCACGGTTTGTTGACCCTGGTTCTTTTATTGGTATGGCTTGCCGACCGCAACCTGACCAAACCAATACATCTTTCCAACCAGCGGCTGCGGCGTGCTCGAACCGGATCCGTAGTACGTCACCGGCACTTTATTGCCGCCGTCGTAAACAGCAAAAACACCGCCGAACGGATCCGTTGCTAGTGACGTAATCGGACTCAGCCCTTCGTATGCGGGGATCGTGTAGCTCGGCGTCGTGCTGCCGCTTTGAAAATACAAGATCGTTCCGTCCGAGTCGGATACGTAGAGATTGCCGTTTGAATCGAAACTCATGAGATGTGGAATCTCGCTCCCGGTCGTTAGCGTTCTCGTTGGAGTCGTGCTTCCCGGCGCGTATTCAAGAATGTTTGGTGAAAGGTTCGTTACGTAAAAATTGCTCGACTGATCGGTCTGGAAGCTCCACACGTACGGATTTGGCCCAGCGATCGTAAACGAGTAGGATGGCTTCGCGTGCCCGGCAGGATAGACCGTAATCTGCGCGTTGTTTCCTGATCCGTACGCCGCCGCGTATATCGTCCCGGACGGAGCGACGACTTCCTCAGCCGTACCCTCGAGTTGTATGATGCGAGGCGCGGTCGTGGAACCGGGCGCATATACACTTATGTCCTCCGGACCGCCGGCGCCGCCGGCCAGGTACTGCACGTACAGATTGCGAGAACCGTCCAGCGCGATGTTGTATGCGCGGCCCGGCACCGAAATCGTATATCGCAGCTGTCTTCCCCACGGCGAGTAGACTGCGACCGCACTGGCGGTCGTGCTGAAGGAATTGAGTACGTAAAGCCTACCCAAGCCATCGACGGCGACTTGTTGCGCCGAGTTATCGGTAACGTCGCCGACGCGATAGGACACGGATGTGCCGTTGTCCGCGTAAATTCCGACCAGCACCGGTCCGCCGCCGTGAAGCCACGGCGGACGTGTGTTGTGCAAAACGTATATCGGAGCCGCCGGCATTGACGTCGACTGCACGGACGACGCACGGCGCGCAAACGACGAATTTGCCGGAATTTCTGAGTTGTTGCCGCTACCGTTACCGGCTGAAGAGCAGCCCGCAAGAAGGCCAATGGTTAGGAGCGCCAACAGATAACGCATAAGAGTCATCCCACAACTGTTAAGCAGTAGGTGCGATGGCTTTGACGGCGCCAAAGAGCGCCCCTCAGACTTTGTTCCTAAAAATACTCGCAATGCCCGTAATATGAAAAAGAGCCGCCTAGGGGAAGTCCGGCTCTTTTTAATGTGAACCGAACGCGGAAGCTCTTAGAAACCGCAGACGCCCACGAAGTCAATCGTCGGCACTAGTCCAAAACTCCTGAAGTAGCCTACTGGTCATACGAGTGGGCGAAAGGTGTGGCTCATAGGCGAACGCGCCCTAGCAAAGCGGATTTCTATTCTTGCGGGCCGTATTTGCTGCAGAGGCCCCTTGCTCGCTCGCTAGCCTTTACTAGGAGGAACCATGCATCTTTCTCGTTTGCTTCTCGCGGTGGTTGCGATCGGCACCACCACAGGTTTTGCCGCAGCCCAGTCGAGCAGTATGATGAGCGCCTCCCACATGTCGGGCAGCGTCACCATACCCCTCGCCGAGCAAAACAAGTCCGGCGAACGTGGTACGGCCACGCTCACGCAAAAGGGCTCTAACCTGATCGTGGTTATCAATCTCAAAAATGGCGTTGGCCTGCAGCCGGCACACATACATCCCGGCACTTGCGCTAGCCTCAATCCGAAGCCCGTCTTCCCGCTGAACAACGTCATCAACGGCAGATCCACCACGGTGCTCCACAACGTGTCCCTTGCGGCGCTCGCCGGCAAAGATGCAATCAACGTGCACAAGAGCACGACCGATTTGAAGACGTACGTCGCTTGCGGCAACATCAGGAAGTAGTCACGACGCGCAGTCAAGTCCCCAAATCTGCTGTAAATTCGATTCGGCCTAAGGTTGGCGGTTACGCCGCCTTCGTTCGCTCTTTCATCGCTTTTCGTTCAGCTGACCACTCGTGGTAGTCGGTCATATCGAAGTAAAGTTTCTCCTGCCAGACCTCGCTGATTTCGGGCATACGGATCGCGGAGTGACGCTCCGGCGGGAAATCGATAATTCGGCTCCTCTGCGCTATACTCAGCAGCGTGAGCGTTCTCACTGGGTTCCTGATCGCATTGGCACTCTATTTTGGCGGCAGATGGCTCGTCCGTGTGACCGGAGCCGCTCAGCCGATGTTCACCGTCTGCGCGAATTGCAGGCGCAAGCACTTGGCCCGCTCCGGCTGCCCAAACTGTGCCGACCCGAAGGCGATTCGTTAGGGTCTCACTCAGGCGGAGTCGCGAAACGCGGTTCCCTTCTGCTATGCTAAGCTATGGAGGGATCGGAGAAATCCGGTCCCTTTTGCTTTGCGGCGAGCGCCCTGCCGGGCTGCACAAAAAAGCAGCAAAAAAACGAGAAAATATGCAAAGCCGAGTCAGATATATCACCTTGACATTTGTTAAGTCCGGGCGTAGGGTCGGGATGTGAGCGCCTTTGCTGATGAACTGAACGCTGCCATGGATGCTGCGGGGCTTACCGCTGTAGAACTGGCGCAGCGCAGCGGCCTGACCGAGGCCGCGATTTCCTA
>DATGJX010000171.1:0-4716 GCA_035294905.1 Vulcanimicrobiaceae bacterium | reverse complement strand
TGAATCCGGCAAACGACGCTATCGGCGCCAGCGCCGCGGCCGTCCCAAGGCCCGTCGCGGTCGACGCCTTGAGAAAATCAGCGCGCGTGAAAGGCGATTCCAGGCACATCCAAGCTACCTCCGTGGGCGGGTCTTCGGTGTCAGGCCAAGACTATCTTCGGGTCGATTTGTGGAAGGGGATCGGTCGGGCGCCGGATCGGTTTGACGGCGCGCAGATTGATCAGGAAACAAAGCGCCTGATTCCGCTCACGCTCCAAAACTGCTCTAACGCTCGCGAGAGACGCGCCGTCGTACCGTTCACGGCGCACGACATAGATTGCTTCTGCGATAATCCAATCGCCGCGATAATCATAGTCGGCGCGCCGGTACGCCGGTTGCCCGAAGTAGATGAAGCTCACCGGCGTGTACGGCCGCGTCAGAAACGCCGCGGAATATGCATCGTCGCTTGAGATGTCAGGCAAGATGAACGACGCTGTAGCGTCTGCACGCGCGATCCGGTGAAGCTCCTGCATGAACGCGAGTGGTTCGGGAACGTAGCGCAATACGTCGCCGGCCTCGATCGTTGAAAATGCGTCGCCGGGAAAAGGGAGCGAGAGATTGCGCGCGCTCACGTCGATTGTGCTTCGCGTGACGCCGTCCGATGCGATCGCTTCGACGTGACCGGGTTGCCAGCTCGCCGCGTCCAACTCCAGGCGCAGATGCTCGCTCATGACGTCGCGGGAAAGTTGAACGTCACGCAGGCGGAAATTTGTTCGACCGCTGCCGCTCGCGCCGGTTTCTGCGCACGAAAGCGCACCCGCATCTGCTTTACGACGTTGCGAAAGCGATCGACTTCATCGCGTAAGACCTCATCTGTCTTGCCGCGCGCCCAATCTGCCGCAACGTCGAGGACGATCTCCTCGGTCAACCAGTCCGCTTCGTAATTGGGCGGCGGCGCTTTCGGCCCGACCTGCGCGAATACCGCGAACGAATTGATGAACCACGGCCGGACGTGCGTGGGGTCCTCGAACGCGTCATCGCTGCTACCGTACGGAAGAAGAAAGAGCGCCGTCGCGTTCGGTTTCGCGATACGGTACAGCTCTTGCATGAACGGGACGGGATCCCGGAGATGCTCGAGCACGTGACTTCCCCAAAATTCGTCAAATCGTTCGGACGGAAATGGAAGCGGCTGCGTTCTGCAGCGGTCGAGGTCGGCGACGACGTCGACACCGGTGCCGGACATGAGATCGAGATTGATCCAGCCTTCGAGCGGTCTTTGCCCGCAGCCCAGATTCAATTTCGAAATCATGCGGGCTAGTTTACATTCGTAGGACCCGGAGCCTGTCGCACCGCTTGATCGCCAGGAGTTCGTCGCCGAGGTGCGCGGCAATGGCCTTCATTCCGTACTCACCGGCCGCCGCTTCGGCTTCGGGATTGTAGTTCGTGTTGAAGTTGACGTCGTACACGAACGGCGTTCCGCGGGCGTCTTGGATGAACTCGATCCCCGCGATTTGCGCATCCTGCGTGGCGAGAAACGCTTCGCACTTTTCGATCAGCGGACTCGCGAATTCGGGCTGTATGACAAAGCGCGGACGCGGCGCTTCTTGCGGAACGCAGACTGCCGCGTCGGGAGCGCAAACGTCGGCCGGGCATAGCTCGAAACCCTGCGACGTGTCGACATTGACCGCGTAGAAAAAGTCCCCGCCGATAAACTCCATGCGGGTGATCGTCGGCGTAGCCGACTGAATGTATTGCTGCACGAGCGTGACCCCATCGATCGGGGTTGGGAGCTCTCCGGCGCCGAGCGCCGTAACGAGCGCGTCGACGTTGCGAAAGAGCCGCACGCCCAAACCTTTGCCGCCGCGGTTGGGCTTAATGACGAACGGTCCCCCAAATGTTTGCGCTGCGGCAATGATCGCCTGATCCCCGACCGCCGCACGCGTTGCCGGCGTCCGAATGTCAAAGCCTGCGAGCGCTGCATATTGGGCGATCTTGCTGCGTTCGAGCGCCAGCGATTTGCGGCCGTTGACGACTCGGCGTCCGTGTTCGTCGAGCCACGCAAGCAACACGTCGGTCAGCTCGATTGCATAGCGATGATCGCGCGTGTGCGACGATGCGCTCATGCGATTGTAGAAGACGCCGGGCGGCGGCGCTTGTTCAAAATCGATCAAGCCGGTATCGACGAAGATGTCTTCGTACGGGAGACGCAGCTCGTCGAGCGCTGCGTGCAGCGGAACGACCCACGCGGCGTTTTCGTGGATAATGTAGATTTTGGGTTCGGCGTATTGCGATAGCTCTGCGGAGAGCATGGTATTCCTCATCGGCTTCACGTAAGTGCTGAAAATAAAAGAGCCCCCACCGGCCGGTGAGGGTCTCGTGAAGCCTACGAGGCTGCGCGAACGACCGCTACGCCGACCCCAGCAAGGGCGACATACAACAGGCCATTTTTCCGCAGCACGCGTTCATCGAAAGCGCCATCATTGCGCCAAAACCTAGCATGACTGTGTTCCCACCGTCAAGGACCTTCGGTACGCGGTGAAAGATTCATAAGGGAATGCTCGTCTTGTCTAGCCTTGCAGCGGGACTGCTTCAGTCGCTGCAGTTTTTCTGGGATAGCCTCTTTGGACTGATCTTCGGTTTCCTCATCTCGGCAGTCGTTCAAGTGGTGCTCACGCCCGCGACGATGCATCGCTACCTTGGCGGCAATCTACGCGGAGTCGTCAACGCCGCGGGCTTCGGCATCATTGCATCCGCCTGTTCGTACGGGGCTTCAGCTGCCGCAAAAGGCTTCTACCAGCGCGGTGCTGACATTCGCGCAGTCTTCTCGTTTCTGATCTCCTCAACGAACATGAACCTCGCGATACTCATTCTCTTCTGGAGTTTGCTCGGATGGAAGTTTGCGTTCGCCGAGTTCTTCGGGGGCGTTATCATCATTGCGGTCGTCGTGGCCGGGTTTAGCGTGATCTTCGGACGCGAAGAGTTAGAGCGGCTGCGCCGCGAGCGTCCCGCCCCCGCTGGAGTTCCGGCCGGGATTGTTACCGAGTGTCCGATTTGCGGGATGGAAGGCGAGCCCGATCTCGCGGTAACCTACATGGGGCGGACATATCTTGCGTGCGGCCAGAAGCACGCAAGAGATCTCGCCGCCGAACCGGGCCGATGGCTTGGAGACGGAAATGACGCGGCGGCAGGGGCGGCAGGCTGGGGCGCTTTGCGAGACCCGGCGACATGGCGCACGATCGCAGAGACCGCGCAAAGCGACGTTGCGATGCTTCGCAACGAGTTGCTGATCGGCTATCTCGTCGCCGGATTCGCCGCGGCGCTCATCCCACCAGAATGGTTTGCGCACACGCTTCAGACCGTTGGTGCGGTTCCGTACATAGGCTACGTCTTGCTGCTCGTGGTTGGATTGGCGCTTGCGGTCGTCTCATTTATCTGCTCGATGGGGAATGTTCCGATCGCGCGATTTCTCGCGCAAGCCGGAATTCCGCTCGGTGCAAACACGACATTCATCTACGGCGATCTCCTGATTCCGCCGCTCATTGCGATCTACATGAAAGCGTTTCCGGCGCGCGTCGTGCAATGGTTCATCGTGCTCTTCATCATTGGTGCAATGATTGCGGGCGCGATAATGGAACGCGCGATCGGCGACGTCTTCGGTGGGGTCTCCATGGGATCGATGGAACTGAACGATCACGTGACGCTCGTTTTGAACATCGTTGGCATCCTCGCCGTCGCATTCGTCTTCGTGGCGTCACGCGCGGCGCGCTCGGAGACGGCGTCCTAGCGGGGTAGCCGCCACCCGGCGCGAAGATTAACGCGGTGCGAATCGACCAGTCGGTGACGCGAGAAATACTCGCGAGGACCGACCTCGCGGCTCTGATCGGTCAATACGTTTCGCTGCATAAACGCGGACGCGACCTCGTTGGGCTCTGCCCATTTCACGGCGAAAAGACGCCGTCGTTTCACGTCCACCCGGACCGCGGCTTTTTCAAATGTTTCGGCTGTGGAAAAGGCGGCGATGCGATCCGCTTCATCATGGAGCTGGAAAATCTGCGCTTTCCGGACGCTGCGCGCATGCTTGCGAAGCGCGCCGGCGTCGAGCTTGCCGAAGAGGATCCGCGTGAATCGCGCCGCCGCAGCGAGCGCGAAACAATTTACGACGCGAACAAGATCGCCACGGCATTCTTCCATCGTTTGCTGCTGCACGATCCGCGCGGCGAAGCCGCGCGCCGGTATTGCGAAAGCCGCGGCATCACCACGTCGACGATCGAGGCCTTCCAACTGGGGTTCTCGTTGCCGGAGTGGAGCGCGCTCGCCGACGAGCTGCGCCGCGAAGGCGTCGACGTTCAGATCGCGCTGGCGGCTGGTCTCGTCAAAGCACGCGGCGAGGGCCGTGGGGTCTACGATGTGTTCCGCAATCGCATCATGGTCCCGACGTATGCCACGACCGGCGAGATCGTCGCTTTTGGCGGCCGCGCGCTGGCCGATGAGAATCCGAAGTATCTCAATACTGGGACAACGCCTGTTTATACGAAGGGCCGTTTCGTGTACGCGCTCAACGTAGCGCGCAGAAACGCCGCCAAGAGCAACACGTTGATCGTGGTCGAGGGCTATCTCGACTGCATCGCGCTGCACCAGGCGGGATTCGGTGATGCAGTGGCAACGCTGGGGACGGCGTTCACGCCCGAGCAAGCGGCTGAGCTGCGAAAGTATGCGGAAACCGTCTTCGTGTGCTAC
>DATGJX010000170.1:0-44161 GCA_035294905.1 Vulcanimicrobiaceae bacterium | reverse complement strand
ACATTCGTCAGCAAGTTCGAAAACGGTTTTCCGTATTGGGATCAGCAAAACTACGGGAACACGTGGCAAGGCTTTCTCGGTGGCCGCTCGATGGATCAGGCGGTTTCGCAAACACCGTGTCAGTACGGCGTCGTAATCCCGAACTGTTATTCGCCCACGGGTGCGCGCATCGAGGACTGGTATCTGCCGCTCGATGTAGGCCAGCCCGTCAGCGCGAGCAATCCGTGCATCGGCCCTGCGCTCGACAACGGATACACTGCCAATGCGCCGACGGGCGAGGGCTGCTATCTGTATTCGTGGCTGCTTGCACACGGAAAATGGACCGGCAAACTGCCGCTCATTCCGAACACCGGTTTCGACTACATGGGCGCCGATTTTCAGCAGTACGGACTCGGTCTGCGTGATCAGTGGACGCCGAACGACCGTCTTGCCGTCGACTGGGGCGTGCGCATGGACGGCCAAAACCTCAAATGGGCCGGCAATCCGCTGCTCAATAAAGACTTGAGCAACACCGCGGACATCGGCACGGGCTACGCGCAGCTTTCGGACAGCTATCTCTATCCGCGCGTCATCGAACCGCGCTTCGCCGCGAGCTATCAACTCTCGAGTCATGATGCACTGCGCGTAAGCTACGGGCGTTCCGCGAGCTTCTTCTTCGGCCAGACCGCGGGAACGCCGACCAACATCAGCGGCGTCGACCCGATCCTTTGGGAGATTCCCGCGAAAGACGCGAACGATCCGGCGTACAATGCCGCAAACGGTATGGGACCGGCGTGCGGCAGCGGCTGGCACACCCCCGGTCAAGGCGCGAACGGAACGTACGTGCCGAATCCCAACGTCTACTGGTCGGGCAGCGGAACGGTCGGAAGCGCCGGCAATTACTTCCAGTGTTCGAACTACGCGCAGTCGGTGTACTGGGCGTTCGATCAAGCTTATGCGGCACCCGACATCGGCGGACAGACCGTTGCGACGTACAACAATTACGATCTCGCCTGGACGCACCAATTCAAAAATGGCTGGGGATCGAAGCTGACCGGCTACTTCCGCCGCGGGTACAACACGTACGAAACGGTACTGCTGAATGCCGGGCCGCCCGACCCCGTTACCGGTCAGCAAATTGCGGGTTCGTTCCAAGAGCGACAAGTCGGCACGACGAGGACATTTGGTCTGGAATTCATGCTGACGACGCCCGATCGTCCGTACGGATGGAGCGGGTTCTTGACGATGAACTACGTCAACGCACTCACGACGACGCCGCCGGTGAGCAACTCGGACAGTATACCTGCGGTAGCGCAATATTTGTACCAAACCGGCGCGATGTTCCATGCGGCGTATCTGCCGCCGCTCTCGGCGGTCGCCGGAATTCAATACAAGACGAAGAGCGGTTTCACGATCAATCCGATCTTTACGGCCGACGACGGCATTCCGTTCGGCGTGGGCACGACGTCATACGGGTTCGTCAACGGCGTGTTGTATCAAATCCCAACCGGAAATTTGGGAGCGAATCTTCCCTATGCCGGTCCCGGACAACCGTTGCAAGCGTATAACGCCGAATGTTACAACGATCCCGCATTCGCCGGTAACTACTTCAACCCTAAGTATCTCGCTTGCCGCGGCGATTCCGAATCCGTCCTCGCGGGACAAACACTCACGCGACCGCGGCTCTACGCGGATTTGAATCTGCAGTACGAGCGCGGCGACGTCACATACGGTGTTTACCTGACCAACCTCTTCGACAATTACCGCAGCGAACCGGGCGTCAATCAAGCATGGCAACCCGTCGCAACGGGCGTCGGCGGTGCGCAAACCGGCCAGTTCGCCGGCGCGTATCCCGTACTGCTGCAGAATGGACAGCTCGTTCCGAATCCGCTCTATCAAGCCGGCGCGCGCAACGAGCCCACGTTCAATCAATCCTGGCTGCCCTTCCCGGAAACCTACGTTCCCGGACGAAGTTGGCGCTTTTACATGCAGTTCGCCATCGGGAAGGCACCGCAATAAATGACGTACGCAAAACGCAGCATTGCCGCGCTTTCGCTGGCAGCGCTTATCGTATCGCAAGGATGCGGCGGCGGGGCCGCGGGCGCACCGCCGGTGAACAGCGTCAACCCGACGAGTCCGAGCTATTCCTCGCTGCAGTTTGCAGTTGGAACGGCGAATCTCTACGGCAACGCACAGATTGGCTTGAACGTCGTCTCGACGTTGCGTCAGCCGAGCGGCGCGAGCGCGGACGGCGCGATGACGCCGACGATTACGGGACCGTTCAAGATCGTCGCAGCGGCGGCGCCGTCCGGAAGCGGATTTGCCGATCCGTACACGACGATCGTCGATAATGGACCGAGCTTTCGCGAAGCGGGCGGAGCGAGCATCGGCGGTACGCCGCAAACCGTTGCGGCGGGAACGCCCGCCTGCGACGGAACGAGTGTGCCGGCCGGATTCGTCGCGTGCCCAAGCGGCCTGAGCCCAAATACGTCGTCGTTCGGCCAAAGCGGCGGCGTTTTTGCGATGGGGCTCTTGCCCTCGAATGCGGTTGCGGAAACGGGGCAAGGTTACAGTTATCAACCCTATGCGCAGCCGTTTTACAGCGCCGGCGATGCGACCACCACGTATCAGTTTATTCCCTGGGGCGGACCGCCCGCGTTCGATCCCGACGGAAACGGTATGGGCGAGCGCGACGGACTTTCGATCAACGGCGTCGATTCGTTCGGCGATCCGTACTTCTTGGGCGTCGGCGAAGGCATCACGGCGTTTGACGGTGTGACGCCGTCTTCCGGAGCGTACAAACTCAGCGTTGCGATATCGACGATCGGCAACGGGGGAGCGGTTTCGACGTCGACGATCGCCAAAACGGCGCAGCTCAATGCGTCGGTCGTTCTTCCAACGCTGACCGCGCCGGTGTTTACGCCCGACGGCAAAGGCGGCGGTTCGTTCACGGTTTCGCTGCCCGCAGGCGTTACGGAAGCATACGTACAGATCGTCGATTTCGGACCGGGGGGCGGACCGAACGACGGAGGCGCGGCAAACGTCGGCAATTGCCAGGGTCCGCGCGGAACGAGTTTTGCACCGGTTTACTACACCGTTCATGTCGCGGCTTCCGGAGCGTACAACCTGCCCGACATGGACGGTCCGAATTCGGCAACGTCAGGCGGCAAAACCAATTTGCAGCCGAGCCCGTCGATCTGCACTGCCGCGCAAAATACGACTGCCCTCGGCAGCGCGACAAACGGCGACGACGTCGTGGTGCAGATGATCGGCTTCGACTATCCCGTGTATCAGGCTGCATTGGGGCTGACGCAAAAAGCGACGCCGCAGAATCCGACAATCGCGAATGCGTCGGGACAGGCGGACGTCACGATTTCTCGAGCCGCGGAACAGGACAACGGCGCGACAGGCGCGCCGTCACCGCTGCTTCGCCGTCACGCTGCTCGCCGATGATTCACGCGATAGCTGCACTGCTCGCACTGGTAACGGTGCGCGTCGATACCTCGCGCCCCATCGCGGTGATTCGCCCCGATCGAGCAATCGGCAGCGCCATCGATTCCGACCCGCCTGGGCGCGTCCCGTTTCTGTATTCACCGCCGCGGGTCAAACAAATGCTCGCGTCCGGTCTTGGCTCCGTCAGTTACCGGCTCTATACGGAACTTTCGATCCAGGATTGGCATTGGAACCCCTCAGGAACCTTCAGTGACGCCGCGCGTCAGCAAGGGTATTGGACGAGCAGCGCCGCGCTCGGCGCACCGATCGTCGATTCGTACGGATACATTCTGCCGCACCGCGGCGACACGCGCGACCAAGGTGACGACAACGGGTATTCGCGCATCGACGACGGCGATTCCGGCACGTATTGGAAAAGCAATCCCTATTTGAGTTCTCGCTACACGCACGAGCCGGACAGCGCGCATCCGCAGTGGGTCGTCGTCGACCTCGGATCGGTAAAGAGCGTGAACGCGATTGCGATCGATTGGATGAATCCCTACGCGACGCGGTATCGCGTGGAATATTGGGAAGGCGCCGGCGATGCGATCCTCGACGCAGGTAACGGCCGCTGGATTCGCTTTCCGAACGGCGAGGTACGAAACGAACACCCCGGCACCGTGCTCACGCGTCTAAGCGGCGCCCCGCTGCGCGCGCGCTGGGTACGCATTTTGATGAGCGCATCGTCGAACACATGCGACACGCACGGTTCCTCGGATCCGCGCAATTGTGTCGGCTACGCAATCCAGGACGTCGCCCTCGGCGAACGGGACGGCAGCGGTAAACTGCGCGATTACGTCGTGCGCTCCAAATGCGGCGGCGATCCGCAGTCCACCGAGCGTTGCAGCAATCATCAGACCGAGATGTGGACTTCTTCGGACGATCCGTGGCATACCGCCGCCGGTCGCGTGAAGCAGAATCAGGATCAGCCCGGTCTGGACATCGTTTCGACCAGCGGCATCACACGCGGGTTGCCGATGATGTATGCGGTCCCGCTCTACTACAGCACGCCCGAAAATGCGGCCGCCATGGTGCGCTATCTCGAGGCGCGTCACTACCCCATCTCCTACATCGAGATGGGGGAAGAAGTCGACGGACAATATGCCGTTCCGGAAGACTACGCCGAGCTGTACCTGCAATTCGCTGCGGCGATCCATCGGATCGATCCGCGCGTGAAACTCGGCGGTCCCGTTTTCGAAGGCTTCAACACCGATCTCGCCGCCTGGCGCGACGCGCAAGGACGCACGTCATGGATGACGCGCTTCCTCGATTATCTGAAATCGCGCGGACGGCTGGGCGATCTCGCGTTCATGTCGTTCGAGCACTACCCATTTCACGCGTGCGACGAAGGCGACCAGCTGCAAGACGATCTGTTGCGCGAGGCGCAGCTCATCCGGAACATGGCGGAGATCTTCCGGTCGGATGGACTGCCGGACGGCGTGCCGATGTTCGTCACGGAATCGAACTTCGCTGCCGACGGCCCGTCGGAACCGCAGCGCGTCGAGGGCACGCTTTGGATGACCGACTACATCGCGTCGGCGCTGTCATCGGGAATTGCCGGGATCAATTATTATCAGTACGAGACCGAACCGCTCAATTACAATAAGCGCTGCGAGCGCTGGGGGAACTATACCATGTTCCTCACCGACCAGAACTACCGCATCCGCGCTCGCGCCGCGTCATTTTACGGCGCGCAAATGCTGACGCAGCAGTGGCTGAAGCCCGGCGACACCGCGCAAGCCTTGTATCGTGTCACGACGAGCTTGGGAGAGAATCGTCCGCTCATCACCGCGTATGCAGCAAAGCGCGCGGGCGGCTCTTGGTCACTCCTGTTCGTAAACAAGGATTTTCGCGCGCGGCGAATTCATGTCGAGCGCTTTGGTCCGGCGAAGAGCTATGCTACATTCGGCGAGCAGCAATATATGTGGAGCTCTAGAGACGCATCGGAATTGCCCGCACCGAACCTGGGCATTGCGCACTCGTCGCTGCGCGCTGGAAACGACTACCTGCTTCCGCCGCGATCGGTATCGGTGATCGGATTTTGACCGGCTGCTTTTGACAGTTTGACGGCGCACGAACAATCGGCATGTTACAAACGTAGCATGATTGTGTGCGTTATTCGTTACGAGATCGATCCATTCCAAATCGAGGGGTTCGAACGCTATGCGACCACCTGGAGCGGCATCATCCCACGCTGCGGAGGGCATCTCTTCGGCTACTTTCTTCCACACGAAGGAACCAACGACGTTGCGCTGGCGCTCGTCGGTTTTGACGGTCTGGCAGCCTATGAAGCTTACCGCGCTGCCTTGCGGGCCGACCCCGATGCTTGCGCCAATTTCGCCATGGCTCGGCAGCACCGGCTCATTCTCCGCGAAGAGCGGTCTTTTTTGCGGTTGATAGAAGCCCCCTGAGTGGTCCGGAAAGAAAGGTTGTTTGTGGCTCTACAGCTGCGCGGGTGCCCATTCGTATAATCGGGCTAATGGATGCGCGCAAACGTGTAGCAACTTGTCTCCTGCTGTGCGGTTTACTGAATCTTCGAGCCATGCCGGCGTTTGCGAGACAGACTTCGCCGTCCGGGGAAAGCGCATCGGCAGATGGCAACGGCCCACACGCCTTTGACTGGGATATCGGCGCATGGAAAACCCACCAAAGGCGTCTACTGCATCCGCTGACGGGCTCAACCACCTGGGTCGATTACATCGGCACCGATGTCGTGCGAAAAATCTGGGATGGTGCGAACTCCGGCGTCATCGAGGCCGGCGGGCCGGCAGGCCATCTCGAAATCTACACGCTACGTCTGTACAATCCCAATACCGATCAGTGGAATATCAGCTTTACGAACTCGGCGAGCGGCACCCTCGCTACGCCGGTCGTGGGCGGGTTCAAGAACGGACGCGGCGAGTTCTACGATCAGGAAACCTATAACGGCAAGCCTATTCTGGTCCGATTCAGCATCTCGGAAATCACGCCGAATTCGGTGCACTTCGAGCAGGCGTTTTCATCCGATTGGGGACGCTCGTGGGAAACCAATTTCATCGTCGATGAAACCCGCGAACGGTCAGATTCACGCGATGTTCACTCATGCAACGACGGTTCTCGTGGTCGACTTCAGCTCGGCAATGACCCGGCGTAGCGAGAGAACATGCAGCACGAGAAACAGCGGAATGCCAAACGTGGGCACGAGCGCTAAGGGTAGCGCCGCTACGAGATCGGTGCTGGGGATTACGTGAATCAGTCGCAGCGGCGCCGTCGAGGCGAGAAATCCGATCGCCAGCCCAACAGCGAAATCGGCAAACCCGGTGAGGTTAAAAATCAATCCCATCATTGGTGCAGACGAAGCGCGACGCGCGTATAAGCCGGCCACAAAGATCGCTTCAAACCCCACCAACATATCGCCGAGTCCTGCGGGAAGGGCAAATACCGCCGGCAACAGCGACTGCGCGAGCAGCAGCAAAAACGCGAACCCCATCAGTCTGATGATCTGAATACCGATAAGCTGCTCTTGCGGAACGCTTTCGACGATCGCTCGCAATGCCGGCGTCGCTTGAAAAGCCACGACGGCGACGAACAACGGCAACAGCAGTGCAATGGGCAGCACCGGCACTGCCGAGCCAAAGTTGAACGCCCCCTTTGCGGCAAGGAACGCATACGCCACAAACCACACCGCGACAAAGCATGCAAATCCGGCGATTGCGGCAATACTCTGACCCTTCGGCAGTCGCGTCTTATAGGCGGCCCGAGCAAGAGCTGCAATGAAGAGACTAGCGGCGACCAGCGGACCGCCGACCACCGGCAGCCAATCAATAACCGGTATATGTATATGCATCTTTCTCTCCTGATGAAAAAGCCTTACGAAAGTGCCGCGGCGAGCTGCCGAAGCTGCTGTTCCAGCTGCTCCGGATCGCCGGCGAGGCCGCGTTTAAGCCGGCGTTGCGCTCGTTGCCAACGAGGCGTGACGAGGGCGACTTTCTTTTTGCCGGCGCTCGTTAACGAGAAGAGGCGCTCGCGTTTGTCGCTCCCGCGCTGAACCGCGATCCAACCGCTGCGAACGAGCGGCTGCAGCGTGCGGC
Organism: Vulcanimicrobiaceae bacterium; assembly: GCA_035294905.1. Lineage (GTDB taxonomy): Bacteria > Vulcanimicrobiota > Vulcanimicrobiia > Vulcanimicrobiales > Vulcanimicrobiaceae > DATGJX01. The sequence goes on along the minus strand of DATGJX010000170.1, from coordinate 36,620 downwards.
TCAGGGTCGTGCTATCGATGCAGAGGAATGCGCCGAGGTCGCCTTGCGAGAGCGTCCCGGCTTTGGCGAGAACTTGCAGCAGCGTAAACTGCGTGCCGCGCAGGCCCGATCCGCGCATCTCTTCCTCGTACATCTGTGATACGGCTCGAGCAGCCCGGCGAAGGTTGGCGCAGGCGCAGGGCAGCTGGGGAAGGTCTTTTGCCACAATATGTGTATCTACACCTATCTATGGCATTTCGTCAAGCGTTGAGGGTCCATGCCGGGCCATTTTCTTTCGCCGCTCGGTTGGAGACCGCGCTGGCCCCACAGACGTGCAGCTTCTTTAGGTCGTTACTTCCCTTCCGACAAAAGCTCGTTCACTGCCGATGGAGCGGCGAGGGATGCTGGGTGCCGCTCGCCGATCTCGCCTCGAATCTGCCGTTCGAAAATGCGACGAGCTATCCGGCTCCGGGGCAGCTTCTTTTTTATCCGGGCGGATACAGCGAAGCAGAACTGCTGGTAGCGTACGGCGGCGTGCGCTTCGCCAGCAAGTTGGGCCAGCTCGCCGGCAACCACTTCATGACGATCATCGAAGGAATGGAGAACCTTGCCGAGCTCGGCCGTCTTACCTTGTGGGAGGGCGCTCAAAATATTTCGATCGAAACATGAACTGCGAGATTGCCGTAGCACAGACATGAGAACAATCCTAACCGCCGCACTGACGGGCGCTGCAATTTTGCTGATGTCACTCCTGTCCTGCGCTGCTCCTGCAGCGGCCGACATAACAAACGATTGTCACATCGGTTCCTACCGCCTGAGTGACGGCACGGCCGTCGACATAGCGCCGTCCGACGGCGACACGCTGCGCTGGCGGTTGTTTAGCGGCGAGACTGGGCAGCTTCACCCGCGGAAGAACGGTACCTGGGCGAGCACGTATGGTTGGACGGGCCGTTCCGACGGGAAGACGGTGTCGTTCTCCAATTGCCGCAACGGCAAGATGCTCTTCGGAAAGCAGCCCGGGACACGCATCAACTTCGACGTGCGCAATACGACGTTCGAAAGCAACGGCGCTAAGCTCGTCGGCAGGCTCGTGATGCCCAAAGGCGGCGGAAAAGTGCCGATCGTCGTGCTGGTGCACGGCTCCGAGCTCGATTCCGCTCTCACCTGGTATGCCTTGCAGCGCATGTTCCCCGCGCAAGGCATTGGTGCATTTGTCTACGACAAGCGTGGCACGGGCGCGTCGGGCGGCACGTACACACAGAATTTCAACGTTCTCGCCGGCGATGCCATCGCGGCGATGCGGGAAGCCAAGCGTCTCGCGGGCACACGGTTGGGCCGCATCGGCTACCAAGGCGGCAGCGAAGGCGGCTGGGTCGTGCCGCTCGCGGCCAATCGTGCACACGTAAACTTCGCGATCGTCAGCTTCGGCCTGGCCGTCTCGATCATGCAAGAAGATCAGGAAAGCGTCGCGCTCGACATGTATTTCCATCATCGCTCCGCCGCCGACACGGTCGAGGCTCTGGCGCTGGCGCGCGCCGGCGAACACGTGATCGAGACCGGCGGAAGAGACGGCTACGAAGCGTTCGACGCGCTACGGCAAAAATATAAAGCCGATCCGTGGTATAAGGATGTGCACGGTGACTTCGTCTTCTTCGTCCTACCGCTCGACAAGAAACACATCATCGAGGCGGCCGACCGCGATTTCAGTTTTCTGAAGGATACGCCGTTCCACTACGATCCGATGCCGGCGCTGCGCGCCTCGACGACACCGCAGTTATGGGTGCTCGGCGCCGACGATCTGGATGCACCCAGCGCTGAAACGGCTAAACGCATAAAGTCACTGATCGTGGATGGGAAACATTACACGCTCGCCGTCTATCCCGGCGCGGAACACGGGATGACCGACTACGAGTTGAATGCCAAAGGTGAGCGACTCGACACGCGCTTCGCACCGGGCTACTTCCAAATGATGGCGGACTTTATCCGCCAAGGCCGCATCGGGCGCAGTTATGGTAACGCGCAGATTACCCCTTAGATTTCACGTTACACGCACTTGCCCGGCGCCATTTCGCGTTCCCCGTACCAGCGAAACGTCGACTTCGTGACGTCCGCGAAAACGCTGCCACGCCGGCGCATACGAGCAGCAGCGCCCCGAAGAGCGCTGCTGCGATGGATGCAAGATGCAGTTAGAGCCTGATCTGCAACTGCAGGTAGGCGTTGAACGGTACCGGTAAGCCCGAACCAACCGAACCGGCGAAGAACGGCAGATACGACTGCTGGAGCCATTTTTGGGCAGCAATGCCGTTGGCGGCCGTGTCCGTCGGACTCGTGCCGTTGTAGAAGTTCGACACGTAGAGGGGGTTCTGAGCATAGCCGCAGACGTTCGCACCCGGAGCGTAAGCGCCGGTCGTCCACGGTTCCTTGCTGCCGCCGAAGCACGTGTGCCACAGATTAGCCAGGGTTACCAGTGCCGTCACCTTCGGCGAGACGTCGTAGCGAAGTTGCAGGTTCAGCATACCAATCCAGGGATTCTGGAACTGACCAGGCTTCGCGAAACTTCCCGTCTGCGGGTCCGGGATGAACAACTGTCCTGCCACCGGGATGGGCGACGCGTTGCCCGTCTGCAGCGAGAGGTAGTTGCACTGGTTCGGGTTGGTATTCGGCGAGTTGCCGGTGATCCCGGCGGATGCCGAGTTCTGCAGGCACGCGCGCGGATCCATGCCGATCACGTCGTACGGACCGCCGTACGCTGAGCCTTCGGAGAGCTGGAAGCTCGGCGTGATCGCCCAGTTGTTATGCTTGTAGTTGAGGATCAGCGACGTGACGAGCGGCGAGTCGAAGTAGTTCACCACCGGATTATTCGTCGGCGAGATGCCGGTTGTGCCCGGTGCGTACCACGCAGTCGGATCAAGCAGCGGCTGCTGCGCCATGTTGTAGTAGGGGTTCAGGATTGCGCCTGCCGTGTTGCACGACGTCGGCGAACCCGGCGTCCCCGTCGACGGGTTGAACGGCGTGTAGCATGGCGATCCGCCGCCCGCCTTCGTCAGTGAATTGAACTGCTGGATAGCCGGATTCACGTTTGCAAGTTGGTTCTGTCCGAAGTACGTGTTCTCGTAACGAACTTTCGCGTTCGTATACGTAACCGCGAGCTGTCCGGAGAGACCTTCGCGGTTGAAATCGCCCTTGCTCAGCGCGAATTCCAAACCGTAGCTGCGGAACGACCCCACCGGAACTTGCGTCACGAAGTTCGGGCCGATGAACGCCTGCTGTTGATAGCCGGACGTCCAATCGAAGAACGGCGAGAGCTTCGTCGTGATATCCGTTCCGTGGAACTGATGCTCGATCGAGAGGTCGGATTGCATCGAAGACATCAACGGAATCGGATGGAACGGCGTGTTGAAGCCCAGCGGAAGCGCCGCGTTCCACACGGTCAGCGCGTTGCCGGAACTGTTCAGGTACTGCACCGCTGCCGAGAGTGGCGGTTCGCTGTAACGCCCCACTTCACCACGGATTACCGTACCGGGATCCAAGGTGTAGGTGAACGATGCGCGCGGCGCCAGGTCCTGAAGGATGTACGACGACGGTGACGTTGCGCTGAACTTCGGATGCACGTAACCCGCCGGGCAAGTCGGCGTGTAGACGACCGGCGCCGGCGGCGGTGCGCCCGGTGCGAGCGGCGTGGTCAGGACGCTGCCCGTCTGCTGATTCTGACAGACGAAGCCGGTCTCGACCTGCGCGTAGAACGACGTTCCCGGCGTCACGGGCGCGAGATCGTACTCGTACCGATCCCAACGCGCGCCGATGTTGAAGTCCAACTTGTCGGTCGGACGGAACTCGTCCGTGATCGAAGTGAACAAGAACTTCGGTTTGACGGTATTGAACGTGCCGTACGTATCACCGCTCTGCAGGCTAACCCACTGAGCACCCGCTAACGCAGCCGGAGATCCCGCCGGTGCTACCGGATAGTTTCCGCCCGATGGATAACCGAAGAGCGAGCCATTGGACTGTGCGCCGGCCGTTCCCCAATACCCGGAGCCGGTCCACGCGTTGTGGCTGCCGGGATTGCAGCCCTGTGCGGCGGGCTGACCCGTGGTCGGGTTCCAGCATTGATACGCGCCGCCCTCGTAGCTTACGTAACCAATCGGCGAACCGCCATAAACAGCAGGGCTATCGCTGATGTAGCCCGTGTTGTTGAAGCGCGAAATCGACGCTGTCGTGTAGTTTGCGGTCAATTGCAGAAGATTTTTGGTATTGATTTGATCCGCGAGCTGGAATTCGCCGCCGGCCGTGTGGGTGATCAGATCGTAGTTCGCGGCGATGGTGCAGTTGTTTGGACCGCCGATGCCATAGTCGTAGCAGTTGTATGCGGAATTTGCGCCGGCTTGCGTCCAGTCCGAGAAGAACGTGTACCCGAAGAAACGAGCATACGCATTAGCGGACAGTGGATGCGTCCACTGCGCCTTGACGATGCCGATGTCGTTGTGGAGCACGTCGCGCAGGTCGTTGGGCAGCTGCGCGTCAGCCAGACGGTTGGCGTTGCTGGACGGCTGCAAATACGTGCCGACCGGCATCACCGCTCCGGACGGCGATTGAATCACCGTACCGAACGGCACGTTGTAGTCGTTCGAGGAATCAATGTAACTGGGATAGGTCGTGCCCGCAACCGGGGTGCACGGCGAGCCGTTGAAGACTCCGGTTTGCGGACAGTAGTTCTGCAAGCCGAACTCCTGCGCGATGCCTCCGGTCACGGCGAGGTTGTATAAGCCCGGACCGCCGGAATCGTTCGGGCTCGAGTACTCCGGCTGCTGCATCGCGGACGCGCTCCAGAGTAGTTGGACGTCGTCACGCTGACCGTCATGCCGCGGGATGCCGAAGTGGAAATTCACGACGTTTTCGCGATCCGTGATGTTCGAGACGTTGTTGCTGGCTAGCGCCGCGGCCTGATCGTCAATAAAACACGAATTGTCGGTAAGACCCGGAGCGGTCGGCCACCAGGGCAGGCTCGAGACTGCGCTCGGAACGCTGATGTTGAAGTTCGACGAGACGTTGCAGATAGGCCAGACGCCGCGCTCGCTCGTGCCCGGTGAGAAACCGAAGACGTTTTGAGCGAAGTACAGCGACGAGCTGAACTGCGGTACAAAGTCGTACGTGTTTCCAAGGTTGAACAGCGACGCACCGTTGCTATTGTCGAGATAGCGGAAATCTTGGTTGTAACCGCTCAGCCCGACGTAGTAGCTGAAGTTGCGGTTCGGCGAAGCGCCGCCGGCTTCGACCTTCAGTTGATGGTAGGATGCATCGCTTCCGATGCCGGCAGACAGCATGCCGTAGCCGGGATACGTTCCGGTTTTGATGACTTGGTTGATGAATCCCGACGTACCGGCTGACGAGTTCGACGCCGGACCGCCCCCCGTGTAGACCTGCAGCTCCTGCAGACCGAGGTTCGACTCCGTTGAAGACGTGTAGTTGTCGAACGCGCGGTTGACCGGAACGCCGTCGTACTCGTAGCTCGTGAAGAACGACTGGTTCCCACGGATAAACACCGCTTGGTTCCAGCCCATGCCGCCGATCGGAATGTTCACGCCCGGAACCGACGATATCGCCGAATAGGCGTTATTGAGATTGCTTCCGCCGCCGAGAGCGCCTGCAGCTTGGATGCCCGCGCCGTTGACGCTATAGGTGTCGGCGGTAACGCCGGGCTTGACCAAGTTGCCGGCCGCGCGCGAGGTAACCCTCGCAATCGTCTTGAGCGCGGATTTCATCGAGACGTTGTATTGTGAGACGCTGTCGGCAAAGACCGTTACACCGGCCTGCGATACGTCGTCGTATCCCTGTTTTGACGCAGAGATTACGTACGTATCCGGCGCCAGCGCCAATAAGATGAAGTGTCCTCGGTTATCGGTGGTCGCTGTCGCGGATTGTGACGGCGATATCGCCGTCACTTTCACGCCGGCCAACGGCGCACCAGTCGAAGCATCGCTCACGACTCCGCCCAGTCCGCCCGTCGTCCCGGCCAGTGCCCAAGTTACCTGGCTCAGAAACATTGCGAGCATGAGCGCAGCCGCGAACGCATGCCCAAACTTGCGTTTGCGCATATGTCCTCCATAGCTGGTTCATTGAGTGCCGCTACTGCGGCTGTGGAGAGTATGACAGAAAGGTTGCGCAGACGCTTCACCGCGTCTAACGCCTGTGTAATCGCGGGCTTCTTAGCTGATTTTCAGGGCGATGTAATCGCGTATCGGTTCGAACAGCGGGTCGAGCCGAATGAGATAACAGCCCATGAGCTTTGATTTCAAGGCCGCCCGCGCATGCACGGCCGCCTCGGAGATCTGCCCGACAGCCGTAAGCGCCAACGCGATTCCCACGTCGTCCACGGGCGTCTGCGACCACAAAATCTCCAATAATCGAAGTGCTTTTTCCCTGTCTCCGCGGCGCGCTTCTATATATATTTCCAAGGCATCGACTCGCGCATTCCTATCGAGCGAGGCTCGCTGCGCGAAACGCTCTTTCGCTCCGTCGAAATCATCCATACAGCAGAGCGCGCACGCGTCGTAAAACAACGCCATCGAATCGGCCGGTTTGAACAAATGCGCGTCGATGAGACGCGCGTGCGCCTCGTCGAAGCGCCTCTTATAGTAGAGCCCGACGCCGAGCAGCGTCGTGAAATGATTCGACGACGGGTCGGATGCAAGCGCTTCGCTTACTTGACGGAGTGCCCGGTCGATGTCGTTCGCCGTCAAAAACGCCCAAAATGCCGCCGTACGAACGCGCCATGAATTGCGATCCAGAGAGATCGCCGTTTCGATCGTCCGCTGCGCAGCTTCCATATCGGCTTCGAAAAACGCGTGGATTTCGCTGAGGACGGCATACGCATCGGCGCACCGCGGGTCGATCTCGAGGGCCATGCGGCAGGCATTGAGTGCTTCTTCGTGCGAAGACGTTTGTTCCGCATACGCTTGCATGCTCGCGCACAAATGCGAATGCGCGAGGCCGACGTACGCCAAGGCAAACCGGGGGTCGAGCCGTATCGCGCGCCTGAAAAGTGCAATTGCCGCGGAAAACGACGCTTTCGTCCGATGATGAAACTGGAACATCGCTCTGCTGTATGCCGCAAAGGCATGGCCGCTCACATCGTAGCTGCTCGGAGCTTCATCTTCCATCTCGACGGGTGCAACGAATTGGTAGCCGCGCCCCGGAACAGTTGCAACGTATTCGTTTCCGTCATCGTATCGCGCGAGCGTTCGGCGCAACCGGTAGACCGCTTGAAAAATCGCAGCGTCCGACATTGCGTCCGACCATGCCTGTTCGACCAGATGACTTTTTGATACGAGGCGCCCGTGCCCCCTCACCAAAATCACGAGCAAGTCGAACTCTTTCGGGGTCAACGCAACCGATTGCGTATCATATCGCAGCGTACGGCTTGCGATGTCGAGCGTAAACCGGCCAAAGCGCAGCGTCGGCATGATCGCCTCGGCATCGGAACTCAGCATTGCTTACTACAGCGCTGCAGGCGCGGTCCATGTGACCACAGGCCGACACGCAACGCGTACACGCAATTGCGTACTTTTGCGTTTCACAAAATCTCACGACTCCGTCAAGTTCGTGCAGGCAGCGTGAAGGACGGCGCGTAACCCACTGCCTTATGAAGAGAACGACGGCCGCGATAGGGCTTTCCCTTGCCGCCATTTTGGCATTACCCGCGGCGGCGCAAACACAGCCTTCCGCAACCCAGGTGCTGCAAGCGGCTTTTTCGATGACGTCGTACGGGGGCGTGTCAATCTCGCCGCGCGGCGATGCGGTTACGTATGCCGTGACGACGCGGCCGGGGGGCATGAAGAACCCGATGCCGCAAACGGCCTTGTACGTGCAGCGCGGCACAGCCGCGCCGGCGCGCTTGACCGCCGGAGACGGCAAGGCGTTCTTCGACGAATCGGACGCGCAGTTCTCGCCCGACGGCTCGCAGCTTGCCTTCATCTCCAACGCCGGTAACAAGGAGCAGCCGCAAGTCTACCTGGCTCGCGCAGACGGTTCACAGGTGCGGCAACTGACGCACCTCACAGGTGCGCTGCAGTCGCTGCGCTGGTCGCCCGATGGAAAATATCTTGCGGCGCTTTCGATTCCGCATCCTCACCGCAAATCCGGTGCCCTCGCAGCGGGCGCGCGCAAAGTCGGCGTCATCGGTTCGGTGATCGACGAGCAGCAATTGGCGGTGGTCGATGCCGCCACCGGCGCGCTTCGCGAACTCACGCCGGCGAATGCCTACGTCTATGAGTATGGCTGGGCTCCCGATTCCAAACGGTTCGCCTACACGTATGCCTACGGCAGCGGTGACAACAATTGGTGGATCGCCCGCCTCGCCACGATCGGCTTGAGCGGCCATCCGCACGATCTGCTCAAGTCAAAGTTTCAGATCAACAATCCCGTATGGTCGCCCGACGGACGCAGTATTGCCGTCATCGGCGGCCTAATGAGCGACTTCGGCTCGGTCGGCGGCGACGTCTATCTCGTCAATCCGAACACGGGAAGCGTACGCGACGTCACGCCCGGCATGCCGCTCAACGCCGCATCACTTCGCTGGATCGGCCCCTCGCAGATGCTGATGAGCGCGCACAATCTCGGATCGCTGATGCTCTATCGGCTCAACGCGCGTACAGGTGCGCGCAAAGCGATCGGGTTCAACGGCGAAACGATCTTCAGCTGGGACACGACGCCCAGCGGATCGCGGATCGCACTCGTGCGCACATCGTTCTCGCGCGCTCCCGAGGTTTGGATGGGCGCGCCGGGCGCGCTCTCGCAAATCACACGCGGAAACGCGAACGCGCCGCGATTTTGGAGCAAAGCCATCTCGATACGCTGGCAGGATGGCGCGTTCCGGCCGCAAGGCTGGCTTATTTACCCGCTCGCTTTCAATCCCGCGAAGCGCTATCCGATGATCACGATCGTCCACGGTGGTCCGAGCGCTGAAAGTTTGCCGACGTATACCAACACGACCATCGCGGCACTCGCCAGTCACGGCTATTTCGTATTCGAGCCGAATCCGCGGGGCAGCTACGGTCAAGGCGAAGCCTACACGCGCGCCAACGTGAAAGATTTCGGCTACGGTGATTGGCACGACGATCTCACCGGTGTCGACGCGGCCGCCGCGCACGCTCCTATCGATTTGCATCGCTTGGGCCTTTGGGGCTGGAGTTACGGCGGCTACATGGGCATGTGGGCGGAGACGCAAACGCGGCGCTTCAAAGCAATCGTCGCGGGCGCCGGCGTTGCGGATTGGCTCTCGTATTACGGGCAGAACGACATCGACCAATGGATGATTCCGTTCTTCGGCGCTTCCGTGTACGACGATCCGCAAGTGTACGCGAAGAGTTCACCCATTACGTTCATCACGCACTCGCATACGCCGGTATTGTTGCTGCAGGGCGAGCGCGACGAAGAAGTGCCGGCGCCGCAGTCGTTCGAGTTCTTCCACGCGATGCAGACCCTCGGCGTTCCGTCACGCCTGGTCGTTTACGCCGACGAAGGCCATGGACCGCGCAAACCGGCAAACCAGATCGATATTCTGAACCGAACGCTGAACTGGTTCGACCACTTCGTGCAGTAAGGCAGGCGGCGTATGCTTGTTCCCATGTCTACGATGCGACTGGGAACATGATGCATATGAATCCTGCGGAAACCGTTGCGTACCGGCCGAACGTTCTGGCCGGCTTGGAAGGCACGACCAAGTTGCGTTGGCCGCACAATTTCGGAGCGTACCGGCTGACGGATCGCGATCTCGCTCGCGGCAGTACGCTGGGCAGCCCGAAGACGCAGATCACCATCAAAGCGACCGGCGCGCTGGAAAACGTGTTCTGCGTGAATGCCGGCGCTCCGCTGCTCGGAGCGTTCCTACTGCGGCACTGGGACGAGCGCGCCGGCACGAAGCTGGACCCGCTGGGCGGCCATTATTTCCTGTTCCCCGAGCATCAAGAACACCGGTTCATGCTCTCGAACGGCGTGTACGTGTTCGAGGACGTATTCGTCGACAACGAAAGCGGCGAGGTCTACTACGTCATCGAGTTCACGAACGATGCCGAAGAGGAGCAGCGCATCGCGACGTACGCAATGTGCGAACTCGCGAAGAACATGGACGACACGGTGATCGCGCGCTACGACGAAGCGCTCAATGCTTTCATAGCGCACAGCAGGGACAATCCGAAGCATGCTCGCGTCGTCGGCGCATCGCGCAAACCCGCCTCGCATGAAGTTTCCGCCGATCACGCAAAGGCGCTAATGGGATACGCGCCCCAAACACTCTCGAACCAGATCCATTCTTCGAGCGCCTTGCCTTGCGCAGTGATGCAGTTCTCGACGGTACTCGGCCGCGGGGAGAAAGCGCGCTTCACCTTCACGCTTGCCGTCGGAGCGGACGGCGAACAGCCGCTTCTCGACGTGTACCGCAAAGCGCCGAAAGCCCTAACCGCACTCGAACGCACGCAGCAGCACTACCATGACGTGCTGGAACGTTCGGTCGCGATAACTCCGAACGCCGAGATCAATCGCGGCGTGCTCTGGGCGAAAGCCAACATGGAGCGCGTTTTGCTTCGCCCGCCGTCCGGCTGGACGCTCACCAACGACCCGCTCAACTCCACGCACTGTGTCGGGCGGGACGCGGCGTGGTTCTGCGCCGGCGCGGATTACTTTCGCGCGGACTTCTCCGCCGAGTGTCTGCAGCAGTTCATCAAACGGCAAAAGCACAACGGTATGATCGTCGAGTATTACGACATGCTCTCGAACCAAACCGAGGATTTCGGACTCAACGTCAACGACGACACACCGCTGATCGTGTGGAGTTTGTGGCATCACTACCAAATGAGCGGCGACCGCGCATTTCTCGAACACGTCTATCCGGCGGCGTTGAACGCGGCGAATTACCTGGCCGGCCAGCGTGACCACCGCGGCCTGGTGTGGTGCACGTCGAAAAAAACCGGCTCGAGAGGCATCGTTGGTTGGCGAAACGTGATCCAAGGCTACCGGCTGAGCGGCGCGACGACCGAACTCAATTGCGAAGTGTTTGCCGCGTTTCGCGCAGTGGCGCACATGGCGGCGATTTTGGATGACGAGCCGGTGCGCCGAGAATTCGAAACGTGCGCCGCGTCGGTGAAAGCGGCAATCAACGAGCATCTCTACAACGCCGGCAACGGGCTGTATTATCTGAACCTCGACGTCGACGGCACGGCGGTGAGCGACATTACCGCAGATCTCGTCTTTCCGGTAATGTACGGCGTGGCGGACCGCGACGTCGCAACGCGCATCATCCGGCGTCTTTCAGATCGCGATTTCTGGACCGAAGGCGGGATGCGAACGATTCCGCACGATGCGGTGAATTACACGCCGAGCGGTGCCAGCGGATGCTTGGGCGGCGTCTGGAACGGCGTGACGTTTTGGTACGCCAAGGCCGCTGCGGAATACATTCCGGATTTCAGCGAAGAAGCGCTGACCAACGGCTTTGAAAACTACGCGCGAAACCCGCAGCGCAACGACACAGTCCCGGGGCAGTTTTCCGAATGGCTTCACGGCGAGACGCTGGTCAATCAAGGAATGCCGCTCTCGCCATGGTTTCCGCCGCGCTACATTTGGGCAGTCATCGAAGGCGTGCTCGGGCTTGACATCTCCGGCGATCATCCGCGCCTTGCGCCGAATCTGCCGTCGAGTTGGAATTGGTGCGCGCTGCGCAACCTGCCGTATCGCGGCAAGAGCGTTACGTATTTCCTGGCGCGAATTCCGCAAGCGCAGGTCTGGAGCAATCAGCAGTTTGATTCCGAAGTGCCGATCGACGTCCTCGCGGACGACGCGAGCGAGCAGTTTCAGTGCAGCGGCGACGCCGTGCGCGGCGCAGCCTTACGCGACGGGAATCGCGTCATCGCGTTAGCCGGCAATACGGAGGATCGCACAGTTACGACGGCTTTTCGTTTGCGGGATGCAAACGGTTCCTATCGCATGCGCATCTACGACAGCCTGTACCGCGCGTGGCTGGAGCCGCGAAGCGTAAGCGCGGAAGAGTTGGAAGGCGGAGTCGCAATGCTGCTGGAACCTAAGGGCTTCCAAATCATCGAATTCCACCGTGAAGATCGTTAGCTTACTGCCGAGCGCAACCGAAATACTCTTCGCCGTAGGCGCCGGACCCGACGTGGTCGGCGTCACGCACGAATGCGACTTTCCGCCGCAGGCTCGCGGCCTTCCGCACCTTACGTCTTCCGCGCTGCCTTCCGTAAGGCGCGCAGCCGACATCGACCGCCACGTGCGGCGTTATCTGCACGCCGGTTCGAGCCTCTATCACCTGGACGCAGACCTGCTCGAGCGCTTGCAGCCCGATCTCATCGTGACGCAGGAGCTCTGCGAAGTTTGCGCCGTTTCGTATTCGATCGTCGACCGCGCGGCGCGCCGGCTGGGCACCGACGCACGCATCGTTTCGCTGGAGCCGTCGTCACTCGAAGACGTCTACGCCAACGTCTGCACGCTCGGCAATCTCATCGGTCACCGCGCGAATGCAGACGCGCTCGTCGTTTCACTCCGCGAGCGCGTCGCACGTGTAGCGGAGCGTTGGTGTCATCGTGAGGTATCGAACGACCGCGAGCGCAAACCTCGCGTCCTCGTCCTCGAATGGACCGATCCCCCGATGAGCGCCGGACACTGGACGCCGGGCCTTGTCGAAATGGCCGGCGGAATTCCCGTGCTGGCCAATCCCGGCGCGAACTCGCAAGTGCTCGCATGGGAAGCCATCGAGAGCGCCGATCCCGACGAGATCATCGTCGCTCCGTGCGGATTCGACCTCGAACGCACGCGCGAAGCGGTCGACGAACTCGCGGAAAATCCGCAATGGACCGCGCTTCGCGCCGTTCGCGAGGGACGCATACACTTGGTGGACGGCAATCAATACGTGAACCGCCCCGGCCCGCGTCTCGTAGACACGATCGAAATCTTCGCCTCGCTACTTGGCGGGCAAGTGCGCGACGTCGTTTAGCGCAAGCAGATCCGCGCGGCCGTTTTCAACGGCGACGCGCGTGACGCTGGCGGGGGAGAACCGAACGCCGAGTATCGCTTGCGTTTCCGCACCGCGTTGCCCGAAAAACGTATGCAGCATCGCGTGCAGCGGTCCGGCGTGCGTTACGATGAGCACCTTCGCATGACCGCCCGACTGCAGTTCTTCGAGCGCTTCTGAGACGCGAGCTTGCACGGCGTCGAATGTTTCGCCGCTTGGAGGCGTGTAGCGTTTTGCCGCCGCCTCGCTTTCTTGGCGCATGTGCGGGAACCGCTCGAGGATTTGCTCCCACGTAAGCCCTTCCCATTCGCCGAACGCGAACTCCCGCCAGCGCGCATCGCGCTCGATGGGAAGTTCGCCGCGAATTGCGCGCGCGGTGTCGTACGCGCGCGAGAGATCGCTCGAAACGGCGCGATCGAACTGCTCGGCGCGCAATAACACCGCAAGGGCCTGCGCTTGCGCGCGACCCTTCGCATCGAGCGGGATGTCGACTTGCCCTTGGAAGCGCCGCTGTGCATTCCACGGCGTGCTTCCGTGACGAACGAACGTGAACTCGATCAGGTTTCGCCTCGAACAGCGGTTCCGTGCTGTTCGAGCAAGTCCACCATGTCGTTTGCATGCTCCTCTTCCACGGCGAGGATCTGTTCCAGCATGCGGCGCGTCGTCGGATCGTTCTCACCGAAGAACCGGATCATCTCGCGATACGATTCGATCGCGACGCGTTCGGCGACGAGGTTTTCCTTGATCATCTCGACCATGCTGTCGCCTTCGCGATACTCCGAATGGCTGCGGGCCGAGAGGCCGTCGGGATCGAAATCAGGCTCACCGCCAAGTTGCGTAATGCGCTCGGCGATCGTGTCGGCATGCCCTTGTTCGTCATTGGCGTGCTGCAAAAATTCTTCGGCCACCGCGTCTTTGTAGATGCCGCGGGACATGTAGTAGTGGCGCTTGTAGCGCAGGACGCACACGATCTCGGTCGCCAGCGCTTGATTGAGCACGTTGACGGCCTGCTTGACGTCACCGCGGTAGTCGCTGGTGACGGGACCGCTCATCATGTTCTCGCGCGCGCGACGGCGAAGTTCCTGAACGTCGGACAGAAACGGCGTTGAAGTCGTCATACGCGCCTTATACCCTAAATGGCGGCACTCGCCAGCCTGGCCTGCAGTACGGCATTCTCCTTGCGGATGCGGTCGGACTCGATGGCTGCCAGAGAAACCGCAAGGGCGGACGCCACGCGCCCGATAGCGTCATCGATATCGGGAGGCATCTGCTCGCCGCTCTCGCGTTCGCCCGTGGATATGACGCCCACGAGCCGGCCTGCAAGAACCATCGGATACAGACGGGCGCCGAGAAAGCTCGACGAGAATCCGTGAACCTGCAACTCTTCGTGATGCGCGCGAAGTTCGACGTGCGCGGGATCGTTCTCGTCGATCGCCGGTGCGCGAACCGGAAACGCCGACGCCGCGCAGTCGAGCCGCTTCTCGTCGGGTAGATAAATCGCCGCACCTTGCACGCGCGCGAAACGAACGAGGATCTCAACGGGTCGCGAACCACCGGCGCCTGTTCCGTGTAAAATTGCAGGGTCGTTGCAAATCGCCGCAGCGCGGACTCCTGCTCGTGACGCGTGCGAAAGAGGAGGCCGTCCACCGCACGGTCGACGCGGGAATGGATTGCGCGTACGCTCACGATGACGACCAAAGCAATGCCGAATTGGACCGCGATACCTTCAACCCGAGTCAGCTCGCTCAACCAGCGCTCGGCCGCGAACTCCATCGCCGCAAGCGCGACGAGCACGACGGTGGACGTTATCGCGTAGATCAGCGTGCGGTTGAGCACGAAAGCTATGTCGAAGACCCGATGCCGAACCATCGCGTACGCAACCGCCAGCGGCACGACGACCACCGAGAGATTAGCGTACAGCGCAAAGACGACGAAGATTCCCCCGTATTGCAGCCAGATCATATTTGCCGCATAGCCCACGCCGCCGATCATTACTGCAGCGAACACAAGACCGACGCGCGCGCGGTCGGACGACTTCGCATACCGCAGCGCGACGAGCGAGGCCGCAATGACAACCAGTCCCGACAGCGCCGTGAAAGTGACGTACGTGTTCCGGTTTCCGTAAAGCAAATCCGTCATAAGTGCCGTGATGAATCCTAGGACCACGATACCGTCGATGATGCGAATCGCCGTGCGTTTTTGCGGGACCGGATTGTCTTCCGGAAAGCGCACGGCGAAGGCAGCAAGCACGAGAACCGGAAACCAATCGCACAGAGCCGACAGCATGACCGCCATAGGCACATACAACTGATCGGGCAAGCCCGAAAAAAATATGACGAAGGCGGGCCAGCTCAGGGCCCCCCCGCCCAAATAGAGGATGAGCGCGGCAACCATTACTCCGGGTTTGCGGTAAGCGAGAAACGCCGCGAGCAGCAGCGCAAAGGTCATGGCGACGAGATTGAACACTCGCAGCGTAGTGGGCACCGCCGCCCGTAATTGCAGCGCCGGCACCACGAGCGTTTGAATTGTCTGTCCCGCTACGACCGGCAGTCGCAGCTGCGTACCTTTCAACGTGCCGTACCAAAAACGAATGCGCTCGGAAAGCGGCATACGCGTAAGATCGACGCGCATCCCGGGCCGCAGGCCAAACCGTTGTGCATCCGGCGGGACATGACCGACGATCGCCGTCTTGGCGCTCGGGAGCGAAAGCGTCGCAACGACATATTCGTGGCCGGCCAATGTGCTTGCGTAAATCATCGCGAGCCAAAACAGCGCGAATGCCGGTAACAGGTACTTCATCACCGAGCCCTCCGACGGAGCCGTCTACAACGCTTGCTTCTCCGGGTCGGCTGCGAGGCCCGCCAAATAGTCCGAAACGCACTCCTCGCGCAAAGTCCAAACGCCGCCGTCCACTTCGAACCACGCGTACGCGGCGTTCAGCGCTCGCACGTGGCGCAATTCCGTCATGGGCCGTCCAGTTCGCTCCAGCAGCGCGAGACGAATGACGATGTCGTGCGTGAAGAGCACGGTGTTTGCGCGCGGATCGAACTTTTCGACGAACGCTTTCCACCGCGCGAGGACGTCGGCCAAACTTTCACCGCCCTCGAACTTCACGCGCTCGGGATGCTCTTTCCACGCACGGAACAATTCGGATTCCGTGGCCGCAATTTCGTCGCGATAGCGGCCTTCCCACGCGCCGTGCCCGATCTCGAGGAGCAGCGGATCGGTTTCAATCGGCACGGCGCTATTCAGCGAAAGCGGAACCGCGGTTTGCACGCAGCGCGAGAGAGGGCTCGAGATGATGCGCTCGACATGTTTATAAGCGAATGCGCCCGCGAGCGCCTGCGCCTGCGCTTGTCCGAGCGGAGAAAGAGGCGTTTCCAGACGTCCTTGATAGCGGCCCACTGCGTTCCACGTCGTCTCACCGTGGCGCGCGACGTAGATGTCGACCGGCACTTCTCAGAAAACCGGCGCGTCGACGCGATGCATGCCGGCGATTGCGCGCAGCTGCTGCAGCGCCCCGTGGTCGATTGCGCGATCGACGGCAAGCACCATGAGCGCAGGTCCGCCTTGAGCGTCGCGCGCGACTTGCATGGTCGAAATATTCACGCCGGCATTGCCGAGAATCGTGCCGACGCGGCCGACCATGCCCGGAACGTCGTCGTGCCGTGTGACAATCCATGCGCCTTGCGGTATTGCATCGAGTTCGTAACCGTCGATTTGCACGATGCGCGGCCCTGCGGCGAGCACCGTCGTGCCGATACGGTGTGGACCAGCCCAAATTTCCAACATCGACGCAAACGGCGCCGGCTGCGGATCGGCTACGACGTCGAGTGCGACGCCTATCTCGCGCGCAACCGCCTCGGCGTTCACGATTGACACTCGGCGCTCCGTCGTCGTTTGCAGCAGCGCGGCCAAAAACGCGGTGCGCAAGGGTTGTGAATCCGCGACTGCGAGTTCCCCGCTCACGTGCATGCGCAGCGGCACGCGCAGCGCATCGTCGAAGAGTTGCGGCAAAAGCCGGCCCAAACGATCGGCGGCGCCGACGTACGCGCGAACGCGTTCCGCTTGCGCTCCGGTGGGCGCGGGCGCATTTACCGCACCTGCGGCAGGTCTACCGCCCAAAGCATCTGCGACGTCGCGCGCAAGTTCGATTGCGATGCGTTCGAGGGCTTCA
Source organism: Vulcanimicrobiaceae bacterium (assembly GCA_035294905.1). Taxonomy (GTDB): domain Bacteria; phylum Vulcanimicrobiota; class Vulcanimicrobiia; order Vulcanimicrobiales; family Vulcanimicrobiaceae; genus DATGJX01. Next base: position 19,449 of record DATGJX010000170.1, on the reverse strand, counting down.
CGCGTCGAGCCGCCTAAGTGCGGTGTGGCAAGCACGCGCGGATGCTGATGCAACTTCGCGCCGAGCGAGCCCGGTGTGGGCGGCTCTTTTGCGACGACGTCGATAGCCGCGGCGCGAATCTCCTGCGCATTCAGTGCGTCCAGAAGCGCCGCTTCATCGATGACGCCGCCGCGCGCGCAGTTGATCAGAAGCGCGCTCTTCTTCATCTGCTCGAGGGCGCGCGCATCGATCATGCCGCGTGTTTGCTGCGTGAGCGGCACGTGCAGCGTGATGACGTCGGCACACTCCAGTAATTCGTCCAAATCCACGAGCCGAGCGCCGAGCGCTTCCGCACGCGATTCCGGAATGAACGGATCGTGCGCAACCACGTGCATCCCGAACACGCGTGCGCGCGCCGCGACGCCGCCGCCGATACGGCCGAGTCCCACGATTCCCAGCGTCTTGCCGAAGAGTTCGGTGCCGATGAACGGCGCGCGCTCCCAGCGCCCTTCGCGAACCGAGGCGTTCGCCGGCGCTACGTTGCGCACGAGCGCAAGCATCAGCGCAAACGTTTGCTCGGTGGCCGCGATCGTGTTTGCGGCGGGCGTATTGACGACGACGATGCCGGCTTCCGTCGCAGCGTCGACGTCGATGGCGTCGACGCCGACGCCTGCGCGGCCGACGACGCGCATACGCGGCGCATGCGAGAGCAGATCGCGGTCGACGCGCGTTTCCGAACGCACGATGAGACCGTCGGCATCCTTGAGTTGGGCCAGTAGTTCTTCGCGCGAACGGCCCACGCACGAAACGACGTCGATGCCGTGTTCGTGCAGCACGGCCTGACCAAGATCGGCAAAGGGCTCGGCGATCACGACACGCATGGTGGTAAGGGACATGGCGCGAGGTTCCACCCAGGGTCGCCTCCCTCTTGCGTCGTAGGTCGATTTCGTGGCGAAAAGCGAGCAGCCGCGCCTCGCGGTCCGGAAGATGTACAAACTCTTCATCAACGGCGCATTCGTGCGCTCGGAATCCGGCCGCAGCGATCCGTTTTCCGACGGCAAAGAATTCGTCGCGAACGTTGCGCGCGGTTCGCGAAAAGACGTGCGCGACGCGGTCGTCGCGGCCCGCGCAGCCCAGAGCAAGTGGTGGAAGACCGCACCCGCAACGCGCGGTTTGGTTCTGTATCGCCTCGCTGAAATGATGGAGGCGCGCCGCGCGGAACTTATCGAGCGCACCGGCGATGAAGGCGAAGTGACGGCGGCGATCGATCGCGTCGTCTGGTATGCGGGATGGTGCGACAAATATGCGGCGCTGCTCTCGACGCGCAACCCGGTCGGCGGTCCGCACTTCAATTTCTCCGCCGCGGAACCGATGGGCGTCGTCGCCATGCTTGCGCCCGACGAACCGCCTTTGCTCGGGTTGGTTTCCGTGCTGATGCCTGCACTCGTCGCAGGCAATGCCGTCGTCCTCGTCGCCTCCCAAACCGATCCGCGCACGGCAGTCGTCTTTGCCGAAGCACTCGCAACCAGCGATGTACCGGCGGGAGCCGTCAACATCATTACCGGAATTCGCAGCGAACTTGCGCCGGTGCTGGCCAAACACATGGACGTCAACGCCATTGCATTCGTCGACGGTCCGCTCACGGCCGAATTGCAGATGGCAGCCGCTGAAAACGTCAAGCGCACGCGCGTCCTGCCGCACCGCGGATCGCGCGAGTGGTTTTCACCCGCGGCGCAAAGTTTGGACGACATCGCCGCTTACAGCGAAATCAAAACGATTTGGCATCCCGCGGGTATCTGACCGAACGGCAAGCGCGCGAGGCGATCGCCGAGTACTGCGCGCTGCTTTGGGATCGGCGACTGGTCACCGGCACCAGCGGGAACGTCAGCGTGCGCCTGGAGAACGGCGATCTCATCGTTACGCCGACACTCACGTCGCTGCGGGTGGTTCGCCCCGCCGACCTCGTTCGGACCGATGGGAACGGCGAACCGCGCGATCCCTCGCAGCGGCCGACCAGCGAATTGCCGCTCCACGTCGCGGCGTACGCGGCGCGCGCCGGCATTCGCACGGTGATTCACACGCACCCGACGTTTTGCGTCGTCTGCTCGAAACTGGGCCGCGTATTCGAACGCGACACCGTCGGCGCGCGTGAAACGCTCGGGGAAGTCGCATGGACGCCCTATCGGCCGGCCGGCTCGCAAGAACTGGCAGACCTTACCGCCGCGGAAATCGCGCGCGGCGTCGAGGTCGTCATCATGGAGCGCCACGGCATTTCCGCTGTCGGCCCGAGCCTGGAGCACGCCTTCGTCAACACGGATCTCGCCGAGGAGGCCGCTCGGATCGCGTTTTTGACCGGTCTTTTGCCCTAACCGGTAGGCCGGACGACCTAGCGCAGCCAAATTCGGGGTGTGAGCTACCGTTTGGTTCCGATGCATCAGCGCCTCGCGAACGCGCTGAGTTACGGAGAGTTTCGGCTGTATTACCAGCCGGTCGTGAACTTGGCCGACGGCAAGGTTATCGGCGTCGAAGCGCTCTGCCGTTGGCCGCAGCGCGACCAAACGATGTCAATGCCGGAAACATTCATCGCTCACGCGGAAACGTCCGGATTCATCATTCAGCTGGGTCAATGGGTACTGCAAACTGCGGCGGAGCAGGTGCACAAGTGGCAGCAGCAGTTCCAGAGCCGTTTGCGTTTGGCGGTGAATCTTTCCGGGCGCCAATTTCTGCACTTCAATCTGATCAAGCAGGTCGAAGAAACGCTCAAAGCCACGGGTTTGAATCCGGTCGATTTAGATTTCGAGATCACCGAAACCATCGCAATGCACAACGCCGAGGAAAGCGTCGGCGTCATGCGTCAGCTCAAATCGCTCGGCATCGGCCTCTCGCTCGACGATTTCGGCACCGGGTACTCGTCCCTGAGTTATCTCAAGCGCTTTCCCATCGACGTCCTGAAAATAGACAAATCGTTCGTGCGCGACATCCCCGAAGACGCCAACGATCTCGCGATCGTCTCGGCGATCATCGCGATGTCGCACGCGCTGGGATTGAAAGTCATCGCGGAAGGCGTCGAAACGGACGCGCAGTGGCACTTCCTGCGCGACTGCGGCACGCAATTCGCCCAGGGTTTCTATTTCGGGCGGCCGTTGCCGGCGTCGGATCTCGAAGAGATCCTCGCGCAGCAATCCGTGGCCGAGGCCGCCCCGAAGGCCGCCGAAGCCCGCTAACCCTTCCAGGCATTTCCACCACCGACGCCAAAACGTCGCCGTCGACCATCGAAGGTTTGCGAATGGCCGAAGGCCGGGGGCCCTGTCGGCTTTGCCGACGGGGGCGCGCAGCGCGTAGCGCGGATGCGCCTGTTAAACGGCTCCAAAATTCGCAAAGCGAATTTTGGAGAGGTGGCAGAGTGGTCGAATGCACTCGCTTGGAAAGCGAGCAGACGTGATAAGCGTCTCGGGAGTTCGAATCTCCCCCTCTCCGAATTCGATTGAACGGAACGTCAATTATTGGGTGCGGGCGCGTTCGGCTTCATAAGCGGGTTCGACATCAACTGCGTGGACCAGAACCGCAGGTTTGCGTCGATTTGATGGTATCTGGCGTAGTACCGCGCCGACGTCGCGAGCTTCATATCGCCCTGTTTTTCGGCGAGCGCCGCGGCCTTATTCGCGTAATCGGTCGCGTCCTGTAGTTCCGATGCGTTGCCCTCCGTCAGCGCGTCGCTGCCCATCGCCACGGCTCCCAGATAGTATGCCGGCGCGAAGTTCGGGTCGACGTCGATTGCCTTCAAGACTTCCGCGCGGGCGCCGCGATAATTTGGGATTGGCTCCGAAGCCATGACCAGCGCCGCCTTCGTATACTCCGTTGCTCCGGCCCATTGCGGATCGGCGGCCGCTGCTTTCTCAAAGGCCGCTATGGCGTCGCCGTAGTCGTGCCGCTTATACTCCTCCGTGCCTTGCTGGTCCAAGGTATAGGCGGTCAGCTTCCCGCTCATTCCTGGCGAAGCGGCGTTCAATTCCGAGGTCACCTTCGCGGCGGTAGCAGTGTCGTGGAGCGCTTGCGCAGTTGCGAGCGTCGCTTGCAGCATGTTCCGCATAGTAGTTGCGTCCGCAGGGGGATTCGCAGACTGCGCAAGCTGATAGGCCTTGCTAAGCGCCTGCAACGCGTTCACATTGTCACCCTTATCATGCTCGACGGTTCCCAGCGCGTAATACGCGCCGTAATCGCCGTTCATCGAAACGGCTTTCTGCGCTTCGGCCAATGCCAGATCGGGCTGCTTCTGCGCGATGTCCACGGCATGCAGCGAATAGACTTGCATCGCCACATTCTGATACATGTCCGGAATCGTTCCCGCTCTGTCAAACGCGGTCGCCGCACTCTCGACATCGTGCAAGTACGCGTCGGCGACGCCGAGCTGTGCTTGAATGAGCTGGTTTTTTGGATTCTCCGTCAGAGCGACCTCGGCCGCGCTCCGAGCGCCTACCCAATCGTTGTCGTGCAGCATCTGCGCGATCTGTCCGCCGGCGCCGCTCACCGCCTGTGCGCCGAATACCACGTTCATATCGAAGAGCGCGGCTACCGGCTTCCCATTCTTGAGCGCCGGTGCGTACGTGGAGTGTTCGGCAATGTTGAGCGCTGCCGCGTTGTCCGCCGGGTTTGAGGATTTGATCACCCGCAGCACCTTGAAGGTCCCGTCCGCGTTGACTTGCACCTGCACCAGCACGCGACCGGCACCTGCGGGCTCGACCACGCTTGAAGCGCGGCTAACCAGTTTCGGCGGCGTGTAGCTCGTTACGGAGAGGGCGAGCAGAATCATGTTGCAAGCCTTCGCAAGGAACCCACGGAGGACCCCTTGTTAGATTAGTGCTGCGGAACAAGCGCAATATATGCGAGCTGACGACGGTGCGCAAAGGGTCCCCGCCGTCCACGCGCGTATGTCAGCGGCGAAAGCAGCCGACCGGGAGGGCTCATGCTCGCGTTTGTTCTGGCCGCGATAACAGCGGCAACACCGGCGCCGAAACCGACGCCGCAACTCAAGGTCATCGTCAACGTTCGCTCCAGCAGCCTGTGCACGTCGGTGCGAGATACCGCCGTGCCGATTACGTACGTCACACAGCGTGACGACCAGGCCTTCGGGGCAATCAATCATTCGATGATCAAATTCATGCAAGAGATGCCCGACGTCAGCCCGACGGATCAAGCGCAACTCAAGTCGATGGAAAATTCGCTGGACGATACGGCGCTGTACAAGCCGAACGCAGAGCTCAGCGTCGAACGCGTGAACAGAATCGCGTATGAAGTCATGCAAAACCTCACGATGGAAGATCAAGTCATGAATGCCTCGTGGAAGCAATATCCGAAGGGGCAGTTCGACAACGTCGACGCGCTGCGTCAACGCTTGCAGAATCTCATGGATCTCCAGCGAGCCCTCGCGGACAGATACATGCAATTCGTCGACACGTATTTCGGCAATAAGGGGCAAGCGCAGTCCAGCCAAAACCCCACGCAGGGCATGGAATTCTTGCGCTATTACATTCTGGGCCAGAGCGCCGCGCTCGCCGCCGTCAACAAGGAGGCGGGTGACCCCGAAGCCGCCGCAGTCGCGAACGCCCACGACATCGCGCAATATGGAAACGTAGCGCAGATCGCCGGGGAGCTTCGTCTTCAAGAAATGGCCTACGGAAACGAAATACGGACTGCGGCCAAGACCTGCGCGCTATAGCGGTCAGCGCACCCCCGCTCCCTCGTTCTCCGGCAAGCCGCCGTTCGCACGCGAACCTTGTCGCAAAAATTAGCGTTGTCTTCTACGGACGCAGACGCTAGGGAAAGGCTTCCGGCATGGCGACGATTTTGGTGCAAACCACCCTTTCAAACGGGGCGGGAGAATGGCAGATCGATCGGTTCTCCTCACTGGTGAGGTTACTGCGCAGCGAAGGACACGCGGTGATCGCGCGAAATCGCGAGCCGCAACCTGATGGGAGCGACCCGGTGCTCTCGTCCCTCGACACCTCGGATTTCGACGAACTGTGGCTGTTCGCGGCCGACCGCGGCAACGGGCTTGCACCAAGCGACGTGCGCGGAATTCTGCGCTTCCGCGAGCGTGGCGGAGGAATTTTCGCCGCTCGCGACCGGGAAAACATCGGCGTCTCGCTGCTCAACCTTGGGACGGTCGGAATTGTGAACCACTTTCACACATATAACCGGCGGCTGCTACAGCGCAGCTCGCGCCTGAGCGTCCACGGCGTTGCTCCCGAAGACGAATTTCAGCGCATCATCCCGCTCGAACCGGTACACGAGCTGCTGCGCACGCCGCGGTCGCGCAGCGGCGTCATCGAATATTTTCCGACGCAGATCGACGAATCGCCGCTTTCCGTTTCGCCGTATGCCCCATTTGCGAGGGTCATCGCCGTCACGGCGAACTGCCGCACCGGACGCGAAGCGAACGTTGCAATTGCCATCGACGAGGAACGCGGTCACGACGGACGGCCGTGCGGACGCGCGGTTACAACCGGGTGTCTGCATCAATTCGCCGACGGGCGCTGGAACGGCAATAGCGGCGAGCCGTCTGAAGCGTTCAAGGATTTTGCGCGAAACGTCGCGCGCTGGCTCGTGAAGAGCGCTTAGAGCTGTTCTTCTACCAGCGCCTGAGCGTGCGCCAGCCAAAAATCGAATGACGCCTGCGCCTGCGCCTCGAGCATGAGATCGCCTTTGACGATCTCGCGATGAACCTGACGCTCGAGCGTCGAGCGTTCGCCGTAGTTGGTATCCATCACGCAATCCGCGGCCAGCAGCTGCTCGACCAACTCTTCCGGCAGTTTCACGTCGCTCGGCAGCGTCGAGATGACGATTTCGGGCGAATCCTCGGGCCACGGCTTCGACTCGAAACGCTCGCAGATCGCCTCGACCTTTTTCGAGTCGCGTCCCCACACGTACGTGTACGCGTCGGTCTCGCGCAGCTGCGCCAGAATTGCACGCGCCGTTGCGCCGGTTCCGAGAACACCGATGCGTTCGAGCGCAACCGGCTGCGTCAGAATCGTTTCGAGCGCGACGCGCGCGCCGATGCCGTCGGTATTGTGACCCAGGATCGTGCGTCCGAAGAAAATCGTGTTGACTGCCTCCACGAGCTGCGCTTCGGGCGTCAATACGTCGCACGCGCGCACCACTTCTTCTTTGAGCGGCGTTGTGACGTTGACGCCGGTGTAGCCGTCCAAGCGCATGCGGCGAACGACGTCGATGCCGTTGCCTTTCGGAACGCGAATCGCTACATAGCTCCCATCTTCGATGCCCGCCTCTTCCATGAAGCCCCGCTGCAGTCGCGGGCTCCGGCTGTGCGAGACCGGATCGCCGATGAGCGCGAGCTTCACCGGCGTCGCTCCGGCAACATCAGGCGTTCGAAAAACCGGAACATCATCGTGATCGCGAAATCTTTGTTCTCGATCGGTTCGGTGAGAATCGTGTAGAGATTACCGCTGAGCTTGGCTCCCAGCACGTCGGTGAACAGCTGATCGCCGACCACCGCGATCTGTTTGCGCGGCAAACGCAAATGGCGCATCGCGCGCCAAAACCCGAACGGCAACGGTTTGAGCGCGTTCGGAATGCATTCGATGCGCAGCTGCGCTGCGATTCCGCGCACGCGCTCGCTGAAGTTGTTCGAAACCATCACCATCGCAAAGCCTCGGTTGTGCGCTTCTTCTACCCAAGCAAGGTGCTCAGCGGCGAGTTCGGTTTCACGAAATCCCAAAAGCGTGTTGTCCAGGTCCACGATGAGGCCCCGAATTCCGGCGGACCAGAGCTCGGCGAGCGGAATGTCGTGCAGCCTCGGGGCAAAGCGATCGGGTCCAAGCATTTCGTAGGCCGATTGGGCCACTTTTCCCCGCTATCCTCGGAAGTTTCCACAGCACCCTCACGCAGGTGACACCTTTTCCACCAGACCAAGCGACCGCGTACACAAGAAACTGGGCTTGTCAACACCTTGCGCACAAGGTCCGCAATACTATATCTTGTATCTCCCACACCTCGGTAGTACAATTTATGGGCACTCTATCCCGCGAAAGGCCCGTACTACCGAACAGGTGTTCGATATCATTTGCTCGAAGTGAACGGGTCCTCCACGCATCGGAGGAAGGAGCCTCGATGAAATTCCGCCGCACCTACTCGGCCCCCGGCGACCCCTACGCCGGTCTGACCTTCGAACCCCGCACATCTCGCATCATCAACCCCGACGGCTCGGTGATTTTCGAAGCCAAGGACGTCATGGTCCCGGCCGGCTGGAGCCAAGTCGCGGTGGACGTCTTGGCACAAAAATACTGCCGCAAAGCCGGCGTTCCGAATCAGCTCGCGCGCGTGCCCGAAGAGGGCGTGCCCGAATGGCTTTGGCGATCCGAACCTGAGGCGGAAAGCGGCTTCGGAGCGGAACGCGACTCGCGCCAAGTCTTCAATCGCCTCGCGGGCTGCTGGACGTATTGGGGCTTCAAGAACGGCTATTTCGATTCCGAGGCTGATGCGCAAGTCTATCACGACGAGATGTGCGCGATGCTCGCACGGCAGATCGGGGCAGCTAATTCGCCCCAATGGTTCAACACCGGTTTGCATTGGGCGTATGGCATTGCAGGGCCGCCGCAAGGCCACTATTTCGTCGATCCGAAGACCAAAGAGCTGCAGCGCTCCACGAGTGCGTACGAGCATCCGGCTCCGCACGCGTGTTTTATCCAGAGCGTCGAAGACGACTTGGTGAATGAAGGCGGCATCATGGATCTGTGGGTCCGTGAAGCGCGCATATTTAAATTCGGGAGCGGCACAGGTTCCAATTTCTCGCACATCCGCGGCGAAGGCGAGAAGCTTTCCGGCGGCGGTACAAGTTCTGGGTTGATGTCGTTCCTGCGCGTCGGCGATCGCGCGGCGGGAGCGATTAAATCGGGCGGCACGACGCGCCGCGCTGCAAAGATGGTCGTGCTCGATCTCGATCATCCCGACATTGAAGATTTCATCAACTGGAAGGTCAAGGAAGAGCAGAAAGTCTCAGACCTGGTTGCGGGTTCGATCCTTTGCGAAAAGCATTTGAACGCGATCATGGCGGCCGCTAACGATGAGATGCTGCCCGAGGAAGCGCGCCTCGATCCCGCGCTAAATCCTGCACTCAAGAAAGCAATGCGCTCCGCGCTCGTTGCCGGCATTCCGCAAGCCAACGTGCAGTACGCGCTCGACTTTGCAAAACAAGGCTACAAGCATCTGCAGATCGAGACGTACGACACCAACTGGGACAGCAAAGCCTATGGCACTGTTTCCGGGCAGAACTCGAACAACTCCGTTCGTATTCCGAACTCGTTCTTCGAGAAACTCGACAAGGGTGAGAACTTCGATCTGATTCGCCGCACCGATGGCCGCGTGCACAAGTCCGTTCCCGCCGCAGACCTGTGGGAGCAGATTGCGCTGTCCGCATGGCAATGCGCGGATCCGGGCGTGCAATACGACACGACGTTCAACGACTGGCACACGTGCCCGTCCGACGGCCGCATCAACGCTACAAATCCGTGCGTTACCGCGGATACGCTTGTTGCTACGGCAGACGGTCCGCAACGCATTGGAAACCTCGTTGGAAAGGCTGCATTTGTCATCGGCGCCGATGGAAAGCCGCATTTCGTCAACAAGATCTTTCCGACCGGAATCAAACCGGTATTCGAACTCGAAACCCGCTCCGGGTACGCAGTCAAGCTCACGGCGGATCACCGCGTCCTTACAGCTAATCGCGGTGATGTAGCCGCGGCCGATCTGACGCCGCAAGATGAACTCATACTTCAGGGATCTGGCTTTGGAACCGAGTCGCTGGAGGAAGGCCTTGCTTTCGCGATTGGGGTTGCCGTAGGCGATGGCTGCATCGCTCACGCGCCAAACGGTGACGAGTCACTTATTCTCACCATGAGCGAGGCCGAGGCGCCTATTCTCGAGGCTGTAGCAACGTCGCTCCACAAGGAGAAACAGCGGATCTTCAACGGCGACCGACGCGGAACGCGAACGACAACGGTCAGCCGTCCTTGTGCCGGCGGTAGCCGCATTAGCACGTCTCATCGTGGCGTACTCGACACCTTCAAGAAATACGCGCTTCTCGGCGAAGGTAGTGCACGAAAGCAGCTATCCGAAGCAGTTTACGGTCTTGACAGAACGTCGGTTGCCGGAATTCTTAGCGGTATTTTTACTGCGGACGGAACAGTCGCAAATTCTGCCGACAAGACGCAATACGTCTCACTTGGTTCGACGTCCCTATCGCTACTGCGTCAAGTGCAGCAGCTGCTGCTATCGTTTGGAATTAAGGCAAAAATTTATAAGAACCGCCGCACCGGCCCACTCGTTAACAACCGTCCCGATGGAAAAGGGGGGCACGCGGAATACGTCGTGTCGCAGACGCACGACCTACGCATTTCTCGCAGTTCGCGTTGGGCGTTCGAGCGCGAGATCGGGTTCCACCCACTCTCGGACAAGTCGCGCAAACTTGCCGTCGTCAACGCGACGGTAGGTGCCTACAGTGACCAGCCCACCGACCGGTTTGCGTCGCTAACGCCGTTAGGCGCCGAGCCCGTCTTCGACCTCACCGAGCACGACACGAACCATTTCGTAGCAAATGGCCTCGTCGTCCACAATTGTTCCGAATACGCTTTCCTCGACGATACGGCGTGTAATCTCGCATCGCTAAATCTCGTTACGTTCGAAAACGACAAGGGCGACTTCGATGCCGCTCGGTTTGCGGAAGCGTGCCGCATTTGGACATTCACACTCGAGATAAGCGTTCTGATGGCGCAGTTCCCCAGCAAAATCATCGCACAGAAATCGTACCATTTCCGCACGCTCGGACTCGGCTACGCAAACCTCGGCACGCTGCTCATGCGCATGGGGCTCCCGTACGATTCGGAAGAGGCGTTCGGCTGGTGCGCAGCCATCACATCGCTTCTTACCGGGTCCGCTTATCGCTGCTCGGCGGAGATGGCGCAGCAGCTCGGTGCATTTCCGCGCTATGAGGCGAACGCGCCGCACATGCTGCGTGTGATTCGCAATCACCGCCGCGCTGCGTATCAAGCACACGATCACGATTACGAAGGCCTCGCAGTCAAACCCGTGACGCATCCGCCGACGCTGTTCACGCAAGAGACATGGGCACTCGCACGCAAGACGTGGGACGAAGCCCTGGCGATTGGTGAGGTAACCGGCTATCGCAATTCACAGGTTACTGTGATCGCTCCAACCGGCACAATTGGCCTGGTTATGGACTGCGACACCACCGGCATTGAGCCCGATTTCGCGCTCGTCAAGTTCAAGAAACTTGCCGGCGGCGGTTACTTCAAGATCGTCAATCAGTCGGTCGAACCGGCTCTGAGGCGCCTGGGTTATAGCGAAGCGCAGATCCACGAGATTGAAGCGTTCGCAAAAGGTACCGGCACGCTTGTGGGTGCTCCACACATCAACGTCGCGACCCTGCGCGCGAAGGGCTTCGACGACGAAGATATCGCGCGTGTCGAGGCAGCGCTTCCGGGCGCATTCGAATTGCAGTTCGCGTTCAATAAATACACACTGACCGAAGAGTTCTGCCGGAACAAACTCGGCCTCACCGATGACCAGTTGAATGACTGGAACTTCTCGATTCTCAGCGACGGCCTCGGCTTCACGCAGCAGCAAATTGAGGAAGCGTCGGACGTCATCTGCGGGCGCATGACTCTCGAAGGCGCGCCGCATCTCAAAGATGAGCATCTGGCCGTCTTCGATTGCGCGACGCCTTGCGGCAAGCACGGCATGCGCTTCATCAGGCCGCTCGCGCACATCGACATGATGGCCGCAGCGCAGCCGTTCATCAGCGGGTCGATCTCAAAGACGATCAACATGCCGCAGCATGCGACGATTGCAGAAGTCAAGGAAGCATACCGTTACTCTTGGGAGAGAATGATCAAAGCAGTCGCGCTCTATCGCGACGGATCCAAACTCTCGCAACCCCTTGCCGCGTCGTATGATCTCGGCGGCGAAATTTCCGACGAAGAAGCGCCGGTTCTGCAGGCCGGATTCCAAACTCCGCTGCAAGTCGCAGAACGCATCGTGTACCGCTACATCGCCAAACGCCGGCGCCTGCCGGAACGCCGCAGCGGCTATACGCAGAAAGCGATCGTCGGCGGACACAAGGTCTATCTGCGCACGGGTGAATATGAAGGCGGCCAGCTCGGTGAGATCTTCATCGACATGCACAAGGAAGGCGCGGCGTTCCGTTCGCTGATGAACAACTTCGCGATCGCGGTTTCGCTCGGCTTGCAGCATGGAGTGCCGCTCGAGGAGTTTGTGGAAGCGTTCACGTTCACGCGCTTCGAACCCAACGGTCCGGTCGTCGGTCACGACCACATCAAGATGGCGACGTCCATCCTCGACTACATCTTCCGCGAGCTGGCCGTCAGCTATCTCGGACGCTACGAACTCGCGCACGTGCAGCCAAGCATGGAAATGGATGCGATGGGTCCGAAGGTCGAGGAAGACTACGTGGCCGAGGAACCGGGCGAAGTGCGCTACGTGCCAGCTGCAATCCGCGAGAAGCTGCACCCGACCAGCACGCATCTGCACCCGGGACACGAACACGACTCGGAAGAGACACCGCACGTCGTGGCTGAGGAACGCCGTCACGAACGCCGCGATCCGTCACCTGTTTCTTCTTCCACCGGCGTTGCTACGGTACCACGCGCGGAGCAAGTCAATGCCGCACGCGCCAAAGGCTACACCGGAAATGCGTGCAGCGAATGCGGCCAACTCACGATGGTCCGCAACGGATCGTGCGAAAAGTGCGACTCCTGCGGCGCCACGAGCGGATGTAGTTAAAATGGTCCGGAGTTGCGTTTAACGGAACATTGTCTCGTCGATGGGACGGTTGTGAACGGATTGAGGGGCACCCGTGGCGGTGCCCCTCGTCATTCAAAGAAGCTGATCGCGCAGCGCTTTTTTCAGCGAGGTTGCAGGAAGCGCCACATTGTTCCGTGTGGGGCCGCTATGTTAAGGTGAAAGGATGAACGGTCATATTTTGCAACTGCTCCAATTTTTATGAAGCCAGTTTCTCATAAGTCTTTTGCAAATTCGCAGGCGCTTGGCGAGTGGATGGCCGACAATCACGCCAGCGCTAACGAGGCTTTGGGTTAGAATTTATAAATCTGCTTCAGGTAAGCCCTCAGTGACCTGGGCCGATTGTGTCATCGAAGCAATCCGCTACGGGTGGATCGATGGCCAGAGCCGGAAACGCGGGCAAACGCTCCTGGAGAATGAGACAAAGTTACGCTGAATGCCGTTTACGTCGTCGTAGTTCGAGCGGCATTACGCGAATCGTTTTGCGGCGCGGGCTTTGGCTCGTGCAGCCACTTCCTCGCGATCTCGAGGAGCAGCGGACGTTGACAGTGAGGCAATCAGTTCGCGCGCCGATAATGTAATGTCTTGGACTGCGCGATCGAACGCTTCCGCGTTTGCCTGCGACGGCTTGGTGAACCCCGATATTTTCCGAACGAATTGCAGACTGGCGTCCCGAATCTCGTCTTCGGTAGCCGGAGGCTCGAAGTTGAAGAGTGGGCGAATATTACGGCACATAGGGCTCTCCTCCAATACCGTTACGAGCCGGCCGCCAAGTCCGAATTAAAGATATCGAGCAGCACTTTCCAAGATCCGTCCGACTCGTGCTTCCATACGGTAACATACTTACCGCGATCCGCGAGCGTCTTCCCCTTAACGCGATAACTCATGTGATACGCGCCGGTGGTATACCCGATTTCGCGGGACTGTGCGACGTATGCAGTCGAAGCATGCCACATCAGCCGTAAATCCGGGAGTGCGAACAAGCCGGCGAAGAGCTTCCTGATTGCTGCGTGACCTGTCGCACGTGGCGCCCCGGGCGCGAGCACGGCGCCGGCCGCGTCGACATAATCCACGGACGCCGTTAAGTTCTTTGCCGAAAAAACGTTCGCCCAACCGCTGTCTGCCGCACGAAGCGCTGTCGACGCACCGGTTTGGCCGCTAGCTGCAAGGACCGGCGATGCGGCAAGTATGCAGAAGCATAGTGCTGCAGTGAGTCTTGAAAACACCATTGCTTACTCCCCCAATCTAACCGCCGTCGGGCTTCACCGGCCTTCTGCTCCCGGCGGCCTACCAGTAAATCATAACTCCGAATCCATCTGACGCAATATAATCACTTAGATGGGACCAATCGCCTACGGAGCGCAGGCCTCTCGCCGGCAGGTCCTTGAAGTGATTGTAGACACATGAACACCATGACCCTGGACGAAGCGCTGAACCATCACTTCGGGTACTCTTCCTTTCGCCCGTTTCAACGCGAGATCGCGCAGAGCGTACTCGCCGGACGCGACGTCCTGGCCCTCTTGCCCACGGGCGGCGGCAAGTCACTGTGCTATCAACTCCCCGCGCTCGTGCAAGACGGATTGACGCTGGTGATCTCGCCGCTTATCGCATTGATGAAAGATCAGGTCGACGCGCTTCGCGAGAGCGGCATCGCAGCCACGTATTTGAACAGCTCGATCGACGCCGCAACGGCGGTGGAACGCATCGCTGACTTGGACCGCGGGGCGTACCGCTTGCTCTACGTCGCGCCCGAACGCGCGGCGAACCCCTCGTTCGTTCGCGCGCTCAATCGCTGGAACGTACGACTTCTCGCAGTTGACGAAGCGCACTGCGTCAGTGAATGGGGACATGAATTCCGCCCGGAATACCGGCGCATTGCCGAATTGCGTCGCCACCTGCCTCAGGTGCCCGTTCTCGCGCTTACAGCCACCGCGACGGAGCGCGTGCGCGCCGACATCGAGCGTGCCTTGGAACTGCGCAGCCCGCTGCGCTTCGTCGCGAGCTTCAACCGGCCGAATCTGCGCTACAGCGTCTTCGAAAAGCGGGATGCTTCCAAACAGCTGGTGGAATGGTGCAGCGCGCGCGCATCCGAGAGCGGCATCGTCTACACGCAAAGCCGTAACTCAGCCGAAGAGCTCGCCGCGCGCTTGAGCGCCGCCGGCATTCCTGCCAGTCCATATCATGCCGGCCTGACCGCATCAGATCGCACTCGCAATCAGGAGCGCTTCATCCGCGACGACGTGCGCGTGATCTGCGCCACCATCGCCTTCGGCATGGGCATCGACAAGCCGAACGTGCGATACGTCGTGCATTACGACGTGCCGAAAAGCATCGAAGGCTACTACCAAGAAACCGGACGTGCCGGGCGAGACGGGCTGCCCAGCGAATGCGCGCTGTTCTTCAGCGGGAGCGACGCCGCCAAGCAGCGCCATTTCATACGCCAGATCGCCGGCGAAGCCGAACGGGAACGAGCGGAGCGCTTATTGCGTGCGATGCTCGACCTTGCGGCAACTCCCCACTGCCGCCGGCAACAGATGCTGAACTACTTCGGCGAAGAACACTCCGCACCCGATTGCGGAAACTGCGACAACTGCCTGCAACCGGCGGAACGCATCGACGGCACAACAGCCGCACACAAGATTCTCTCGTGCGTATACCGCGTTCGCAGCGGAGGCGGTTTCTCCACCGGCGAGCAGCATCTCATCGACGTCCTGCTCGGTCGTTTGACCGAAAAGGTTCGTTCGTGGCGGCACGATCGGCTGTCCACGTTCGGCATCGGAGCGGAGCACGATCGCCCTGCGTGGCAGTCGTTTATTTCCGAACTTCTTCGCTCGGGAGAACTCGAAAAAGATGCGGAACGGCGGACGCTCAACCTCACGCCCGAAGGTTTGACGGCGTTACGCGAACGCCGGACGTTCACGTTCTTCAAACCCAGAGTCGTAGCGCGCACAAACAAACGGCGCCGCCACATCGAACTACAGCCGGCGGCCGACGATGATCTCTTTCAGCTGCTTCGGACCATTCGCAAGCAGCTCGCCGACGAGCATGGCGTTCCGCCCTACGTCATCTTTTCGGATGCCACGCTGCGCGAGATTGCCGCGCACAAGCCGAAGACACTCGCAGCGTTCCGCGCAGTCAACGGCGTCGGAGACGTCAAGCTGGAACGCTACGGCCAAGTCTTTTTGGATGCGATACAATGAGACTTCTTGCGATCGGCGATCGGTCCAATCATCGATCTGCAGGGCTACTTGCTGGAGGATTCCGAATGATAGGTGCTCTTACGCTGCTCGGTGCGCTCTTGGCAAGCACGGCTACCGGCGCGCAGACACTCACCGGGAAGATGGCAATCTACGACAATCTGCTCGGTGCACGGTGGACGTGCACGCTGGGGAAGGCGACGTACTTTGCCGCGTACCGCAGCCCCGGGAAACACGCTGCACGGCCATCTCTACTCAATGGAATCTTCGGAAGACGCGTACTTCGGCTATGATGCGCAGCGCAAGCTGTACTGGACCGACGATGCCGATTCCACGGGCGCGACCGAGTCGCAGACGTCGGCGAACGGCGTCACGTTCGCGGGAACCCTCAACGTCGGAAATACCACATCGGAGGCAACCAGAGTATTCACGATTAGCAGCGCCCACAAATGGATCGTCCGCGCCCGCGGCTCGGCGAGCGGGCACCCATACGACGTGACGGCTAGGTGCCTGCGAAACTAGCCGACCGCGGCGGTTCTCTTAATTCGGAAGCGTGTTTGGAATCGTCACGCCCTCCGCCGGGAAGCTGCCCCGATAGCTGGTGATGAATTTGCCGCCGGGATAGGTCACTTGACGGACGACCTGGCCGCCCAAAAGCGGCGAATCGATGAAGAATGCAGAGTGCGAGTCTGCGTTCAAGAAAAGTCCGTATGGGCAAGTACCGCCGGCGTCGACGGAGTGCGCGGTTTTCTTGTCGTAGGGTCTCGGATAAATCGTGATGCGCCCTTCCGGCGGCCCCGCGCAAAATCCGGGATCGTGAAACACGATGAGGTCGTCGGTTTTCGGATCGACGGTCACGTCTTCGACGTAATCCGATTCCACTTGAAGCGGCAGAAACGTGCATTTCCCGCTTTGCAGTCCGTTGGGACCGTTCGGTAACTCAACGGCCTTGACGGCTGCGCTCAGATAACCCACAACGATGAGGTCGCCTTCGTCGTGCGCCGCCATGTCCTGTGCCTGTATGGCCGTCGCGCAGGTCAACTGACGCGGGGTATTCGAACCGGCAGGATACATTGTAACGTTGATCCCATTCGTCGTGTCGTTCAGCGCAAAAAGATTCTCGCTCTTGTCCAAGACGATCGCTCCCGGTTTGCCGAATGGATCCTCGACGCTGCTCCGGCGGCCGGTTCGGGCATCGAAGAAAACGATTTGTGCGGGTTTTCTGATCCCGATCGCAATGACATTGCCGTCTGACGCCAGGCCCGTAGAATGCGAGATTTCTTCGAAACGCGCAATCGTCGTCGGATGGGTGCCGCCTTCGGGCGAGATCGGCCAGTATTGAATGGCATTGGCTTGCCCGTTCGTTACGATCAACACCGGCGTCCTCAGGGCGTCGACGAAACTAGCACGATCTGCGGACAAAGGTACGCTCGCCTGCGATCGTACCGAACATGCCGACAGCATCGACGATCCGCAGAATATTGCAAGCCATAAAGACCGGCATCGCATAAAAGCCTCCCGCTGCGCTTATCTTACTCCTTAATCGCACGCCGTAGGAACGCATGCGCGGCGACCTGAAGCAGCGATCAGCGCCGCGGTTTCGGACGGTGCTGTAAGAGGGTCGCCATCATGGCGCTTGCAGATTGCTGTCCCGGGCACGCTGAGCTTTGTCGCGCTGATTTTCACAATCGGCAGCGGCGTTCAATCACCGAACGGAGCATTGCCGCCTTCCGTGCCCACCACCGACCAGCGCGTCGCGCTTGGTTTCCAACCGGGCCACGTTTATGCCGTCTCCGGACTAGATCAAACGCTCCCCTATGGAAACGTTGCCGTAGGGATCGGCCCATAGGCGTTATCGTGCGCAAACTGCTAGCCCCTTTGTGGTGCACGCGTTCGGCCGGTGGCGGGGACGCAGGCGGGACGCCGATTCGCTATCGATGTCTATGGAAAGGCTGGTCATCAATGAGATCGATTCAAGCAGTGCTAGCGCTGGGCGCCGTCGTAGTCGGAGTCGCGCTTTTTGGCGTCGCCGAAAGTTCGGCGGCAGTGCAAGACATAACGACAGGAACCTGCCCGAGGCTCACCGCGACGCCGTACGTCATCGCCGGCACAGCGATGGGCGGAAGCCACTACGTGGTCATGGTTGCGAACGTCAGCTGTGCGCAAGCTGCGCCCTGGATTAAAAAGATCGTTGCGCAGCACTTGTCCGGTCCGGCCGATGAAGACATGACCGTGAAAGGCCCGGCAGGCTACTCGTGCCGCGCTTCGCTGGACGGGCGCGGTCATCCATATCAAGGCCGTTGCGAAAAGAACGGCGCCAAGGACACCGCGTTTCAGTGGGTCATGGGTGGTTAGGCGGAAATAAACGCGTCTACAGTTTCCCTGCAGCGTGTAATCGAGTGAAGACGGCCATCATCAATTTGCCGATTTGGTCTTGCTTCTTGTCGGGCTGACTGTTAAGACCAACGGCAAACACGGCGTGTGATCCTGGAAAGTACGCGTACGCCACGCGATACCCCAGCGTCTCGCCTTCGTAAAACCAGATGCGCCCGAGTTTCGGCAGGACCATCTGGCCAACACCTAATCCGAAACCGCGCGGTTGTTGCGCATTCGTTTCCGCGATAGGCTTGCCCGTCTCTTGCGACACCAGCGTTTCGAGCTCGCGCTGCTGCTTGGGCTTGAGGACGACGCCTCCATAAAGCGCGCGGCACCAGCGCGTGACGTCTTCCGGTGTCGAAACGATTGCGCCGGCGCCTTGCGCCCACGAAACGCTCAGGTCGCGCATGTCTTTTCCATACAGCGGCTCCAGGCCGTTGTTGTCGGAGTCCGTGCTGTAGAAGTACCCCGAAACCATGCGGCTGGTAACGCTCTGCGGATAATGGCTGCGCTCGTAGTACGTAGAGTACAATCCGATGCGCGGATTGTTCAAGAACCGCCGGCGAATTTCTTCGGTGTAGGTGTGGCGGGTGGCACGTTCGATGATCATCTCCGACATCAAATATGCCGTGTTGGAATACAGCCACCCGCCGTTCGAATCGATCCGCGGATACACATAACCGACGAGCTGCGTGGTCGTGAAGTCGTTCATCGGATTATTCGCGTACGCGCTGAGCATGGATTCCATGTCGTCATACGTGGGAATGTCGCTGGTCATATTGAGGAGCCGGCGAATCGTGATATTCTTCCACGCCGGATACTGCGGCAGCCATTTTCCGACCGTATCGTCGATCGAAAGCACGCCTTCGTCCTCGAGCTGCAGAATGGTCGCAGCCGTGAAGGATTTCGTGTTGCTGCCGATTTGAAAGAGCGCGCTTGGCGTAACTGCCGCTCCGGCTCCCCCGTATTGCGTGTGCCCCACAGCCACGTTGATGTTCGAGGGCGCGCCCGGAACGTAAACGCTCAGTGAAATCGCCGAGATGTG
>DATGJX010000169.1:0-3727 GCA_035294905.1 Vulcanimicrobiaceae bacterium | reverse complement strand
TTACCTGAACCTGCACGCCGCCCGACGAACCCGTGAAACTGTCGACGTAGCTGGTATTCACGTCGACTGTCACGCCGTTCGAGCCATCGGTGAAGCCGTTGGATGAGGCGTCTGCCTTGGCCGCTGCAGTGGCCGCGGCTCTCCCATTCGAAAGCTCCTGCAATCCGGCAATCGCGCCCGCGTCGGCGGCTGTTTGCTGCAAACGCTGCTCGTAGCGATAATATGCCGAATCCGTTGCGAGGGCGGTAACACCCATGAGCGCGAGCATGGCTAGCGCGACGAGCACGAGCGTTTGCCCGCGTTGAGCGTGCAGCCGATTTCGGGTGCGGACGTTCATCATCTCACCTCGTGATCACGGTGGGCGTCATGACGAAGACGACGTCGCTCTGCTGATTCTGGTACTGCGTCGAGCGAAACAGTTGCCCGAGGATGGGGATGTCTCCCAGAACCGGAATCTTGTTGATGAAGCGTGACTGAATGCGCTGCACCATGCCGCCCATGATGATCGATTCACCGGGCTGCGTGATGATGTCCGTCGAGATTTTGCTCTCTTTGAGCGCAGGAACGACGAAGCCGTTTTCGTTGACACCGTCTTGAAAATCCAGGTTGGAAATGTCCGGCGTGATCTCCGCTTCCACCGCGCCGTTTCCCAGCAGCGTCGGCGTTACGTTGAGCTGCACGCCGTACGGTTCGTACGAGATCGAGACTTGTCCGAGACCGGTTGAAACGGGAATCGGAATCGAGCCGCCGACGAGAAACGTCGCTTTGTTGCCGGGCAGCGTGACGAGATCCGGCGATGAAAGCATGCGTGCATGCCCCTCGGTCATCAGCAAATTCAGCGTCGGAGCAAGCGTGATGCTCCGAAAGAACGGACCGACGTTGAGCGCATGTCCATTTGTCTGGGGGCTTTCAACCACCGGAAAGTTCGGGCCGGCGAGCGTGTACGTGCCGTCGGGATGGAAAATCGCGGACTGCAGCTGCACCCCCAAATCGTTCATCGCCGTGTGATCGACTTCGAGCACGTAGACTTTGATGTCGATCTGTGAAGTCGTGTCGGTGCTGATGCGATCGAGCAGTTTGCCGTCGGCCGCGAGATACGGGCCGGCTAAACCCTTCGCGCGTTCGAGAATCGCTTGCGCGGTCTGCGGATCGTGCACGTGACCGCTGACGATCACGTTGCCTTTGCCGTCGGGATCGACGCGAATTGCATCGGCGCCCGGAATACTGGCGATATCTTTCTGCAAGTCGCCGAGCGGATGCGCAACCGTAACGGCGTTGACGATTGAGGTCTTCTCCTGCTTCGCATAGTTGTCGAAGCGTCCGAGGATATCGCTGAGCGTGTTGAATTGCGCGCCGTCGGCGACCGTGCCGCGCACGACGATCGAATCGCGGAAGCTGATTACTTGCACGTCCGAGTCGGCGATTGACGTGCGCAGCATCTGCGCGAGATCGTCCATCGACTGCTCGGTGACCGTGACTTCGTACGTTTCACGATGGCCGCCGAGCCATACGAACACCGTCGTATGACCCGGCGCTTTTCCGTTGACCACCAGTTGAGAGGTCCCGATCGGCAGCACACCGGCGATACGCTCGTCTCCGACGGCGACGCGTAAGAGTCCGGGCGTCTGCAACAGGACCGAATGTCCAGACTGCACGGACAGAAGCGATACCATTTCGGCGGGAGCGGGAGCGGTTGCGCTCAGAACGGCGACCGCCGTTCCGAGGAGCAGACCGAAAAGCCGTGTGCGCATAGGCGTGTCTCCAAGACCTCCAAGGGAGTCGTGGGCCCATTATGCCATGGCTGGATACGTTAACACGTCAACAATCAATAGACGTTACGTCAAGTATCAGTACAGATCGCCGGAATTATATTGCGGCGCGTTCGCGCGAAATGCGATGATGCTGCCACCACAGGACACGGAGGACTCATGCGGACCACGATTGCGCTGGCGGTTATCGCTCTCGGTCTACCAGTATTATCGGCTGGTGCACACGAGCAGCGTGAAGCTGCGGCGGCCGTAGCTGCGCAAAGCGGCTACGCGTATGACTGGTCAACTCAGGGTTCCGTCCTCGTCCTGCGGCGGCCCGGCATCGTTGTTGTGCTGCGGCCCGGATCACGGTTGTATCAGGTGAACGACCACAGCGAGGTCACAGATGCGGCGCCTAACTACGCGCAAGGCGATCTGTACGTGACTCCGCGGTTGGCCGCACACCTAGAAGCGCTAGCGCGGCGGCTCTCCCCTACCGCCGCGCGAAGCGCGCAGACACTCTCGACAGCCGATGACGCGGCACACGGTTCGATTACCATGGAGGCTCGACAACTCCAGGGTGCCGAGGCCATCGACGTCGAGGGTTCTGCTCCAGCCGGCGCTCCGGTCACCATCACGCTGCTGGCCACCGTCTCGTCGGACCTCCCCACGGCACTCGTGAGCCGACACGACGTCGTCACCGACGTCAATGGACGCTTCGGAGCCATCATTCCGATCGCATCCGCTTACGAACGTGGAATCGTCCTGCAAGTCGTCGCCACCTCGTCGTCCGGCGTTGCCTCTGCGTCGGCGCAACTGGTAACGGAGGCACCCAACTACGGGGTTACGGTCCCGCTCGAGCAACTGCCGCACTAGCTCGAAACCGCACTTTCTCTGATCCACGCACTGGAGGAACATATGCTCAAGAACACACTCTCGATGCTTCGCAACGATGACGGCGCCACGATGGTGGAGTACGGCATCATGGTTGCGCTCATCGCCGCGGTCTGCATCGTGCTGATCTCGACGCTGGGCAAAGGCGTCTCGTCCGCGTTCTCGACCGTAAACGGCGACATCTAAAGACGACGGCGTTTTTTCGCTACGTTTAGCCGGGGCTGATTCTCCCCTCCAGCCCCGGCATAAAACGTCAGGAGGCATGATGAACGTCCCAGTGCAGATCTTCCGCGACGACTCGGGCGCAACGATGGTCGAGTACGCGATCATGCTGGCGTTCATCGCCGCAGTCTGTATCACGCTGGTGGCCACGCTCGGCGGGTCCACCAGTTCCGAATTTTCGAATTTGAATTCCGCGTTCAACGAGGCGTCCGGCGGATGACCGTTGCGCTCGCGCTCGTTTTGGTTGCATCACTGCTCGCCGCGTACACGGACATCCGCACGCGGCGCGTTCCGAATATGCTCGTCGCAGCGCTCTTTTTGAGCGGTCTTGCGCTCAACGCCTATTACGGATGGCACGCGATCGCCGCGGATTTCGCGATCGTCGCCGTCGTCATCGCGATCGGCACCGTCGCGTTCTCCTTGAAATTGATCGGCGGCGGCGACGTGAAGCTGCTTGCAGCCGCGGCCGGCACGCTCGGCTACCCGCTCGGCGGGAATTTTTTGCTTTTGACGCTGGTGTGCGGCGGCATCGTCGCCATCGCGTTTTCCGCGCTTCGCGGCCGCCTCGGCGCGACGTTCTCCAACGTTTGGTCGATGGCGCTTCCGGTATTTGCCGGCGCGGCGCCCGCGCGTCCAGCCGCCGGTCTCGTAATGCCGTACGCGGTTGCAATTTTCACCGGCGCGCTTTGCACTGCTCTCGTTAACGGCCTCTTGCCGCACCTGAGGATCTTCCCATGAACAACCGGCGCACGACGCTCATCGTTGCCGTCGTCCTGGCCATCGGTACCGGATGGCTGACGCTCAATTACCTTTCATCGCTGCAGCGCCAGAGCAATGCGAACAGTGCGCCTCGTGACATCGTC
>DATGJX010000168.1:0-4735 GCA_035294905.1 Vulcanimicrobiaceae bacterium | reverse complement strand
GCTCGCAGCGCTCAGCGCGGGCGCCTATCTTTTTTTGGGCCGTGAATACGCCGCGCTGTTGCAGCCGGCGCTCGGCACTCCCGAAGCAGCGCGCGCGTACGCGGCGGCGATGTCTCGCGTTCTGCTCACGATCGTCGCGTTCGACGTCCCGCTGCTGATTGTCGTAGGCGTTGCGGCGTGGCTGCTGGCGCGCGCATCGCTGGCGCCGCTGCTCGCGGCGCAAGAGCGTGAACGCGCATTTGCAGCCGACGCGGCCCATGCATTGCGCTCGCCCCTTGCAACGATTGCGAGCGTCGCGCAGGCTGAGCGCGCAAACGCGCCCCCGCAAATCGCGGAGGCGCTCTCGACGATTGCCCGCGCCGCGCTCGACGCGTCCGGCGTCGTCGGCGACCTGCTCACGCTGGCGCGCAGCGCGCAGTCGCAGGCGCTTTTCAAAGAGCCGATGGACCTTGGTGCCGTCGTCGCCGACACGGTGAAAGAGTTCCGGCAGCTCGCGGCCGATCGCGGACTCGAACTCGAAGTGCTGCCGCAAAGCGTCGTGATTGAGGCGGACGAGCGCCGGATTCGCGAGCTTACGCGCAACTTGCTGAGCAACGCCGTGCGTCATGCCCGTTCCGCGGTACGCGTGCAAGTTCGCACCGACGGCCAAGCGGAGTTGCTGGTGAGCAACGATGGTTCGCCGGTCGAGTCTCAGGCGAAAAATCGCATCTTCGATCGCTTTTTTCGAGCGGACGGCCGGGGCGAAGGCATCGGTCTGGGGCTGGCCATCGTTCGGTGGATTACGACCGCTCACGGTGGGACCGTCAACGTGCGCGACTGCAAGCGCGCCGGCGGCGCGGAATTCGTCGTGCGCTTACCACTGCTGAATACGAGTAACGTCCTCAGGGCGCAGAAACCGTAATCGCGCCTTTCATCCACGCGTGATACGTGCACACGTATTTGTACGTCCCGGCCGTGTTGAACGTGTACGTCCAGCTTTTTCCGGCGGCGATGTTGCCGGAGTTCAGCGAATCACCGGTAACCGTGTGATCGAGCGCGTCGTCGTTGTCGAAAAGCACTGTGTCTCCGGCGTGCACGCTCGCGCTCGCCGGAGAGAATTGCGAGCCTAGCATATGGATGGTGGCCGCCGGCGGCTGCGGACTTGGAGACGCGCCGCAAAGAAGAACGGCGGCAATCGCTGCGGCATGCTTCATCGTCATGCTGAATGTCCTCATCAGCCGCGATCGTAGGCCACAGATATGAAGAAAGTCTAAGGCAAGCAGAAGGGCGTCCTCCGAGGGCCCCGAGCGCCGCGGCGGGTATGTACCGCGTGATATGCAACCTCTCACCGCCCAGCGCCTGACCGAGCTCCAGGAGCAAGCGAACCTCTGCCGTCAGGGCATCATTCGTTCGCTGCTCGCAGCGGGGTCGGGCCACTCGGCCGGCCCGCTCGACATGGCCGACATCTTTACCGCGCTGTACCAGCACGTTTTGCGGCACGATCCGAAAAATCCCGAATGGCCCGATCGCGATCGTCTGCTGCTCTCGTGCGGCCATATCACGCCGGTTCGGTATAGCGCGATGGCGTATGCCGGCTACTTCCCGGTAGAAGAACTGCTGACGCTGCGCAAGTTCGGTACGCGTTTGCAAGGACATCCGGAGCGCGTGCGTTTGCCGGCGCTCGAAACGACGTCGGGACCGCTCGGCGAAGGGCTGGCGCAGGGCGCCGGCATGGCCTTGAGTGCGAAGATGGACGGGAAGTCGTGGCGCGTGTACGTCGTCACGTCGGACGCCGAGCATCAGTGCGGATTGCATTGGGAAGCCGTGCTGACCGCGGCCAAGTTCGAATTGAACAACCTCATCAGCATCGTCGATCGGAATTTCATTCAAATCGACGGCAGCACCGAAGACGTCATGCCGCTCGAACCGCTTGCCGACAAATACCGTGCATTCAATTGGAACGTGCTCGAATGCAATGGGCACGACATTGCGCAATTCGTGGAGATGGTGGAAAAGGCGCAGCAGTCCAAAGACAAGCCCAGCATAATCATCGCGCACACGGTGCCGGGCCAAGGTGTGAGCTATATGGAAGGCGATTACACGTGGCACGGAAAGCCCCCGAACAAAGAACAAGCCGACGTCGCGCTGCGCGAGCTGGAAGCGGAGCGGGAAAGGATTCTCGCACATGGCTAAGAGCGATCTCCTCAACGGTGTTGCGATGAATCTCGCGCCGCTCGACGATCCGAAGACGATCAAGCAAGTTCCCACGCGCAACGGTTTCGGCGAAGGGCTGGTCGAGGCAGCCAAAGCCGACAAGAACGTGATCGGCATCTGCGCCGATCTCTCCGAATCGACGCGAATGCTGGGATTGAAGGAAGCGCTGCCGGATCAGTACATCGAGATCGGCGTTTCCGAACAGCTGCTGGTTGCGCTCGCCGGAGGCCTCGCGAGCACGGGTAAGATTCCGTGGATCGCCAGTTACGCGATGTTCAATCCGGGACGTTCGTGGGAGCAAGTGCGAACCATCATGGCGCTCAACGAAACCAACGTGAAGATCGCCGGTGCGCATGCCGGCGTGTCCGTGGGTCCGGACGGCGCAACGCACCAGGCAATCGAAGACATCGCGATCATGCGCGTCATCCCGCACATGACTGTTGTCGTTCCGTGCGATTCCGTGCAGACGAAGAAAGCGACGATCGCGCTCTCGCACATGAAGGGCCCGGTCTACTTGCGTTTTGCACGCGAAAAATCGCCAATCGTGACGACGGATCAAACGCCGTTCGAGATCGGCAAAGCGCAGATCTTTCGCGAAGGCAAGGACGTCGCGATCGTCGCGTGCGGTATTTTAGTCTACAACGCGCTGATCGCCGCGCAAGAGCTCGAAATGGACGGCATCGATTGCATGGTCGTGAACAACCATACGGTCAAACCGATGGACGAAGCGGCCATCGTCGAAGCCGCGGAGCGCTGCGGTACGGTGGTCACGGTTGAAGAACACCAGGTCCATGGGGGCATGGGTTCGCGCGTGTCGGAGATCCTCGCGCAGCACCATCCGGTGCCGATAGAATTCGTCGGCGTGCACGACCAGTTCGGACAATCCGGCGATCCGGCCGAACTCATCGAGCATTACGGCATGGGCACGACCTCTATCAAAGAGGCCGCACGGCGCGCCTACAATCGCAAGCAGTAGCTAGTTTTTGAGCAGCGCGCTCTCGACGAGCGCCAAGTCCGCAAACGCGGCAACCAAATGCGCAACTTCGCGCGCGACGTTGTCGTACGGTTCTTGCCTGCGGTACGAGAGTTCGCGCGCAATTTGGTTGCAGCTGTGCGTACCGTCGCATTCTTGCAGTACCGCAAGCGCGCGCTGATCCATGACGTGCACGTAGTCGCGTTTGCGGTCGTGAACGATGATGCGCGAATCCGTGTGCTCGATATCGAGATCCGCCTCGCGGCGCGGAAGAGAAACGATCATGACCCTCGCCCTTTCACTAGCCAAGGAAGATGTAGCCCTGCTGCTAGGGTAGCGAGCAGGGCCTTCGTCTGAATAGGCTAGACTGGGGAAGAGCCGTTGGGCCGGTTGGCCCCTCGCCTAGCGGCGCAGCCCGAGATCGGAAATCAGTTTCCGGTAGCGCTCGAGATCCTTGTCCTGCAGATAATTCAGCAGACGGCGGCGCTGACCGACCTGCAGCAGCAGGCCGCGGCGGCTGTGATGGTCCTTCTTGTGGACCTTCAGGTGCTCGGTGAGCTGGTTGATGGACGCCGTAAGAATGGCGATCTGCACGTCGGCCGAGCCCGTGTCGTTAGACGAGCGGCCGTATTTGGCGGCGATTTCCGCCTTCTGCTCTTTGGAAAGGGGCACGCAAAGAACTCCTTGTTCAAGGATGGGCTCGCTTCGGATGCAGCAGTTTTGTCAGGGTGAGCCTGTCGAACCCCGCTCCGGCGACCGACGCATCATACCAGAGGTCCAGCCCGGCGCGCAACATACTCTTCCCGGATGCAGCCCGCGCTTCAGGTCCTTGCTCTGGTAACGAACGTCCCCGGCCCGTTGGCGGCCGCCCGGCTTACCGACGGCGCGCAGGTCGTCAAAGTTGAACCCGTCCAGGGCGACCCGCTCGCAGCCGCCGCTCCCGCGTGGTACGCCGCGATAACGGAGCGCATGGAGGTGCTGCGCCTCGATCTTCGCTCTCCGGAGCAACGCGCACGCGTCGACGACCTGCTCGACTCGGCCGACGTGCTGATCACGGCGATGCGCGGCAGCGCGCTGTCGCGCCTGGGGTTGAATTGGGCGCGGTTGCACGCGCGCCATCCGCGCCTGTGTCACATAGCCATCGTCGGCGAAGCGG
This sequence comes from Vulcanimicrobiaceae bacterium, assembly GCA_035294905.1. Taxonomy (GTDB): domain Bacteria; phylum Vulcanimicrobiota; class Vulcanimicrobiia; order Vulcanimicrobiales; family Vulcanimicrobiaceae; genus DATGJX01. The sequence continues at coordinate 413 of DATGJX010000168.1, read as the reverse complement.
CGCCGAACGACGACCGCGCGGGCCACGATCTCACGTATCAAGCCCAGGCGGGACTGGTCGATCCGCCTGCCATGCCGCGGAGCGTCTTTGCGGATCTGTTTGCAGCGGAGCGCGCCGTCGCGGCAACGTATCGCGCACTGTTCGAACGCGAACGCACGCGGCGCGGAACGCGCGTGGAGATTGCGATCGCAAACGGTGCGACGGAGCTCGCAGACGCCGTGCGATACGGTCTCACGACGGCGGACGGACCGCTCGGCGGCGCACTCGCGGTGTATCGTTTATACCAAACGACGGACGGCTGGATCGCATTGGCGGCACTGGAGCCGCATTTCCAAGCGCGCGTGCGCGAGGCATTGCACGTGACGTCGCTCGACGTTGCAGAACTTGCGGCGATTTTTGCCGAACGTCCCGGC
>DATGJX010000167.1:0-16704 GCA_035294905.1 Vulcanimicrobiaceae bacterium | reverse complement strand
GCCGTTCGTGGGAGGGTCGAACGAGCCCGGATAGACGGCGCGCGGCACGCGCCCCGGACGCCCGTTACTAATCACGAGCGGCCGCTGGGCGTGAAGAATGCCAAGGCGACATCGCCGTAGACTTCTTCACGCACGCCGCGGTACCCCGGTATCTCCGGCAGAATCGTGCGAGCGCTATGTTCGAAGATCACCAAGGCATCGGCCGCGAGCAAATTGCGCTCGAGCAGCAAGCGGAACATCTGCATCGGCAACTCGTCGCCGTACGGCGGGTCGGCATACACGATATCGAACTCGCCTTCTAACCGGTAGAGCGCGCGATCCACCGGAGCGGCGACGACCTCGACGCGGCCGGCGACGCCGAACTGCTCGGCGGCTTCCCGAATCGCTTCCGCCGTCTCGCGATGTCCTTCGACGCAGACGACCTTTTCCGCGCCGCGCGAGGCAGCCTCGAAACCGATGGCTCCCGTTCCGGAAAAGAGATCGAGGAAGCGCGAACCGTCGATGCGCGTCTGCAGAATCGAGAAAAGGGACTCCTTCACGCGTCCCGGCGTCGGGCGCACGTTCATACCCTTGGGCGACTTCAACTTGCGGCTGCCCAAGTTTCCTCCGGTGATCTTTGGCACGGGGCCGCTGTTCTACACCCGCTCCACCAGTTCCGCGAAGACCTTGGCTAAAGTCCCAGGCTATGTGCCGAACGGCCAATGAAGGGGGCACGGACGTTCCCCGAGGGGGCCGCTTCATGGAAGGGGCCGGTTTTGCCATGGAGGAGTGCGGGATTGAAGGGCCTGAGCATTGCCAACAACCTGTTGGCCAACCAAGTTCAGTACAACCTGAACAACAACCAGGAAGCTTTCAAGAACACGGTTGCGCAGCTGGCTGCGTATCTCCAACATCAACGTTGCGAACACGTCGGCAGGTGTCTTGGCCGCGGAAGACGCGGTCGGGCAAGTCGACAACGCGCTCAACACGCTGTTGCAACAGCGTGCGCAACTCGGCGCCGTCATCGTTCGCCTCAACGAGGACGCGAACAACGACAACGTCGCCTCCGTCAACCTGCACGCTTCCGAGTCGGGGATTCGCGACCTCAACGTGGGCCAAGCCACAACGGAATTCACGAAACTCCAAGTTTTGGTGGAAGTAGGCACTTCGGTGCTCGCACAGTCGAACAACAACGCAAACTCGGTGCTCGCGCTCTTCCGCTAGCGCTCTACGAGCGCGAGAAGCTCAGGGAGCGTGTGGATCGTTGCGGTCGGCGAAGGCATATCCGCCGGATAGCTTGTGCCCTCTGCGTCGAACCACACGCCCTGCATTCCAGCACGAATAGCGCCCACCACGTCGCTCGACGGTGTGTCGCCGACAAACGCTGTTTCCTCAGGCCTTGTGCCCAGCGTTTGCACAAGCATTTCGAATGCGCGCGGTTCCGGTTTTTGGATGCCGATATCCGAACTGACAAGCACCGGCCCCGAAAACTGCACGCGCTGCGCCTTGTGCTGCTGCAGCGGCGACCAGCCGTTGGTGAGAATCGCGCATGGCACGCCGCGCCGCGCCAGCGCTTCCAGCAGCTGATGCACGCCCGGTTCCGGTATGACGAACGACGGCACCATCTCGACCGCCATGCGCTTGTATTCGTCGACGTACGCATCCGGCTGCGCGATGCCGCGCTCGCGAATGAAGTTCTGTACGGCTTCTTCTATCGTGAACGCGCCCGAGCGCTGCTTGACCAGCAGATCGTCGATGCGCACGATCTCATCCGCGAGCGTCCCGATGCAATGGCCGCCTTGCTCGCATGCCGCGTCGAGTAGCCGCAAAAACACCACACGCTCGAGCTTGTTGTCTATCCCCAATGTGTGGTCAAAGTCGAATCCTACCGCCGCGATCTTTCTCAGCGCGGGCCGGGACCTTTTACGACCCGCACGAAATCGTTCGGCCGGATCCATTTCGTCAGCGATGCTTTCACGCTGTCCGCCGTTGCGTCGAGTTCGCGCTGCGCGTCGATCGTTGCCTGATCGAGCGGCAACCCGAAGGTCGCGAACTGCAGAAACTCCGAGGCGACGCCGTCGAAGCTGGAGGCGCGAAGCGGTACGTCGCTCATCAGCATCGCTTTGCTGCGGCGCAGACGATCCGCAGAGATATTTCCCGTCTCAAGGGACCGGAGATCGGCGAGTGCGAGCTGCTGAGCCGGAACGATCTTGTCCGGATCGCACGAATAATCGATGCTGAACGTCGACCGGTTCTTGTTCGAACCCAGCGACGAGTACGCGCTGTACACGTACCCGTGATTGACGCGCAAATCGTCCATCAACAGCGAGCCGAACCCGCCGCCGCCCAAGATGTTGTTCGCAACCTGCAGCGGCGCCCAATCGGGATCGGAGCGTTTGAGATCGAACACCTGAGCGAGCTGCACGTCGGATTGGACGCGCGCGGAATCGGGAACTAAGACACTGGTCGCGGTGTTCTTCGGCACCTGCGGCAAAGCGACGTCGGGTTTCGGACCTTGCGCGGACCACGCGCCGAAGTATTTTTCAAAGGTTGCCTTCGCAAGTTCCGGCGTGACGTCACCGATCACGACGACGCTCGTCATGTCCGGACGGTACACTTTCGCGTAATAGGTTTTTACGTCGTCTAACGTGACGGCGCCGGCGGTTTGCGGCGTGGCGAATTTCTGAAGCGGGTCGTCCGCCGGGAAGAGCGCTTTGTTCAGCGCGACGGCAGTCAGATGATCGGGCGAGGTCATCTCGCCCGTGAGTTCTCCTACCGTTTGCTTTTGCACGATGTCGAAGGCTGCGTCGGGAAATGCCGGATGCAGTTCCTCGTCGGCAAGCAGTTGCACGCCGCGATCGAACTGATTGCTGAGAACGCTCAAGGAGAAACTCGTGCCGGCGTCGACTTCCGCTGCGATGCTGTCGAGCTGCTCGCGCAGCTGAATCCGATTGTACGTCGTCGTGCCGAACGCAAACAGGCCCGCGGTGATGTCGTCGACGCCTTGCAGATTGGTGGGCGCCTGGATTGCTTCGTTCGAGCGTATCTCACCGTGCACTTCGATGGTGTTCGTAACGTGCTCCGGCACGACTATCAACTCCATGCCGTTCGAAAGCGTCATCGATACCGGCTGCACCGTTTGCGCGGGAACGTGCACGTTCGCGAAGGCGGCCTGAGCCCATGCGGGCAACGGCTGCGGTTTCTCGGGCGTGAGCGTGTTGTTTTCTTTGGCAGGACCGGACGCAGCTGCAGTGACCTTACCAAGGTTCTTCGGCACCGCGTATGCCACGATGGCCTTGTAGGGTTGCACGTATTCGCGAAACACGCGGTTCACGTCGGCGAGCGTAACGCTCTTCATCGCGGTGATCGACTGTTCGGGCGAATCCTCATGCCTAGCCGCGACCGCGTCGCTCCATTCGAAAGCAAGCCCTTGAATCGAGTTACCTTGGAACTGCGCATCGGCGATGGCGCGCTGCTTGGCAACTTCCACCAACTCTGCGGGCAAGCCGTTCTTGCGGTAATTTTCGAGCACCGCTCGCAGATCGGCGGCGGCGCCGTCCGCCGGCGTCGTGACCGGAACCACCGAAATCGCCGCGCTTGCCGTGGCATACGGATGCGATTCGATGTCCTGGAAGCCGGAGTACAGGCTCTTGCCGCTTGCGACAAGACCGTAGAGGTCGCCGCGCTGATTGTTCAGCACCGATTCGAGAATCTGGGAGGCCGCATAGTCTTTGTCTTTCCATCCGGGCAAGCGGTACGCGATCGCCACGACGGAATACGGCTGATCGCTCTCGACGCGATACGTTGCGGGTTTGAGCGGCTGCAGCGTAACCGTACTGCGCGCGGGCAACTTCGCTGCCGGAATGCTGCCGAAATATTTTTCAACGAGTTTCACCGTGGCAGGCCCGTCGACGTCTCCAGTGATGACGTACACGGCGTTGTTGGGGTGATACCACGTGTCGTAGAACTTGCGAATCACCCCCGCATTGATTTGATGGTCGAACGAGTACAGCGTGCCCAGACCATCTTTTGCGTACGGCGTGCCTTTGAAGATCGACGGCAGAATGGTACGGATAAACAGCTTTTCTATCGGGACGCTGTCGTCTTGCGTCACTTCCTGCTTGATCGCGCCGCGCTCGGCTACCCATCCCGATTGCGCGAGCGTCACGTGTTTTGCACGATCCGCTTCGACGCGCAGCGCGACGTCCAAATACTGCGCAGGCACCTGGAAGAAATACTGCGTGATTTCCGCTTCCGTATCCGCATCGTAGTCGCCGCCCATCAGCTGCGCGATCTCGAAGAGCTGCGTCTGCGAGATGTCGGGCGTGCCGCGGAACATCATATGCTCGAGCGCGTGCGCCTGCCCGGCGTACTGCTGTTCGTTCGATCCTGCGCGATAATTCAGGACCGCCGTAACCACCGGCGCGAGCGGATTGTGCACCACGACGACTTCGAGCCCGTTTTTCAGCGTCGCCCGCGTGACTTGCAGCGGCTGCGAAGCGGCTGGATGCTGCGCCGTAAAACCCACACCGATTGCCAGCGCTGCCGCGCAGACAAAGCGTACGATCCTCTTCATGCGGCGGCTTTCAAGGCTGCTCTAAGCATTCCCCGCAATTTGCCGATACCGCAGCTAGATGCTTCACGCCCTGATGCTAGCGGCGGCTCTGCATCCCGCAGCCGCCGTGCAAAAGCGCGAATCGCGCGCCGCGACCAAGCTGTATGCCGCGCTCAACCTGGAGCGCCGCGAACACGGTTTGCCCGCGTTGCCGCTCGATCCGGCACTGCAGGCGGCAGCGCTGGATCACGTCGTCGACATGGCACGCCTCGACTATTTCGATCACGATTCCCCAGCGGGCGTGACGCCGTGGGACCGCATGCGCAGCCACGACTGCACCTTTTCGTATGCCGGCGAAAACATCGCACTGGCGGGCAGCGGCATACAGGCAGCCAGCGCGCTCTTCGAGAGTCCGCCGCACCGCGCAAACATTCTCTCTCCGCATTTCACGCGCGTGGGCATCGCCGTGATGCTTTCGGACGACGGGCGGCTTCTGTTCGTCGAGGATTTTGCCGGCTAAACCGGCTGGCTAAGATGACAGCAGCATCGCGCGCGCGCTCGGTTCGCCTTCGATGAGACCGCGCAAGTGCTCGTGTTCCGGCCGCGTCAACTTCGGATCGGCCTGAATGATGCTCGCTGCGAGCGCGCTGGCTTCTTTGTAAAGCGCGAAGTCGCGCACGATGTCGCCGAAGCGGAACTCCGTACGCCCCGACTGCGCAGTTCCCGCAAATTCACCGGCACCGCGCAGCTGCAGATCTTCCTCGGCGATCCGGAATCCGTCGGTCGATTCGGTAAGAACCTGCAGGCGCTCGACTTCCCCTGCTTCATCGGGCGCAATGAGCAGACAATACGACTTCGCCGCGCCGCGGCCGACGCGCCCGCGCAGCTGATGCAGTTGCGCCAGACCGTACCGCTGCGCATCCAGAACCACCATGACGCTCGCATTGGGAACGTCCACGCCGACTTCGATGACGGTCGTGGCGACCAGTACCTGCAGTTCGTTGCGCGCGAAGCGCTGCATCACGTCTTCCTTGTCGCGCGCAGGCATTCGGCCGTGCAAAAGCCCCAGCCTCAGATGCGGAAAGACGTCGTTCTGTAAACGCTCGGCCTCCGTAAGAACGCTCGTAATGTCCAGCTCGGATTCTTCGATTGCGGGTGCTACGATGTACGCTTGGTGCCCCTGCGCAACGTTCTTTTCGACGAAGTCGTAAGCGAGATGCAGCCGGCTGCGGCGCAGCGCGAACGTTTCAATCGGCGTGCGCCCCGGCGGCAGTTCGTCGATGGTGGAGACGTCGAGATCGGCGTACACCGACTGCGCAAGCGTGCGCGGGATGGGCGTTGCGGTCATGTGCAGCGTATGCGGCGCAATGCCTTTGGCACGCAAACGAGCGCGCTGCTGCACGCCGAAGCGATGCTGTTCGTCGATGATTGCAAGGCCGAGGCGTTTGAAATCGACGCCTTCGGTGAGCAGCGCGTGCGTGCCGACCGCCACGAGCGCTTCGCCGCTCGCGAGCTTGTTGACGGCGTTAGCGCGCGCCTTCGCGCTTTGGCTGCCGAACACGGCTTCGACCGTAATGCGCAGCGGCAGCAGCAGCGGCGCGAGTTTCGCGGCATGCTGTGCCGCGAGAATTTCCGTGGGCGCCATCAGCGCGGATTGCACGCCGCTGCGCGCGGCCAGCAGAATCGCGGCGGCGGCAACGAGCGTCTTGCCGCTGCCCACGTCGCCTTGCAGCAGGCGGTTCATCGGCGCGTCGTGCGCCATGTCGCCCCAAATTTCGGTGATGACGCGCCGCTGCGCGCCGGTCGGCGGGAACGGCAGTTCGCGTTCGAAATCCGCAAGCAGCGTCGGCGCCGCGCGCATTTTTTCCGCCGTGTGTTCGGCGATGCGTTCGCGCCGTTTAATCTGCGCCGCCAGCGCGAGCGCGAGAAATTCGGTGAAGATGAAACGTTCGCGCGCTTTTTGCGCTTCCTCGGGCGTCTGCGGTGCATGCAGCGCGCGATAGGCTTGTTCCACGGGCAGAAACGCGCGGTCGCGCAGCACGCTTTCCGGCAGCGGTTCCTCGCCGGCAAGTTCCAGCAAACGCGGGAGATTGCGCGCGATGACTTGATGAATCTTCCGTGAGGTGAGCGTTTTGCTCGCGGAATACACCGGGACCATCTCGCCGCGGTACGTTTCGTCTTCGGCCAGCACGCGATGCGTGCCGACGTTCATCTTTGCGCCTGCGAGCGTGCGCTGCACGCGCCCGCGCACGAATACCCGCATGCCTTTCTTGAGGGCGCCCATGAGGTACGCGCGTCCGAACCACGTTGCCGTGAACGAACCGCTCTCGTCTTGCAACTCGGCTTCGACGATAGCCAGATGCCGCGCGCGGCGCTCGCGCACCCAAACGATGCGGCCGACCGCGTTCTGTTCCGACTCCGTACCCCCGAGCTGCGCGGCGGGCGTAGGAAAGCGCAAATCTTCGTAGCGGTGCGGAAAATCGTTGAGCAAATCGATCGGCGTGCGTATGCCGAGTTCGGCAAAACGCCCCGCCGTCTCCGCGCCCACGCCGGCGAGATCATCGATGCGCGCAGGCGGCGCTTTGCGAGCCGTTACTTGGCGCGCCGTAGCAATTCTCCGCCGACGTCGTCGAGCGGCACGTTTGCCGCCTTCAAGAGCACGAGCAGATGAAAAACCAGATCGGCCGCTTCCCACACGAGTTCGTCGTGCGAGGCGTTTTTTGCAGCGATGACCACTTCGGTCGCTTCCTCGCCGATTTTCTTGCCGATCTTGTCCACGCCGCCCGCATAGAGTGTCGCAACATATGACGAACCTGGATCCGCGCCCTTGCGCTGCTCGAGCACGCTTTCGAGATGCGCGATGGCGCGCGTAAAGCGGTACGCCTCGACAGGCTCGGCGTCGTTCGACAGGCTCACGATGACATTGTGAAAGCAAGACTGCGCACCGGTGTGGCACGCGGGGCCGCTTGGAATCACGCGATAGAGCAGCGCGTCCGCATCGCAGTCGTATGCGACCTCGACGACCTCTTGCGTGTTGCCCGACTCCTCGCCCTTGTGCCAAAGCTTTTGACGCGAACGGCTGTATAAATACGTCGAACGCTCGGAGATCGTTCGCTCCAGCGCCTCGCGATTTGCATATGCCAGCGTCAGCACGTCGCCGGTGCGCGCATCCGCGATAACGACCGGCATCAGCCCGCCGGCATTCCACTTGAGTTCTTCCATACTTGTCATCCTGAGCTTGTCGAAGGACGAATGGGAATGCCGCGCGCGCGCAGCGCTTCCTTTAATTCGGGAATCGCCAGTTCGCCGAAGTGGAAGAGCGAGGCTGCGAGCGCGGCATCGGCACCTGCTTTCTCGAAAACCTGCGCAAAGTCGTCGGCGTTGCCCGCGCCGCCCGATGCGATGACCGGTACGTCCACCGCGTCGCGAACCGCACGCGTGAGGTCGATGTCGAAACCGCTTTTCGTGCCGTCACGATCCATGCTGGTCAGCAAAATCTCGCCTGCACCGAGCTGCGCGCCGCGCCGCGCCCACGCGACCGCGTCCATGCCCGTCGGCGTGCGTCCGCCGTCAATCACGACTTCCCAGGACCCACGATCTTTCGCGCGGCGCGCATCGATCGCCAGCACGACGCACTGACTTCCGAATTCAGCCGCGCAGCTTTGCAACACGCCGGGAGAGCGAACGGCCGCGCTATTGAGCGAGACTTTGTCGCAGCCGGCGCGCAATAGCGCGCGGACGTCGTCTGCGCTGCTCGTGCCGCCGCCGACTGCGAACGGAATCGTGAGCTGCTCGGCAACTGCGCGAACGACGTCGCGTGTCGCCTTTCGGCCTTCAACGGTTGCCGTTATGTCCAAAAAGACGAGTTCGTCGGCACCGGATTCTTCGTACACGCTCGCGAGCTCAACGGGATCGCCGGCATCACGCAGTTCGACGAACCGCACGCCCTTGACGACGCGTCCGTCTTTAATGTCCAGGCACGGAACGATGCGTCGAACCAGCATCGGCTGCCCCCAGATCGAGTTCCATCTCGCGCCCTTCGCGAAAACCGAGCTGTTCGTACAGAAAGCGTCCCTCGTCACTGGAGCGCAAACGAACGCTCCGGCATCCGCGTTCGCGTGCCCACGCGATCGCGAGCCGCATCAGCCGATTGGCAACGCCGCGCCGCCGATAGTCCGGATGAACGTACACTGCATTGATGAAGCCGACTTCGGTTCCGAACACATAGCGCCGATAGTGGTCCAAAATCGAAATAATCGCGCATCCGATCGGCGCTTCACCGTCGTACGCCAGAAACAGCTGAGCACCCCCGACGGCCTGCTTACCGCCGAAATACGCGGCGAATTTCGTGCGCCAATCCGCGGCGGCACCGTCGAAATCGCTGCCCATCTCGAGCGCCATGTCCGCTCGCAGCTGCGCGGCGGCGGGGTACTCGTCCGCGCCCGCAGCGCGGCATTCAATCGCCGAGCGCACTTCGCTCGAGGAGTTTTGTAAGTCCATACACCGTTTCCGTATGCGGCACCGCAACGCGATAATATCGGGCGAGTTCGAGCGCGGCTCCCGCAATTGGTTCGAGTTCCAGCGGGCGCCGCGCTTCCAAATCCTGCAGCATCGACGTCTTCACGTCGGCGATGTGCTCGGCCCACTTCAGGCGCTCGTCTGCGTCAACGCCCGGCTCAACGCCCGACGCGCGCGCGATGGCCAGTCCTTCATCTATAATAGCGCGCAGCAGTGCGCGGACCGGGGGATCGGCAAGCATGGTCTGCACGGTGGCACGCGTGAGCGCGCTCACCGGGTTGAGCGCGAGATTGTTCACCAGCTTACGCCAGATATTCCGGCGAATGTCCGGCTCGACGGGCGCGGTCATTCCGGCCTGCTCAAACGCTTGCGAGAGCCGGGTGATGCGTTCGGTCGTCGCGCCGTCCAGTTCGCCTAGCGGATACAGCGTGCCGCCGCTCTGACGAATGACTCCCGGCTGCACGACGTGGCCCGAAGCATGCACGACTCCGCCGATAACGCGGCCATAGGATAGCGTGCGCAAGATCTCGCCGCCCGGATCGACGCTTTGCAGTGCGCGGTCGCGCGAGTACCAGAACGGCAAGCCGTTCTGCAGCGTCACGAACACCGTGCGCTCCGAGATGGCGCGTTCGAACTGCGGCAGCACGCCGTTCCACTGCTGCGATTTGAACGTGAGGAGCACGAAGTCCAGATCGCCGAACTCACGCAGGTCGTCGGAGGCCGGAACCGAGGCGGTAAACTCGCCCAGGTCGCTGCGCACGCGAATGCCGTTGCGCCGGATCGCGTCCAAGTGGGCGCCTCGCGCGACCACGCAAACGTCGACACCGGAACGCGCAAGCGCGGCGGCAATAAACCCGCCAATCGCTCCCGCGCCAAAAACAGCAATTCTCAAGTCTAAAGGCGCTCCGGCCTAGCCTCCGCGCCCCCCACTTCGTGGGGCCCCAAAACCTCATGGCGCCTAAATAGTGCTGCCGACTCAAACACTCCCCGTGGGCGCCGCAATGATTTGGCTCAAGCACACGACAAAATCTCCGGAGAGATTTTGGAGGCGACGGGCAGATTTGAACTGCCGAATGGAGCTTTTGCAGAGCTCTGCCTTACCACTTGGCTACGTCGCCGTAAAACTAGCGGGTGGCGGGAATCGAACCCGCGCGTCAACCTTGGGAAGGTCGCAGGCTACCATTACATCACACCCGCACTTCGATGCCTTCAAGGCTTTGAAGTGCGAGGCCGAGCGTTCTCCCCGGCACCTCCCGCGCCCTTCGATGCACTCAGGGTTGCCATACCGCCATAACGCTCGACCGGAGCGGTTGGTTGCGGCGGCGAAGCGACCTGCCGTGACTTGGATTTACGCCATCCCGGCGCGGCTGTTCATGTCATGCGCGGTCATCGGCGCGTGCGCGATTGCATGCGGGCTGCTTGCCATCATGCGCGCGCGCATCACGCGCAACGAAACGATTACGCACAACGACGTGGCAGGTCCCATCCTGACGATCATCGGCACCGTGCTCGCCGTGATGATGTCGTTCATGGTCGTCGGCGTGTGGCAAGAATTCGACGGAGCCGCTGAGACCGCGCAGCAGGAAGCGAGCGCGCTCTCCGATTTGCACCATCTGGCGGACGCGTACCCCGAGCCGTTTCGTACCGAAGTGCACGCCGCGGTCGACAGATATATCGCGCTGGTCGTCACTCGGGAATGGCCGGCGATGCGGCACGGCGGCGAGAGCTTCGAAGCGCACGACGCCGGATATGACGTTCAGCGGATACTCACGTCGTGGCGCCCCGCCAATCCGGCGGAGCAGGCGCTTCAGGCGCGGGGCCTCACGTACGCCGATACGTTCTTGGACAAGCGCCGCGATCGCATTCTTGCCAACCGGCAGGGCATTCCGATAGTGCTTTGGGCGGCGATGATGTTTACCGGCGCGGTCACGGTCATCTTTTCGTTTTACTTTCGCGTCGACCACCCACGGGCGCAGTACGTCATGGTCATCGCCGAAACCGCGGTCATCACCATCATCTTCACGGTAATCGCCGAGCTCGATTACCCGTTTCGCGGCGACATTGCGATCGATCCGTATTCGTTCATTCACGTGATGAATACGCTGCACGGAATTCTGAACGGCAGTTAGCTTCCGAGAATATTTATCGCCCGCCCGGCGATGATTGCGACCGTCACGAGCGAGGTCAGCGACTCCGCCATCATCAGCGCTTTGGCGAAGCGCGTGAGCGGAAAGGTGTCGGTGGGACTGAACGCCGTTGCGGTGTTGAACGAAAGAAAAAGGTAATCCAAAAATCCCGGCTTCCAATGCAGGCGATCGCGAATCTCCGGCACGAGCGCCATCTGCGGAAACAGGAAGTCCGAGCGGCGCGGCGCGTCGTCTCCCGTAATGTGCGTGCGCACTCGCGGGCCGCCGCCGTCGAATTCCCAATACCACAACCCGTAAACGATGATGTTGGTCAGCCATATCTGCCCTGCCGCCAGCAGCAACTGTTCGCCGTTGAGCGACTTGTGGGAATGCTCGCTGAGCTGCCAATAGAAGAGCAGCACGATCGTCGCAACGTTGAAGCCGTTCAACACCGCGATGTGCGCAATCGAAAGCATCCGCTGCCATGCCACCTCTTTCTGGCGGTGTGGAGAGAAAAGCATCAGCGGAATGAGAATCACCAGCAGCACGAGCGGGAGCACCCAGACCGGGCCTACCACGACCTTCGGGGGAAGCGTCACGTAGAGCGCGAGCGCCGCGAGCACGGCGAGTCCCGCTTGCCATCGCGGCTCGGTTGCGACGCGCGCGGCCAGCGCGGCAGCAGCCTTAGGCCCGTTTGCATCTTCACTCATCGAAGCCACATGTTCGCAAGGCGCCGACTCTTTGCATCCCGTGAAAACGCGGTTGTGTTGTGCGAGCTATGGCTACCGATTTTCGCGACGGCAAAACTTTTCCACGGCGCGGGCGCGACCCGCTCGGCGGCAACGTGCTCTGGCTCGCACGGGTCTTCGACAAGGCGCGTGCCAGTGCGAACGGCACGATTCACGACTACATCTATCCCTGCCCCATGGACAAAGGCGTCATGGAGCGCTGGGGCGTTACGCCGAACGATTTCGATGCGGCGATCAAAACGCACGTAACCGACGAGTCAATCCTGGAGTGGCTGCGAGCGCGCGTCAAGCCGCAGCAAGTGGAGGCGGCAAACCAGTGGCTGGTGACCGAGAAAATCGAGAATCTCGATCGCCAGGATGCTGAAGAAGGCGCACCGGCCACGGCCTAAAAATCCCTCTGCCCATGGGGCAAAACATCGAATTTACGCGGCCGGACGGGAATAGCGCTCCGGCCTATTACGCGGCGCCCGAGCGCAACGCCGATTCGGCGCCCGGCATCGTTGTGGTTGCGGAGTGGTGGGGCGTCACGCCCGACATCATGCGCATCGCGGACGAGTACGCAAGCCTCGGGTATCGCGCGCTCGTCCCCGATCTGTATCGTGGGCGTTCGGCCGCAGTTGGCGATGAAGCGAACCACTTGATGGAAGGTCTCGATTTCGGCGACGCCGCTCTGCAAGACGTTCGCGGCGCGCTGCAGCATCTCAAGAAGAACGGAAAAAGAGCGGGCGTGTCCGGATATTGCATGGGCGGCGCGATCGCGTTCATCACTGCGATGCACGTCAAAGAGATCGACGCGGCGGTCGTGTATTACGGGTTCCCGCCGTCGGAAGCGGGTGATCCCGCAACGATCGAAATTCCGCTGCAGTGCCACTTTGCGAAATACGACGACTTCTTCACTCCCGACCGCGCGGCGGAAATCGAGGAGCGCATGACGCAAGGCAAAGTGCCGTTCGAAGTGTATTGGTACGACGCGAAGCACGCCTTCTGCAATCCGAATCAACCCGGACAGGCGGGCTTGGGACATTACGACGCAAAAGCGGCGCACGATGCGTGGGAACGCACCGTGCGCTTTTGGAGCAATACGCTGAAGGGCTAGCGCGCTACTGGAATTTCGTTCCGGCGTTGACCGGCGCGGAGCGCATCGCGCCTTGTTCCAGTCCCCACTTCTTGAGCAGCGTGTCGTACGTGCCGTCTTCGATGATCGCTTTGAGCGCAGTCTGCACGCGATCGCGCAGCGCCACGTCCTTTTTCGATACGGCGATGCCGTACGGCACGACGCCGAACTGCTTTCCGGCAATCACGTACGCTTTACCGCCGCCGAGCGTTCTTGCAAGGTGCGAGACGACCGGATAGTCCGAGATGTGCGCCATCGATTTTCCGGCGAGGAACTGTTTGAGCGCCTCGTCGTCGGTCGTGTACGAAAGTACGGTAATCGGATGGAGTCCCAGAGCCGTGCAACGCTTCGACTGCGCGTCTATCGCCGCATCTTGTGACGTGCCGCGCTGCAGATCCACAGTCATGCCGCACAAGCTTGCCAGATTGAAGACGTGGTGCGGATTTCCGGCCGGGATCAAGATGCCGCTTCCCGCGAGAAAGTAATCGACGAAGTCGACTTGCTTGGCCCGATCGCGTGTGTCGTTCATCGCGGAGATCACCAGATCGTACTGCCCGGCGTTGAGCGCCTTGATGAGGCCGTCGAAATCGTGATTCTGGAACGTGATGTGCGAGTCCATCTTGGCTGCAAGCGCTTGCGCAAGATCGAAATCGAAACCTTCGACGCGCTTTGAGCCCGGCGCGTAAAATTCAAGCGGCGCGTACGAGATGTCCGAGCCGACGTGCAAGGTCTGCGTTGCGCCGGCGGCAACGGCCGGACCAAGTGCCAGTAGAAATGCAAAAATCGCGAAATGCGCTCGTTTCATAGCGACCTCCCAACTGGGTAAATATCGGCGGCTGCCCCGGACGACGTTAGTCGCAAGGAGGGCTTCTACGCTCGATGAAGGGCCAAAGGTAATGCCCGCTACACTCACCGATCACCCCTTCTTGCGCGCCTGCCGGCGCGAGCCGGCCGCCTTCACACCCGTCTGGCTCATGCGCCAAGCCGGACGCTATCTCCCTGAATACCGCCGCGTGCGCGACCGCTTCTCATTCCTCGATCTGTGCCGTGATTCGAGCGCGGCGGCGCAAGTGACGGTCGATACCGTGCGCCGTCTCGGCGTCGATGCAGCCATCATTTTCGCCGACATTCTCTTGCCGCTGGTCCCGATGGGCGCGGGGCTCACGTACGAGAAGGGTGACGGACCGCGCATCGCTCGCACGATTCGCAGCATGAGCGACGTCGACCAGCTGCATCCGGTAAGCGTCGAAGAGTCGCTCGGCTTCGTTGCGCAGACCGTGCGCCTGGTGCGCCGCGAACTGGAACGGGAAGTTCCGGTGATTGGATTTGCCGGCGCTCCGTTCACCGTTGCATCCTACGCAATTGAAGGCGGCGGTTCGCGCAACTACGTTGCGACCAAATCACTGATGCACGACGATCCTGCAACCTGGCACCGCTTTATGGACGTGGTCGCGGGCGTCACTGCGCAGTATCTGAACATGCAAATCGATGCCGGTGCGCACGTCGTGCAGATTTTCGACAGCTGGGCCGGCGCGCTTTCCCCGGCCGATTACCGCGCGTTCGTGCAGCCGCATACGCGCAAAGTCATCGAGTCGCTGCGTTCCGGCACGCCGGTCATTCATTTCGGAACGATGACCGGTACGCTGCTTACCGACATGCGCGATGCGGGCGGTGACGTCATCGGTTTGGACTGGCGCGTCGATCTCGATGAAGCATGGAACCGTTTGGGCGCCGGCGTCGGCGTGCAAGGAAACCTCGACCCCGTGCTGCTCTTTTCCAATCGCGCTGCGATCCGGGATGCCGTCGCGGATATTCTGCGGCGCGCGAACGGCAAGCCCGGACATATCTTCAATCTCGGACACGGCATCTTACCGGAGACGCCGGTCGACAACGTGCTTGCGCTGGTCGACGCAGTTCACGAACTCAGCCGCAGATGACGGCGCAGACAATCGTTTTGCTCGGGTTCGGCGGCCCGAGCGGACCCGATGAAATTCGGCCGTTTCTCGATCGCGTGCTGCAGGGACGCCGCATTCCGGCGGAACGATACGAAACCGTGGTCAGCCACTACATGCACATGGGCGGCAAATCGCCGTTCAACGAGCTGACGCAGCGGCAGGCCGAAGCGCTGGAACGTGAATTGCACGCGCGGCATTTCGACGCTTCGGTGCGCACGGCGTACATCAATGCGGCGCCGTTTGTATCGGACGTCGCGGTCGAACTGCAGCACGATGGCGAGCAAGCGCCGATTGCGGTAATTCTTGCGGCGCATCAAAGCCCAGCGAGTTGGGATAAATATCTGGACCGGATTCCTGGCGCCGTTTACGTGCCGCCGTACTTCGAACATCCACTTTTCGTCACCGCAAATGCCGAACGCGTGCGCGATGCGCTGCAGCGCTTTGGCAAAGATTCGTTCGACGGGGTCGAGCTGATCTTCACCGCGCACAGCATTCCGCAAGCGATGGCGGACGCGAGTCCGTACGTTGCTCAGTTGCACCGATCCGCGGAGTTGATCGCGCAGCATGCCGGTGCAGTATCGTGGCGCGTGGCGTATCAGAGCCGCAGCGGATCGCCGAAAGAACCATGGCTCGCACCTGACGTGCGCGACGTATTGCGTGCGTTGCCGCAACAAAACGTGCGCGAGGCGATCGTCGCGCCCGTCGGCTTTTTGTGCGATCACGTCGAAGTGCTCTACGACCTGGACGTGGATGCCGCCGCCGCCGCAAAGGATGCGGGCGTACGCATGGAGCGCGCGTCGGCGCTGAACGACCATCCGCTGTTCATTCGTATGCTCGCGGATCTCGTGCAGCAATGCGCCGCATAGCGGTTCTCGGCGGCGGCGTCAGCGGACTTGCCGCGGCATTGTATTTGCACGATGCCGCGGTGCAGCGCCGCTTGGATCTCGAGATCGCGGTCTTCGAACGCTCGACACGCACCGGCGGCTGCGTGCAGACGCTGCACGAGGACGGCTATACCATGGAACTGGGACCCGATTCGCTGCTCGCGGATAAACCCGCCGCGCGCGAGTTGCTGCGGCGCCTGCAACTCGACGACCAGCTCGTGCCGATTCGCGAAGAGTACCGCGGGTCGCTCATCGTTCACCACGGGAAGCTGCGGCCGATTCCGTCAGAATTCCGGTTCTTTTCGCCGACGTCGATCTCCGCGCTGATTCGCAGCGGCATCTTCAGCCCTGCCGGCATCGCGCGCGCTGCAATCGAGCCGCTCGTTCCGGCGCGGGCATCGAGCGACGACGAAAGCGTAGCGTCCTTCGTCGCTCGGCGTTTTGGACGCGAAGTGCTCGAGCGGCTCGCGCAACCCCTCATCGGCGGAATCTATTCCGGCGATCCGCAGCGCATGAGCATGCAGGCGACGCTTCCGCAATTCGTCGAGATGGAACGCGCGCATGGAAGTATCGTGCGAGCAATGACGCGTGCGCGGTCGAACGGACTCGCGCCGCAACTGATGAGTTTGCGCGATGGCCTGCAGTCCATCGTCGATGCGATGCGCGCGCAAATCGGCCCGCTGGTTCGCGTTTCCTGCGAGGTGCAAACGCTCGCACGTGATGGTGACGGTTGGCACGTCGGATTCACCGACGGATCGCGCGCGCGCGCGGACGCGGTGATTTGCGCGTTACCAGCCTATGCCGCCGCACGCGCTTTGCGAGGA
>DATGJX010000166.1:0-7735 GCA_035294905.1 Vulcanimicrobiaceae bacterium | reverse complement strand
CCACTCGGTGAAAAAATCAGGGACCGAAACAGTCGGGTCTTGCCCGAGAACTTGTGCGTAAAATGCCGCGCATCCCGCGAGGTCCTGCACGGTGTAGTACGTTGCATCGATACCCTTGACGCGTGTGGCTGCCGTGGTTTGCATACACGTACTCCTTATGGGGACGGGCGCGCTTCGGCGGGTTCCTTGACGGTTCCCCCGAAGCACCGCCTCCATGGCTGATCAACCATCGGGTGCCTTCGAGCAGAAGATTGCGCGTCTCGAAGCGATCGTCAAAGAACTCGAGAACGGCAACGTGGACCTCGACCGCGCGGTGGAGCTCTTCAAAGAAGGCAAAGTGCTTTCCAAGGAGTGCGAAACGCTGCTCAAGGGTGCGCAGGCGCAGATCGATCGCGCGATGGAGCAAACCGGCGCGGCACCCGACACGCCTCTCGAAGACGACATTCCGTTCTAGCGTTTAGCCGGCAGCCGGAACGCAAAAGGAGATCGGCGAGCGCGTGCTTTTAGAGTAGTAGCCGCCCGGTTAGCAATCACCTCCGTGTTGGGCAAAAACCATTGGAGGTTGATGTCAAGTGACTACCGGTGTAACGAGAGAGACGCACGTAGAAGGCGTCGTGACGGGCGGCCGAACGCCTCGCAGCAACACGTCGTGGGGCGCGATTTGGGCCGGGTTCTTCGTCACGCTCGCCGTAGAAACGTTATTTTCACTGCTCATGATTGGTATCTTCGCCAGTTTCGTGCATCCCGGAGGAGGCGGCCCCTCGGGCCTGAGCTTCGGGATCGGCATCGCAATCTGGTTTTTCTTGCAGACGCTCGGCGCGTTCTATTGCGGCGGGTGGGTGGCGGGTATGCTCGCTCGCAGGCCTGACTCGGGGTGGAATTCCCTGCATGGCTGGGCGGTGTGGGGCCTGTCCATGGTCGTGATGGTTTACCTGTTCGCATCGGCTGCCGGACCGTCGTGGACCGGCACGCTGAATAACATGCGCTTCGGCCTCGGCATGCAAATGACGAGCGTAAGCGCGCCGGCCAACATGCCGTCCAACAGCGTCGCAGGCACCGTATCCGCCATCGGCGGCGGCGCCCAAGCCGCCGGAGCCAACGGCAATCTCGCGATGGCGACGTGGATACCGATCTACCTGTTCATCACGTTCGGTATCGCGCTTGGAACTGCGCTCAGCGGCAGTTCGCGGGGCAGCGCCGGGAACGCGCTGGTTCGCCGATACGAACGCGCACCATAACTGAAGGTACCGAAGCATAATCTGAGCGCATATTGCACGCAATATGCGCTCCTCTCGTTTGGACACCGTGGTCGCCGCACGTGAAAACATCACGCGTTCGCAAGCGCGCAGCCTCATCATGGAAGGACGCGTTCGCGTAAACGGGGTCCCGGCCACCAAAGCCGGCGCGAACGTTGCCGAAGACGCGCACGTCGAGATCGAACGGCCGCGCCGTTTCGTAAGCCGCGGCGGCGAGAAGCTGGAGCACGCGCTGGAAGCTTTTGCAATCGACGTGCGGGGCATGCGCGCGCTCGACGTCGGTGCGTCGACGGGCGGATTCACGGATTGTTTGCTGCAGCGCGGCGCAGGGCACGTCGTGGCCGTCGACGTCGGCTACGGACAGCTCGACTGGCGGCTGCGCAACGACGCACGCGTTACCGTGATGGAACGCACGAATTTTCGCCATCTTCCCGACGACGCGTTCGCGGATCCGTTCGACCTGATCGTCGTCGACGCGTCGTTCATCTCCCTGCGTACGATTCTCGCGCGTGCCATCGCGTATCTGGCGGAGCACGGCGAAATCGTTGCGCTGGTGAAGCCGCAATTCGAAGCCGGCCGGCAGCGTCTGGGAAGCGGCGGCGTCGTACGCGATCCGCAGGTGCACCGCGCGGTCCTGCGCGAGGTTCGAGATGCGGCCGCAGCGCTGGGCCTATCGGCGACTGACGCCGTATCCTCGCCGTTGCTAGGTCCCGCGGGAAATCGGGAATTCTTGCTGCGGATGCGCCGCGGCTCCGGCGAGACCGTGAGCGACGCGAAGATTGACGCGCTGCTTGCCGAAGGGTTACCGTCGTGACGGTAACGCTCAAAAAGCGCGTGGTGGCGCTCTACGTGGACGTCGATCGCGAAAACGCGCGAGCACTGGCGCAGCGCGTGGGCGCCGGTTTCGAAGAAGCGGGCTATCATATCACGTCCGTGGGCGAGGGCAACGCACTCAACGATGCGGCCTTACTCATAACCATCGGTGGAGATGGTACGTTGCTGCGCGCGGCGCGCCTCGCAGTGGATCGCGGTGTGCCGATCATCGGCATAAACACGGGGCGCTTGGGATTTCTCACGGAATGCGACGAGGGCGATCCGGCGATCGACGAACTTCCGGATCTCGTCGAGCGTGGTCTGTTCATCGAAGAGCGGATTGCGCTTCGCGCGTTGTACGACGGACGTGAATACTTCGCGCTCAACGACGTCGTCGTGCGCAAAGGCGGCGTTTCACGGATCGTTCCGTTCGGTCTGTGCTTGAACGACGAGCAAGCCGCGCACATTCCGGCCGACGGGATTTGCGTCGCGACCCCGACCGGATCGACCGCGTATTTTCTATCGGCCGGCGGATCCATCATCTCGCCGCAAGTCGACGCATTCGGGATCGTGCCGCTGCTGCCGCACACGCTCTTTTCGCGTCCGCTCATCGTGTCGGCCGCCTCAACCATCATCATCACATCCGATTCCGAATTGGTGCACGCCAACCTCGAATGCGACGGCGACGTCGTGAGCGATCTTGCGCCCGGAGCCTCCGTCGTGATTGATCGCCATCCGCGCCCCGTGCGCTTCGCGCGCATCAAGCGCTTGCGTTTCTTTGAGCGGCTGGAGGAAAAACTGCAGTGGGGCGTCTCCATCAAGGAGCGGCGGCGCCGCTAGGTCACGCGATGCTGCGGCGGCTGACGATCGAAGATTACGGCTTGATTCCCAAAGCGGAAGTTCGCTTTGCGGACGGCGCGACGATCTTCACCGGAGAGACCGGTTCGGGCAAAACGATGGTGCTCGGCGCAATCGCATTCGTGCTCGGGGAGCGCGCGAGCGCCGACGCCGTGCGGCGCGGCCGTCAGCGCGCGCTCGTCAGCTTGGAATTCGAGGCCGACGAATTGCTGCGCGCACGTTTGGCGGAAGACGGTTTTGAACTCGATGCGGATGAAGACGCGACAGTCTCGCGCGAAATTACGGCGAACGGCAAGTCCGCGATTCGCGTGAACGGGCGGCCGTCAACCGCCGGCTACGTGCGTGAATTGGCCGCGCACTTGGTGGACATCGTCGGCCAGCACGAAGCGCAACGGCTGCTTTCACCGAGCTATCACGTCGAACTGCTCGACCGCTATGCGGGAGCGCCGGTAGCGGCCGCGCGCGAACGCGTCGCGCACGTGCACGCGCAGCGAGCCGGCATCGCGCGGATCCTCGCATCGTTGGATAGCGACGAACGCCGCGCCCACGAACAGTATGCATTTGCAACCTACGCGCTGCAAGAAATCGAATCCGCCGCGCCGGAATCGGGCGAGGACGAGCGGCTCACGCAACGCCGGCGCGTCCTTGAAAATGCCGAGAAAATCGCCGGTGCTCTTCGGCTCGCACACGATGCGCTTGCAGGCGAAGAGGGTTCGGCAGCGGACGCGTTGGGCTCCGCATCGACTGCGCTTTGGCACATTGCCGACATCGGCGCCGATTTCGAGCAAATGGCGCAGTCGGCGGGCGCGCTGCAAAGCGAAGTGGGCGACTTGGCGGTGCGCGTAGCGCGCGAGTTGGACGAGATGGAATTCGACCCGGCTGAACTCGAAACCATCAACGCGCGGCTCGATGCGCTCGATATGCTCAAGCGCAAATACGGGGGAACGCTCGAAGCCGTGAAGCAATCGGCAGCGGAATTTCGCTCGACGATCGACTTGTTCGGCAACAAGGACGAGCGGCGCGCGCAGCTTCAGCGCGATCTGGAGGACGCAACGGCGCAGCTCGAGGAGGCCGCAGCGCATCTTTCGCGCTTGCGCCACGGTGCGGCGGAACGCTTGAGCAAAGCGATAGAGCATGAGTTGAAAGATTTGGCGCTGCCGTCGGGGCGTTTCAACGGGCAGTTCGAAGCGCTTCCGGAAATCGGGCCGGACGGCGGCGAACACGTCGAATTCGTGTTTGCCGCGAATAAGGGCGACGCACTTCGTCCGCTGGCGCGCGTCGCATCGGGCGGCGAACTTTCGCGCGTGCTGCTCGCGCTCATCGTCGTGCTTGCCGGCGCGCGCGGTCGAACGGCACTCGTGTTTGACGAAATCGACGCGGGAATCGGGGGCGCTACGGCTACAGCGGTCGGCGCGCGGCTCGGCCGGCTCGCGCGCGAGTCCCAAGTGCTTTGCGTCACGCATCTCGCGCAGATCGCATCCTGGGCCGACTCGCACTATGTCCTCGAAAAGAACGAGGCGAAAAGCGCGACGACGATCGGCCTGCGCGAAATCGTAGCGGATAACGAGCGCACGGCGGAAGTGGCCCGCATGCTTTCGGGCGAAGCGCACGAAGTCGCTCTCCAGCACGCGCGCGCGTTGCTCCAACAGACGCAGGAACGCCGTCTTGCCGTCTGAGCGCGAGCTCTCGCCGGACAACTTAGGAACGGCGGCCGCCCGCACGACCTTTGTTGGCGTCGACGAAGTCCTGTGCAACGTCGCTCGGGCTCAGACCCAAACCGCGTCGCCTGTTTATTTCAAGGCGCAAGCGCTTCGCAATGGCCGAACACTCCGAAAGCGTGAGGAGCCAGTACTGTTCGGCGCTATACTGCGTTACCGCAAGGCAGGGCGGCTCGACCGCGGGCGATGGTGTAAGCCAAGTAACGCTGTAGCGTTTCTCGTATCTCGGCGATGGTCGTGTTCTCCCCGGAACTCGTCGACCCCACGCGCAAGGCGTTACCGTCGTGCCGAACACAGATCGGCAATACGAGCGCATAACAGTCCGAGCGCGTGATCTGCGCAGTCACTGAAGACCTTACGCGATTTCGTGAACTTTGAGCAGGTTGGTTCCACCGGCGCCGACCGGCATGCCCGTGGTAAAGGCGACGCAGTCACCGCGGGTGGCCAAGCCTTCCGCAATCATGCGTTGTTCCATGATGTGCAGCAGCACGTCGATTGACGAATAGCGCTCGATGAGAATCGACTCGATGCCCCAGAGCAGGGCGAGACGGCGAGCGACTTCGGGAACGGGCGTGAGCGCAATGATCTGCGCTTTCGGGCGAAATGCGGAAATGTGATGCGCCGCGTTGCCCGTTGTAGTGCCGGTGACGATGTACGGCAAGTCGAGTTCCGCGCTCGCGCGCGTTGCGGCTTCGGCGATCGACGTCGCAATGCCGCGCGTTGCGCCTGACAGGCGGCGCAGCTGAAGCAATTCGTGCGGATATTCCTTCTCGACCTCGCGCGCGATCTCGGCCATTACGCGGACCGCTTCGATCGGATATTGTCCGCGCGCGGTCTCTCCCGAAAGCATCACCGCGTCCGAGCCATCGAGGATTGCGTTTGCGACGTCGGTCGTTTCGGCGCGCGTCGGACGCGAGTTGAACGTCATCGATTCCAGCATCTGAGTAGCCGTGACGACCGGTATGCTGGCGCTGTTGCAGCGGGCGATCAAATCTTTCTGTATGAGCGGAACGCGTTCGAGTGGTACTTCGATGCCCAGATCGCCGCGCGCGACCATGATGCCGTCGGACACGGAAACGATGTTCTCGATATCGTCGAGCGCTTCGTGTTTTTCGATTTTCGCGAGCACGTGCGTGCTTTTGCCCTTGTCGCGAATGAATTGTTTGACGCGCAGCACGTCTTCGTGGCTGCGGACGAACGAAACGGCGACGTAGTCGACGTTTTTCTCCAGGCCGAACGCGAGAAACGCGAGGTCGCGATCGGAAACTGCCGCGATGTTCAACGTGCCGTCGGGATAGTTGATGCCCTGCTGCGGGCGCAAATCGCCGCCGACTTCGACGGTGGTCCGGATCTCGGTCGCAGTCTTGTCGAGAATTCTCAGGGTGATCGCGCCGTCTTGGAGATACAGGCGCGTACCTACCGCGACGTCGGCGGCCAAATCGCGATACGAAACCGAAACGCGCTGCGCGTTGCCCGGCAAATCCTCGGTCGTCAATGTGAAGGGCGCGCCGCGATCCAAAAACACCGATGTTTGTCCGTCCGTGAGTTTTCCCGTGCGAACTTTCGGTCCCGGCAAGTCTTGCAAAATTGCAATGTGCTGTTTGACATCCGCCGCGATTTTGCGAATCGCGGCGATCGTTTCGCCGTGCTCTTTCGGCGTGCCGTGTGAGAAGTTGAGGCGAAAAACATTTGCGCCGGAAAGAATCAGCGACCGAATGATTTCGGGATCGCGTGAGGCAGGGCCGAGCGTCGCGACGATTTTCGTGCGTTTTTGAATTTTTTCCATTGACTCCAGGCTCGTGCGCGAGAATTCCCGAAGGGTCCTGCGCTTGAAACGCGATCCATTGGACCGGCGTCGCCCCGAACGCACTGCGGCCAGTTTCCTGGCCTCGCTGATCGTTCATGCCCTGATCGCGATCTTCGTTTTTTCCGTTGCGACGTCGTCATCGGAGCAAGCGCCGGAATCCATTTCCGGCGGCGTAATCATGACGGTGAGCTCGAATCCGGTGCCGACTTCCGCGCCCGCGACGGTCGCCGTGCCCGCTCCGCATGCACCCGTGGTTCCAAAGCCGACCGTTGCGGCGCAACCTCGCTCGGCTCCGCCGCATCCTCGCGTTTTGCACGAACTGGCAAAGTTCGCGCCGACCGCTCCCCCGAACCCGACGCCGGCGCCGGTTGCATCGTTGCTGCCGAACCCCATACCGACCCAGGCGGTAATCGCCGTCTCTCCGGCCCCGCTGCCCGTAACCGTGCCGACGAGCGTGCCGACCGCAGCGGTTATTGCCGCGACGATTCGCGTGCCGCCGACGGCGGCGCCGACTCCGCGGCCTCGTCCAAGCGCAGCACCAACCGTCGCCCCGGCGACGCCCGCCCCGCAGCCGACCGCAATCGCGGCCAGCGCCGCGCCAATCGCCGCGATGGCTACGCCCATACCGGAGGTAACCCCGGGAGCCATCGCCCAGGTCAAGGTTGCCCCGCATCCGCAGCCGACGCAGCAACGCGGCACAGCTCCTACGCCGGGACCCAAAGCTATCGGCTCACCGGGCCCGCGCGGCCCGGCGCCGGCAAAATCATCGGCCTCCGTGCCTCGCCCGGTTCAAGTGCCGTCGACGCCGCGGCCCGGGGTCGCGCACGGCCCCGGCAAGCATCACTTGTCGTTGAGCGAGCGTTTGAAAAGCCTTATTCCGACTGCCGCACCCTCGTTCACGCCCGCACCGCAACCGACCGCGCGCTACTTTATCGGCAACATCAAGCCGACGCCGGAGCCCGAACCGACGCCGCCGGCCGACGTCATCGCCGCAACCAAGTTCTTGTATGTGGAAAACGTCGCTTCGCAGCGCTGGAAGCAGTCGTGGCTCGGTACGGCGCCCGAGGAGCGCTACGTGAAGATGTACGTGACCAAAGTCAGGCGTGTCGGCTTCATCAATTGGTGCACCGGGTGGGTTTTGCGATCGCCGATGGCAGGCGACGAAAAGTGGATCATCGAGCCCAACGAGTCGTTCATCTGCGCGGGACACCTCGAGCCGTTCACGCCGCCCTCCCCCTTGCCCACTTCTGCACCATGAATGGTAACGCCAGCTTCTTGAAGCG
>DATGJX010000165.1:0-17933 GCA_035294905.1 Vulcanimicrobiaceae bacterium | reverse complement strand
GCACCGGAGACATCGTCGGTGTTACGACCGATGCGCCGGATCCGAGCGGGCGCGCACGCTTTTGGACGTTTGCCGGTTCATCCGGATCGCAGAGGTTGAAAGCCGAAGACGTGCGACGCGCACTCGGTGCGCGCGTGCTGCCGAGTTTACTCGTTCGCACGATCGCAGTGCAGGCAAGCGAGCGTGTGGACATCGAAGGTGGAGGCCTGGGCCACGGCGTCGGCTTGTGCCAGTGGGGTGCGCGGGGTATGGCGCTCACCGGCGCGGACGCCCGGGCGATTCTTGCATACTACTATCCGGGTACCGGGATCGGGAATGTCTGAGCAACAACCGTCGGGCGAACGGGAAGGCGGCGAAAAGCGCGTTCAAGGCGTCCGTCTGCGTAAATACATCGACGTCGTCGTCGAGGACCGCTTATCGTCGATGCTGTTCCGCGGCGCAATCGCCGACATCTCGGAGACCGGCATGCGCGTCATCGCCGATCAATACTTGCCCAAAGGTACGAAGTATACGTTCACGATGAAAAGCTCGCCGCATCTTTCGGTGCGCGGAGAGGTGCGCTGGATTCGCGATTTCGAGCGCGAGACGTACCAAGTCGGCGTGTTGTTCATCGACGTCAGTGAAGAGGACCGCAAACGGCTCGCGAACTTCCTGGACATGGAGCGCCGGCGTCTGACGACGCCAGGCTGACCCGAGCCTACCGTTTCGATCTGCCGGGACGGCTCATCGCCCAGCAGCCCGCAACGCCGCGCGATGCATCGCGTTTACTCGTGCTGCGCCGCGGCGAGATCGAGCACCGAACGTTTCGCGATCTACCCGAGTACTTGCGCGCCGGAGACGTGTTGGTTCTGAATGAAACGCGCGTCATAGCCGCGCGTGTCTTCGGTCTACGGCCCTGCGGAGGCCGAGCCGAGCTGTTGTTGCTGCATCCCTCACATCAGATTCGGTACGATCCGAGCGCCACGCGTTGGCAAGCGCTGGTCAAACCCGGCCGCCGCCTGCGCGAAGGGCAGCGCGTGCTCTTCGGCGACTTGGGCGAAGCGCGGATAGTCGCCGTGCACGACGAGGACGGCGTGCGCGACGTGGAGTTCTCGCTGCGCGTTCCGTTCGAGAGATTTTTGGAGCACGCCGGGCGCCTGCCGCTGCCGCCGTACATCCACAATGAAAGCGACGAGGCGCAGGAACGCTACCAAACGATCTTTGCGCGCGAACCCGGCAGCGTCGCTGCACCGACGGCGTCGCTGCATTTCACGGAAACCGTTTTTGAAGCGCTGCGCGAGCGTGAGGTCGAGATGGTCAAACTTGTGCTCGACGTCGGACTTGGAACGTTTCGTCCGATGCAAAGCGAGCGTATAGACGAGCATCTGATGCACGCCGAATCATTCACGATTCCGCAGCATACTGCCGATGCGCTTGCATCGGCAAAACGGGAAGGGCGGCGTGTGATTGCCGCAGGCACGACGGTGGTTCGCGCGCTGGAAGGCAGCGCCGCTGTGCATGGTGCCGTACACCCGGGCAGCGACGAAACGAACATTTTCATTACGCCCGGGTGGCGGTTCCAAGTCGTCGATGCGATGATCACAAACTTTCATTTGCCGCAGTCGACGCTGCTGGTATTGGTCAGTGCGTTCGCCGGAAGAGAAGCGATACTGCGCGCCTACCGCGAGGCCGTCGAACGCGAGTACCGCTTTTTCTCATTCGGCGACGCAATGTTCATCGAGCCCTAACCTGACACAACGCGCACTGCCGCGAAAATGAGCACCCCTTGAAAGTATTTTAAACGCGGAATTCGACGGCTGCGAACTGACGAGGGGCGTAGTTGCGGTCGAAGCGCGGACGCGGTGTATCTTTCCACCAGGCGCTGTACATCGCTAGCCACTCGAAATTCTCGAAAATGTATTCATTGTTGTCGATCGCGCGGCGTCGCAGCACGAAGGGGCGAATGTTTTCCCAACGCTGGCGTAAAGCCAAACCGATAGCGTCGACGAGCAGAGAGGGATCCAGCACGCGCCGGCGCGCGAGGCAAGCCACGGTCTCGACGAATTGTCCCACGACCAGAAAATCGCGCTCGTCCCTCGAGCCGTGATACTTGGTGACGATGTCCTCATCCGTGGGATACCGTTGGTTGATGCCGCGCAAGCGGTCGAACGTCTCGACTACGCGCATATCCGTAAGGCGTTCGATGGCTTCGAGTATCGCAAGCGCGTTGCGTTCGTGCTCCATTTGACGTACTTGGCGAGCGAGCATAAAGGTCGTGAAAACGAGCGCAAGCACGGCGACGCCGACGGAGGCAATAGAGGACAAAAACTCCGGGCTCATAGCGCACCTCCAGAGGTGGCGAAACTTCGCTTCGAAAAGCCTGCGTGCATGCGTGTCCTCGAGATTTCGCAGCCCGGTGGACCGGAAGTCCTACGCGTTGCCGAGCGTCCGAAACCCACACCGAAGGACGGCGAGGTGCTTATTGCGGTTCGAGCTGCGGGCGTCTCGCGCGCCGACTCGCAGCAGCGCCGCGGATTGTATCCGCCGCCGCCCGAGGCTTCCGACGTTCCCGGCTTAGAAGTCGCGGGAATCGTCGAAGGTTCCGATGAGCGCGTATGCGCGCTCCTCACCGGCGGCGGCTATGCGGAATACGTCGCCGTTCCGCGCGCGCAGGTGCTGCCTATTCCAAGCGGCTGGAGCTTTGTCGAAGCGGCAACACTGCCGGAAAATATATTTACGGTGTACGACAATGTCTTCATCCGTGCGCGACTACGGAAAGGAGAGCGCATTCTCGTGCATGGCGGGAGCAGCGGCATAGGCACTACCGCGATCATGCTCGCAAAAACGTTCGGAGCTTCGTTCATCGCCGCGACCGCCGGTTCGCCGGAGAAATGCAAAGCATGCCTGGACCTGGGAGCGGACCTCGCCATCAACTATAAAACGAGCGATTTCGTAAGCGAGGTGCAAAAGGCAACCACCGGCCGCGGAGTCCACGTGGTCCTCGACATCGTCGGCGGGGATTACATTGCGCGCGATTTGGAGACGCTCGCACCGGACGGGCGCATCGTTTGCATTTCGACGCCGCGAGGAGGGACCGCGGAGTTGAATATCGGCCTATTGATGCAGCGCCGCGCGGCGGTTATGGGCTCGACGCTCCGCGCGCGCAGCGTTGAGCAAAAGGCCGCGATCGCGAAAGCGCTGCTGCAACACGTTTGGCCGCTGCTGCCGCCGCGCAATCCGATCCGGCCGGTCGTCGATTCAACGTTCCGCTTCGAGGACGCCGCAGCCGCACATCAGCGCCTCGAGTCCTCGGAGCACATCGGCAAGATCGTTCTTGTACCGTAAGAGTTTTATGACAATAGAGCGGCTGCTTGCTAGGAGTAGTTTGCGACTTTTATCGCAAGGTCCCCTTGTCTGCCGACCGAAGCTGGCGGCTCGAACGCTTACCCGACGGGTACAATAGGTACCGCGCTCAGGCACGAGAGGAGCACAGGGACTTTTTCCAATGAAAACCTACACGCCTAAGAAATGGGATCTCTCCGGATTACAGGGCATTTCGGATGCAACGCTCGAGATGCACTTCGGCCTCTACGAAGGCTACGTGAAAAACACCAACACGCTCATCGATCAAACGAGTCAGCTGCGCCAAAGCGGTGAGGGTGTGGGATCGAATCCGAAGTTCGCCGAGCTCGTTCGCCGCATGGGTTGGGAATTCAACGGCATGCGGCTGCACGAATACTATTTCGACAACCTGACCAAGAGCCCGAACGAGCTCAAATCGGGCCGCCTTTACGAGCTTCTCGGATCCAGCTACGGCGACGTTGAAACGTGGCGCAAAGACTTCTTCGCCGTGGGCGGCATGCGCGGAGTGGGTTGGGCCATCGCGTTCTTCGATCCGGCTGCCAATCAAATCTCGAACCACTGGATCGAGCAGCATCAGAACGGCAACCTCGCCGGATTCATTCCGGTCGTCGTCATGGACTGTTGGGAGCACGCGTTCATCAAAGACTACAAGCCATCGGAACGCGGCAAATACATCGAGGCGTTCTACGCCAACCTCAACTGGCCGGCGTGCGAAGCGCGCCTCGAGGGCGGCGTCCTAACCGCGCGCTAGTCGCGAGCGTTCGACGACACGGGCCCCGGGGCGATGCCTCGGGGCTCGACGTGAACGGACTTCGGGTGCGTGTAAAACACGAGCCCCGGCGCCGCACCGGGACGCTTGCGCACGTATTTGCGCTGCGTATAGTCGACCGTAACTTTCGGACTGTTTTTTGCTTTTGAGTGAAGCGCCGCAAGTGAGGCGGCGGCAAGCACGTCCTCATCGGGCGGTTCTTCGCGGTCGTGCCGCTGCAGAATCACGTGCGCGCCCGGTTGATTCTGAACGTGAAACCAGAGATCGCCGGGTCGAGCAACGTGAAACGTGAGCTCGGCGTTTTCAAGCGGCGTGCGGCCGACGTAGATGCGCGAGCCGCTCGACGTTTCGTATTGCAAGGGCTTGCGTCTGCGCGATGCCGTGCGTTTCGCCGGCGCTGAGCGATGCACCGGTTCGAGCGCTTGAACCGCTTCGGCCGCATCGTCGAGCTCGCCCTCGCCGGCGCGCTCGACCTCCCATTGCACTTGAGCGAGATCCTCGAGCGCTTCGATGAGTTCGGCTTGACGGCGCTTTAGATGCGAAACCGAAGCGGCGGCCTTTTTGTATGCAGCGAAGAGCTTCGCCGCGCGCTCCTTTGCCTCGTCGCGTTCAGTTTGCGTGAGCTCGTGCAGCGTGGCGTAGATCGTGTCGCCTTCCTCGCGTAATTTCTCGCGGCTTTCGGCTTCGCGAAGTTTGCCCCGGACTTGCGCAAGTTCACTGCGCAGTTTGCGCTCCCGTGCGGCAAGGGCGCGCTCCAGTGTGTTCCGCCGCTTGGCGCTGCGATCGCTTTGCTGCGCGTGCGCGTGGGTTTCACGCGCTTCGGCAAGCACGTCGAGCAGCGATGCGGTCCGTTTGTGCTCGAGGGCAGCGAATTCTGGAAGTTCGACGAGATGGGCTTGCATCAGCGCGCCGTCACGGCGGTACACGTGCAAATCGCCCTCGGGGAGGTCTTCCGAGAGCTGCGCAATTTGCTCTTCGGACAGCAGCGGACTCGACTTGCCGGTACGCAGCGGCGGAAGCTCGTAGGCGTCGCCGGCTTGGATGGAGCGCACCGCATTTTCCGACGGTGCAAATTCTTTGAGCGCAGCGACAACGGTGTCGCCCTTCAGGAGTACGATATTGCCGAAACGCGGCACGAGTTCGAAAACCAGCGCGATGCGATCTTCGACGCCGAATCGCGAACGCGAACCGAATTCCATGCGTATGAGGCGATCGCCGCGCCGGGAAAGCACCGCAGAAAGCACCGTGCCGCGCAGCGCCGCACCGGCGGCTCGCACGAAGCCGGGCTCGACCGCTATGGGCAATTCACCATCCTCCACCGTGAGAACCGGTGTCGGTGCGAAGACATCCGCGCAAACCAGCTGTTCTTTTCCACGCGACCACAGCGCGAGCGCGAAACGCCCGTCCTCCAATTGACCGACGTCGCGCACGCGCGCACCTTTGAAACGATGCGAGAGTTCGAGCGCCAAGCGGCGTATGAGCAACCAATCCGTATACACGACAGGCTCCTACCTTCGCGAACGGGTATCAACTAGACATGCGAGCTTCGAGATTTCCGCTCGCCGCTCTCGCATGCGCGGCGATTCTCAGCGCGTGCGGTGGTTCGGGCGGCGGCGCACCGTATCCGGACGGATGGACGGCGCACGGTCAGGGTCCTTCGGCGTACTGGACGAACCCCCAGCATCCGCAAGAGCGATTCAGCACCACGAGCACGGCCAATTCGAACGCGAGTTTGAAAGATTTGGCATCCCAGGTGACCACAGACACGCTCTTGCGCTATCGCGGCTCGCGGTTGCTGCGCGCGCAGCCGTTTCCCGCGTGTCCCGGCGAGGCGGGTTGGCAATCATTTGAGATGCCGGCAGCGCACGGGCGAATCATCATGCACGTTGCGTTCACGCAGTGGAACGGCACCGCAAAAACCGCATCCTATGAGCGTCCGGCTGCGTTGCCCGACGACCCGAGCGCAATTTCCGCACTCGGGCACGCCGTCTGTGCCACGCCCGTCTAGCCCGAAAAGGGCTGAAGGCGCTGCTTTCGGAATTAGTTCGGCTTTGCCTGAGAGGCGGCCACAGGGAGGTCTCGTGCTGGGTCCGGGTCTGCTCTTCGTCGTGTCCGGCCCTTCGGGAGCGGGTAAGGACACGCTGGTAGACGCGCTCCTAAAGAAACTGACTCGCCTGAAATACTCCGTATCGGCAACCACGCGGGAGCATCGGCCGGGCGAAGAAGAGGGGAAGCACTATTTCTTCCTGAGCAGGGAAGAATTCGAAAGGCGCCGAGACTCGGACGGCTTCCTCGAATGGCGCGAGTACAATGACAACCTGTACGGGACCCCGCGCGACTTCGTAGAGCGCACGCTGACCGAAGGCTATGACTTGATCATGAAGCCGGAAGTCAACGGCGCGCTGAACATCAAGCGCTCGTTCCCGGATGCGGTGCTGATTTTTCTCGCACCGGATCGTTTCTCCAACCTGCGCACGCGTCTTTTGGCGCGCCGCACGGAGACGACGGAAGAGATCGCGCGGCGGCTCGAAATCGCGCACGAGGAATTCAAGTTCGTGCGGAATTTCGACTACATCGTGATCAACGCGGAGGAGCGTTCGGACGAAGCCGTGCGCGACTTGCAGGCAATCTTACAGGCAGAACGTTTTCGAATACACAGATACAGCGACGACTCGATAAGGGAATTGGAACATTCATAACATGAGCGACACGGTTTTCGGCGATCTGGACAGACTTCTGGAGCACGTCGATTCAAAATTCAGTCTGGTGAACGTAGTTACCAAGCGGGCGAAGCAGCTCAACAATGGTGCGCCGCCGCTCACCGAACAGATCAATCCGAACAAACCGGTCTCGACCGCGTTCAACGAAGTGGCGGTCGGTAAGATTCACTATCACCGCACCCGCGAGGGTATAAAGTAAGGAATAGGCCATGTGCGGCATCGTCGGCTATATCGGTGAACGCGACAGCGTGCCGATCATTCTGGACTCGCTGCAGCGCCTGGAGTATCGCGGATATGACAGCGCCGGCATCGCCGTAATCGACGCCGGCGGCGCACTCACCGGCACAAAGGCCGAGGGCAAGTTGCAGCGTTTGGCGGAGCGGCTGCGCAATGGCGGCCGCCTTTCCGGACGCGTCGGCGTCGGCCACACGCGGTGGGCGACGCACGGGCGCCCTTCGGATGCAAACGCGCACCCGCACATGGATTGCAGCGGCAAGATTGCCGTCGTTCACAACGGCATCATCGAAAACTACGCGCCGCTGCGCGCTCGGCTCATCGAGCTCGGTCATGTCTTCAAGAGCGAGACCGACACCGAGGTGCTCGCGCATTTGATCGAAGCGCACTACGACGGCGACCTGGAAGCCGCGGTGCGCCGCACGCTCAAAGAGGTGACGGGAGCATACGCGCTCGGCATCATCAGTGCGGACGACCCGGAACATTTGGTTTTCGCGCGCAACGGCGCGAGCCCGCTCGTCGTCGGAATCGGCGACGGTGAGATGTTCGTGGCGTCGGACACGCCGGCGATTCTGCAGTACACGCGCAAAGAGATCATTTTACAGGAAGGTGAGATGGTCGTCGTGGGGCGCGACGGCTGGAAACTCACCGATTACGAAGGCCGGCCCATCGAGCGCGACGTGATGCAGGTGACGTGGGATGCGACGTCCGCCGAGAAGAGCGGCTTCAAGCATTTCATGCTCAAGGAGATCTACGAGCAGCCGAACGTCATCAAAGAGACGCTCACCGGCCGCATCGACGAGAGCAACGACGTGCACCTGGCCGCCGAGATCGGCATTCCGGAAGAC
Source organism: Vulcanimicrobiaceae bacterium (assembly GCA_035294905.1). Classification (GTDB taxonomy): domain Bacteria; phylum Vulcanimicrobiota; class Vulcanimicrobiia; order Vulcanimicrobiales; family Vulcanimicrobiaceae; genus DATGJX01. The sequence goes on along the minus strand of DATGJX010000165.1, from coordinate 10,020 downwards.
CGTCTGCGCAGCATTTCCAAGATCGCGATCACCGGCTGCGGCACGGCCTACCACGCCGGTATGGTCGGCATGTATCTGCTGCGTTCGCTGGTCCACGTGCCGGTGGAAATGGAACTGGCGAGCGAGTTCCGTTACGGCGATCCGGTCATCGATCCGACCGCGCTCACCATCGCGATGTCGCAGTCGGGCGAAACCGCCGACACGATCGAAGCCGTTCGCATCGCCAAGCAGGCCGGCTCGACCGTGCTCGGCATCTGCAACGTTCTCGGATCGCACCTTACGCGCATCGACGACGGCACGCTCTTCACGCGCGGCGGCCCCGAAATCGGCGTAGCCGCAACGAAAACCTACGTTTCGCAGGCAACGGCGATGACGCTCTTCGCGCTGTATCTGGCGCGCTTGCGCGAAAGTGCGCCGATCGAGCGGTTACGCGAAGTTGCGGACAACACGAAACTTCTGCCGGCGGCGGTCGACGTCGTGCTCAACACCTCCGACGACATCAAGAAGGTCGCCAAGAAGATCCGCAAGTCCAAGTCGGTGCTCTTCATCGGCCGCTACGTGAATTTCCCCACCGCTCTGGAAGGCGCGCTCAAACTCAAGGAAATCTCGTACATTCACGCCGAGGGCTACGCAGCGGGCGAAATGAAACACGGCCCCATCGCGCTCCTCGACTCAAACGTGCCGGTCGTCGGCGTCATGACGGACGGGCGCGTGCGCGACAAGATGCTTTCCAACCTGGCCGAGTCCAGAGCACGCGAAGCGCCGGTGATCGTCGTCGCGAATCACGGCGACGAAGACGCCAAAGCCATCGCGGACTACGTCTTCTGGGTGCCCAAGGTCGACGAGTTGCTCTCGCCGATCGTAAATATCATCCCGCTGCAACTGCTCGCGTATCACATCGCGGACATCGAAGGCAAAGACGTCGATCAGCCGCGCAACTTGGCAAAGACCGTAACGGTAGAGTAGACAAAGAGGAGCGCTCCAAAAAGAGCGCTCCTCCGCGTTTCGATGATGTGAGTACCCGACGTTCGTACTCTATCACACCACCTCGCCAAGGCTCAAGCTCGGCGGCTGGAGCATGCGGGGAAACGCCCCGGCAAAGTATCCGTCACGACAAACAACTGCGCACGACCAATGCGAGCATTGCGACAAGCAATGGTTTCTTGGTCGGGACGAACGCGCGGCTGCGCTCTGCAAACGCAAGCCTCGTGACCGCGACGGGTTTCGCCGCAGCGGTCGCGCAGCTCCGCCGACTGCTCTTTTGAGCGCTCGCATGGCGGCTGACGCGCGGCCTATGTAGGAAAGCGCGCCGTCGGTTGGGCATACATGTTAGTCATGGCAACGAAGAAGCAGGTGGAGGACGCAATATTCGAGCGTGAAGGGTTCAAGGTGACGCTCGAGCTCTTCGAAGGCAAGAAGAGTGTACTGCCGCCGTACGACTGGTCCGTGATGGCGCCGCAACGCTGGAAGGTCTCCGATTGGAAAAATGCGCGTCTCGAGCCGTATCGTCTGCTCGTGAAAGGCATAACGATCTATCGTGGAGACGGCACACCCATTCCGCGCGACATGCAGCTCGGTAATCTGCGCGACACGTACTTTGAAGCGCAGTATGGGCCTATCAAGAGCAGTTCGGGTGCAGAGGAAAACGGCAAAGTCGTCGATCTGGACAAACGGCGTCACAAAGCGTAAGCGACTTCAACGCGCGCGGCGCAAAGGCGGGTTGGTTCGACAGGTGGATAGAACGGACACTCCCGCAATGACCAGAAGCGATGGACGGCGGCCCGACGAATTGCGGCCGGTGACGATTGAATCCGACTATTTGAAGTACGCGGAGGGCAGTTGCCTCATCTCCGTCGGCAATACGCGTGTGCTGTGCGCGGCCACAATCGAGGAAAAAGTACCGCAGTGGATGAAAGGGCGCGGCACCGGCTGGGTGACCGCCGAATACGCAATGCTTCCGCGCGCGACACAAGAGCGCATGCAGCGCGAGGCTTCCAAAGGGCGTCTGGGCGGCCGCACCCACGAAATTCAGCGCATCATCGGTCGCGCGCTGCGCGCCGTCACCGACATGGCCAAGCTCGGTGAGCGAACCGTGTGGCTGGACTGCGACGTGTTGCAGGCCGACGGCGGCACGCGTACGGCGGCGGTGACCGGCGCCTGGGTGGCCCTGGCGCTGGCGCTGCGCAAAGGGTTCAACGCCAACGATCGGGCGAAATGGCCGCTCGCGGGGCAAATTGCCGCCACCAGCGTAGGTATTGTGGCGGGCCAGCCGCTGCTCGACCTTGCATATGACGAGGATAGTCGCGCCGAAGTCGATATGAACGTCTTCATGACCGATGCCGGAAAGTTCACCGAACTGCAGGGCACCGCGGAAGCCACCCCTTTCAGCCGCAAGGAACTTGACGCGCTCTTGGGCTTGGCCGAGGGCGGTATTCGCCGGCTGCTCGAGATCCAGCGGTCGGTGGTCGATGGCCGAGGATAGTCTGCGCGCACTCGTCGCTCGGGTCGGCGAGTTCTACGTGACGGATAAGGCCCTCAAAACCGCGCAGAAGAAGATCGAAGCCGCTTTGCAGGCGAACTCGGTGGACGAGACCGCGCGCGGGGACTACCTCGCCGCCGTGCGCCGCTATTTCGCGGGCTTCGAAAAGGAGGCGCGAGCGCATCTGCGCGACGTCGACAAGCGTCTAGAGCATGTAAACCAAGTGCATTTCAATTTGACTGCCGAGCGTGGCGTCGCGGTACGCCGCATCGAGGCGACGCAAAGCGTGCTTGCGGAAGTGGAGCGTATCGGAAACCTTGAACGAGGTTGAAAACCCGGCTGAAATCGTCGAACGCGCAAGCGTGCGAGGCCTTGAAGGCATCGGGCGCAAGGTCAATTCGTTTTTCGAGTACATCGGCGGAATAACGACGCTCGGCGGCGAGGCTGCAACCACCGTCGGGCGGCTGCGCATCCGTTTTGCGGAAACGGTGAATCAGTGCTACTTGCTCGGGTACCAGTCGCTCGTCATCGTCTTGCTCACCTCGCTGTTCACGGGCATGGTCTTCTCACTGGAATCGGCGGTGCAAGCCGTGCAGTACGGCTTCGGTAATTTCGTCGGCGGTATCGTTTCGTATACGAACGTTCGCGAACTCGGACCAATGCTCACCGCGGTCGTCGTGGCAGGACGTGTGTGCGCCGCCATCGCCGCGGAGATCGGCTCGATGGTGGTCACCGAGCAGGTCGAAGCGCTGCAATCGCTCGGCTTGGCTCCCGTGCGCTTTTTGGTCGTGCCGCGTTTGCTCGCGCTGATGATCATGCTTCCGCTGCTCACGGTCTTCGCCGACGTCGTGGGCATCTACGGCGGCATGTGGATCGCCCACGCGCAGGCGCACATCAGCTACGACGATTTCATGTCGTCGGCGCGCCAGACGATCGGCTTCGAGGACGTGGTGAAAGGGCTATTCAAGGCGCTTGTCTTCGGCATACTCATTGCGCTGGTCGGCTCGTATCAGGGCTTGACCACCAAGGGCGGCGCCGCGGGCGTCGGCAAGTCGACGACGGGCGCCGTCGTGATCTGCATCATTCTGATCTTCATTTTCAATTTCGTCATGTCGTATTTCTTGTACGGCGGCGGCTGATGGCGAACGTAATCGCAAAGCTGGACGACGTTACGCTGAAATACGGCGATCGCGTCGTGCTCCGAAACTGCAGCCTCGACATCGAAGAGAATTCCATCACCTGCATCATCGGCATGTCGGGTGCCGGCAAGTCGACCATTCTCCGGCTGCTCGACGGACTGCGCAGACCCGACGCCGGCCACGTGTACGTACGCGGTCAAGACATCTGCCATATGCGCGAGAGCGAACTCATCGAATTGCGCACGAAGATCGGCTTCTCGTTCCAATTCGCCGCGCTCTTCGACAGTATGACGGTAGGTGACAACATCGCACTTCCGCTGCGCGAACATACCTCGCTGAGCGAAGACGAGATTCGCGAGGTGGTGCTGCACACGTTGGAAAGCGTCGGTTTGGAGCACACGTACGACAACATGCCGAGCGAACTTTCCGGCGGTATGCTCAAGCGGGCGGGGTTTGCGCGCGCAGTCGTGACCAATCCGGATCTCGTCCTGTACGATGAGCCGACGACCGGATTGGATCCCATCGTCACCCATCTGCTCACCGATACGATAAAACGCCTGCGGCAGCAGCTCAACTCGACCGCCGTCGTCATCTCACACGACCTGCAGTCTATTTACATGATGGCTGATTACGTGGCGATGCTCTTCGAGGGGGCAGTCATCGAATACGGCACCGTGGAAGAGGTCCAAAGGTCCGCCAATCCCATCGTGCAGCAATTCCTCCAAGGCTCCGAGGTAGGTCCGATCCCGTTATGAGGGAATAGGCAAGCTAATGTCCAGACAAGCGCAATTGGGGCTGTTCGCGCTCATCGCACTGGTGTTGCTATTCGGAATCTTCTACGTGATCACGGATTTCGGCACGCGGCACAGCGGCTACCGGATGGGCGTGCACTTTGCCACGGCGGCGGGGTTACCGACCGGCGCGCAAGTGTTCTTCAGCGGCGTCACCGTCGGCACGGTCGACCAAGTGCAGCTGTTGCCGGATAACAGCGTCGACGTCATCCTGGCCATTCAAAGTGGAATCAGCATTCCGAAGAACTCGAAATTTCTGATTCAGGCGCCGCTCACCGGAACGCCGAACATGATCATCGTTCCGCCCGTTCCGAAGCCGCTGCCCAACGGGTACATGGCGACGCCGATACCGCAGGAGGCGATGCTCCCGCGCGAGGTCTTACCGATCGATCAGCAGCCGGTAGGCGCTGCGAGTCCGACCATCGCGGACTTATTGAACCAAGGACAGGGCCAAATTCGGCGCTTGGACGAGATGCTTTCCACGCTCGAGGAGCGCGAGCCCAAACTACTCAACACACTGCAAACGGCGCTCGTGAACGTCGACGACATGACCACGCAGTTGCGCACCACCATCGCCGGCGTCTCGGGAACGATGGAGTCGACGATGCAGCTAGCAGGCGGGCATATCGTGGACATGACGGCAACGCTCGACGACACGATGACGCGCAACCAGTACAAGATTGACATGCTGCTTTCCACGCTGAACAGCACCGCCGTCGCGCTGAACAAGTCCATGGATCAGCTCGCGAACTTGGCCACCGATCCGCGCTTGAAAACGAATCTGATCGCGACGACCAGCAATATTCGTGACCTCACCGGTAACGTCGCCGGGTTGACGGGCGATCTGCGAACGATCACGGGCAGCCCGCAGACCCAAGCGCAATTACGAGACACGGTCGCTAATCTCGACGCGACCATGCAGAAGGCGGATTCGCTGCTGGGTACGCTCGGCGGGCAAAGCCATGTGTACGGAATAGACGCGGGCGCGACGCCCTATCCGGTACCGGTCGCGAACGCGCTCCCGCCTCCCGGCACGCAGACGCCGTCGCCGAACGCCGGACACCTCAAAGCCGGCCTGAGCAAAATGCTTTCGAGTCTCGTGCAGGCGCAGCTTCGCATCAGTTACTTGAACGCGCAAACGGTGAACGGGCCTAGTACGCTCCTGACCTCCGATCGCGGTCCGCAGGCTGATTTCAATCTGATTGCCCTGCCGAAAGGTCCGTTCAGCGCCATGATCGGCGGCAACGACATCGGCGGAAAAACCACGTGGAATTTCGCCGGAACCAAGAACTTCGGCGCATTTCGCGCCGGCGGCGGAATTTTGTACTCGCAGCTCGGCGTGATGGGCATGTACAACGCCGGAAAGTTGGGCGCCGAGACCCGCATTTACGATCCGCGGCATCCGACGTTTGACATTTATGGAAACGTCAACGTCGCCGAGTGGGCAAAATTATTTCTGGGGGAGCGCGATTCGACGCGTTCGGATCGGCGCACTGTTTTCGGTTTGCAACTGCAATTCTAGGAGATGATCCCGTATAGTGACGAGCGGCGCCCGGCGGTCTTCGCCGGCGCCGTTTGGCTCATCGTCGCGGCGAACGTCTGCGGCTTCTATTTGGAACTGACCGCGTGGAATCCGAACAAGTTCATCGAGTTCTTCGCGCTGATCCCGTACAACGTCACACACGCCGTTCAGCTGCCGCCGCCGTCGCCGCATCCCGTGTATCTGACGATGCTCACCTCGACGTTCTTGCACGGCGGATACGCGCATATCTTTTTCAACATGCTGTTTCTCGCCGTCTTCGGACCGCGGATGGAGCGATACCTCGGACACGTGTGGTTCATCGGCGTCTACCTGTTCTGCGGCGTCATGGGCGGCGTTGCGCAGATTTGGGCGGCGCCGTACAGCCACGTGCCCGAGATTGGAGCCTCCGGTGCAATTGCGGGGATTCTGGGCGCGTACATCGTGACGTATCCAACTGCGCGCATCGACACCGTCACGCCGATCGGCTGCTTTCCGCTGTTTTTGCGCCTGCCCGCCGTCGCGTTCATCGGCATCTGGGCATTCCTGCAATTCTTTTTGGGATTCGAGACCTTCGATCCGCATGCAAATGCGGGCGGCGTTGCCTATTTCGCGCACATCGGCGGCTTTTCGACCGGCGCGATTCTCGTGGGCTTGTACGGCCTGTTCCGAAAAAGCCGCTAGACGGGAGCGGCGTGAGCCGCCGCGAAGTGCGCCGTGATGGATCAAGGCAAAGTGCGCGTCGGCATCATCGGCTCGGGCGCAATGGGAACGCTCTTCGGCTACCATCTGGCGTCCGCGTGCGAAGTCACGATGCTCGACAGCAATCGTACGACACTCGACCAGATCGAACGAAGCGGCGGCCTGCGTGTCAATGACGGACCACCGCGCCCGGTTCGCGTGGGGCGGTCCTCGCGCGAACTGTACGGCTCGAATTTCGTCCTTTTGTTCGTAAAGGCTGTCGACACGCTGCGCGCGCTGCGGCCGTTTGCCGGAGAACTCAGTCCATCCACGCCCATCGTCTCGCTCCAAAACGGCGTCGGCAACGAAGACGCGATCAAAACGGCGCTCGGCGGCGCCGTACCCGTCGTTCTGGGAATCACAACCGAGTCGTCGCTCACCGTTGCGCCGGGAAGCGTGCGCAGTTCGCAGGAAGGCAACACGATCATCGGTTCCGGCGGCGCCTCGCCGTCGGCATCGCGCAGCGTCGCGGATCTCCTGATGAAAAGCGGCATGAAGGCCACCGTCGTTTATGATATCCGGCCGCATCTCTGGGGCAAGCTCGTTGCGAACGCCGCTGTCAACGCGGTAAGTGCGCTGCTCGACTGCGAGTCCGGCGAGATTCTCAAAGATCCGAACGCGGCTCGGCTGGCTGAAGCGTTGGCGGAAGAAGCGGCGGAAGTCGCGGCCGCACTGAAGATCAACCTGCCGTTCGCGAACCCGTGGCAGTACGTTGCCGAGGTAATAGCCGTAGGCGCCGATACGAAGAGTTCGATGGCGTTCGACCTCGAGTCCGGACATCCGAGCGAGATCGATCATATCAACGGCGCGGTTTGCGCTGCCGGTCGCCGCACCGGGGTCGCCACACCGTACAACGATGCAATGGTGCGCCTCATCAAGGCGAAGGAAAACCTTTCAGCTAAGCCGCGTGCCGCTGCTGCGGTATAGGGTCGAAATCCAGGTAGCGCTTAGCTGGTTGCGCTCGCGTTAGCACTCTCTTGACAAGAGTGCCAACATTTTTATAATTATTACTTGCTACAGCCTTTCGATCATGGTTGAAAGGAGGAATGCTGCAGACCATGGCCACCGGTTTAGCACACACTCAGAACGGCAACTCCGCCGAACGTAGGGCACCCTGGACGCCCTTCCGCGATCTTCTCGGCTTCGATCCGTTGCAGTTCGTGAACTCGCCTTTCGAATATGACGTCACGCGAACTGAGAGCGGCTATGAAGTGGAAGTGCCCGTTCCTGGATTCAAGCCGGAACAAGTAGAGGTTACTTTCAAAGACGGCGTAGTCTCAGTCAACGGTAAGAATGAACGACGAACCTTCGCGCGTTCGTTCACTGTGCCGGATGACGTAGACGTCGAAAACATTGAGGCGCAGATCAATGACGGCATGCTTACCTTGCACTTGAACCGCCGGCCCGAGGCCGAGCCCAAGCGTATCGAGATCAAGTCCAAATAGAGGCGTCATGATCGAGTTCTCGGTGGAAAGCGCGCTGCGTTCAGCGTCGGGTGCTCGGCACCACTATGGCGTGATGTTGTCCGAGGAGAGCCGCGAGGTCATCGAATCGTGGAGCCGGACCTACCGGTTCTCCCGGCAGTCACAAAACTAAAACGATTCGCGAGGGTTAACGCGCGCGCGATAGCAAAGGCGGCGAAGGGAAGAACTTCCCTCGCCGCCATTTCATTTCACGCCGTCGATCGGCCAGAATCCGTAGATCGCGCGTCCCGGTTCCAGGTCCCAGAAACGCGTCCGGTTGTCTCCAACGCCGTACACCACCGCGTATGCTACGTCGCGGGCGAGAATCGCGCGGACGAGCTGCGCGAAGTCGCGCTGCGACATCCACGTGGCCGCATACCGCTTGAACTTTTGCTCGTCGGAGAGCCCGAGCCAGCCGCTGGATTCGCGAACGCTCTCGTCGCGCGGGTCGTCGGCTCGCGTTATCGACCCGATGCGGATGCACGAGACTTGTATGCCGTGCCGCTCGCTGTAATAACGCCCGAGCGTCTCGCCGAAAGCCTTCCACACACCGTACAATCCGTCGGGCCGGTACGGCGCATCCGTACCGACGACCAGACCAAACGCCGGCTCGTAAATCTGCGGCGCGTTGTCCACTTCGTTCATGCCCACGCAGTGATTGGAACTCGCGAAGACGATTCGTTTGAGGCCGTTTCGGCGCGCAGCTTCGTACACGTTATACGTGCCGCCGATGTTGACCGAATGAACGCTATCCCAATCCGCGTCGACTTCAACGACGCCGGCAAGATGAATAACCGTTTCGCAACCGGCCAGTGCCTGCACCATTGCGTCGAGATCGCGCACGTCCGCGTTCACGTCGGCATCGTGGAGATCGATGCGAACGACGTCGTGGTCGCGCGCGAGATCCTCGCACAAACGTGAGCCGATGGTCCCATTCGCTCCGGTGACGGCAATCTTTGACATGGGGCGTCGGGTTCTACTACGCTAAGTGAATGAACTGCCCAACTTGTCAATTCGCGGTACCCGACGGCGCCAAATTCTGTCCGAATTGCGGCGCTCCGATCACCGCGCCGGCGAGCGTGAACGGCTACACCGAGCCGCAGCCGGAGACCGACAATCCAAAGACGCCCATCACGCTGGGCGATTTGACGATCCGTGTCGAGGGCGAACTCGTACCTGCGGTCGACGTCGAACTCGGCAATCAGCAAATCGTGTATTTCGAGCATCACATTCTTCTCTGGAAGCAGCCGAACGTGACGCTCGGCTTCATGAACCTGCAGAATGCAGCCAAGCGCTTTTTCGCCGGTCTGCAGATTTTCATTTCGACCGCCCAGGGTCCGGGCAACATCGCGTTCTCACGCGAAGCGCCCGGACAAATCGTCGCAATGCGCTTGAAACCGGGCCAAGCCATCGACGTGCGCGAGCATCAGTTCTTGCTTGCAACGGGCAACGTCGACTACAACTTCTACTGGCAACAGGGGCTCGCGAACGTGATCTTCGCGCGCACCGGTTTGTTCATCGATCGATTCACTGCAACGAGTTCGGAAGGATTACTGCTCCTGCACGGCTACGGCAACGTGTTTGAAAAAACACTCGCAGCGGGCGAGATGCTCGACGTCGAACCGGGCGCGTGGCTTTGGAAAGACGCGAACGTGCGTATGGACACCGTCTCCGTCCTGAATTCGAGCGGACGCGGCGGCGGCTTGATGGGCGCACTCGGCGCGTTCGTCGGCGGGGCTGCGCTGATGTTGAACCGGTTCTACGGGCCGGGCCGCGTCGGCATGCAGTCGATGACGTACCACGAACCGCAGGCCGAAGGCGCACAGCAAACCGGCGGCACGAGTAATATCGGCAACGTACTGAATTCGTTCTTGAATCCGCGTCAGTA
>DATGJX010000164.1:0-22058 GCA_035294905.1 Vulcanimicrobiaceae bacterium | reverse complement strand
GCGTCACGAAGCGCAGGCGCTCGCCGAAGCCATTCTCGCGGTGAAAGATCGCGTACGTCTGTGCTCGATCTGCTTTTCGATCACCGAAGACGACCCGTGCGCAATCTGCCGCGACGAACGGCGCGATCAACAAACGATTTGCGTCGTCGCCGAAGCAAAAGACATCTTTGCGCTCGAACGCACGTCGGCGTACAAAGGGCGTTATCACGTGCTCGGCGGTCTCATCTCACCGATGGACGGCATCGGCCCGTCACAATTGCGTGTGAAAGAGCTCGTCGATCGCATCGGCGCGGAAAAACCCGGCGAGATCATCATCGCTACAAATCCGAATGCCGAAGGCGAAGCGACGGCGCTCTACTTGTCACGTTTGCTCGCGCCGCTCGGCGTTATGGTGACGCGACTGGCGTACGGCCTGCCGATCGGCGGCGACCTCGACTACGCGGACGAGGTCACGCTTGCCAAGGCCATCGAAGGCCGCCGCACCCTTTGAAGGCGGCGAGCTAAGCGAGCGACGACATTTCGATTGCGGTACAACGTTGTCAGAGATACATATGCCGTCTCCAACGGAGTATCAAGCAATGGCAAATAAAAAATTCGTTCTTCTCGGTTTTCTGCTTTTCGCCGCGATGGCGCTGTTTGCTCGCCCGGCCTCTGCGGCGCCGCTTTGCCCGACCGGTGAAAGCTTCTTCGGCAGCATCGTGCGTGTGAGCGGCAACATGCTGACGGTTCGCACGGCGAGCAGCCACTGGGCTGACGTTCGCATCGAGAGCGATGCGCGCATCAACACCAATGGAACTTCGATGCGGCCGGGCATGTACGTCGGTGCGTACGGCTGCGTTGAGCCCGGCGGCGTCTTTAGCGCAAGTGAAATCACGCTGTCTACGGATCAAGCGGCCTACCGCGAACATCTGACCGGCACCGTTCGGCGTATCGAAACCGGTAAGCTGCTCGTGGCGGAAACCGGATATGGTTACGGCCAATGGTACGTGCCGGACATCGATGACTTCCACGTCGGTCAAAGCGTGAGCGCAACCGGTATGCGCGGTGCAAACGGTGCGTTCTATCCGCAAACGATCAACGGTCGCACGGTGGCGTACGACACGGATTATGCTTCAGCGCCGCGATCGTCCATTACTCTGAACGGCACCGTTCGGCGGGTAAACGGCAACTCGATCATCGTGTGGGAACCGTCAGACCACACCACCGGCACGTGGATCGTTCGCAATCCTTCACGCTTCCGCGTCGGCGAGCGCGTGTCGGCCACCGGAACGGAGAACGGGCACGGGGACTTCTACGTTCAAGAGATTACGATTATCTAGCGAAACGAAAAGGGGCGCACACGCGCCCCTTTGCTTGACGTGGCGCTTTGTGATACAAAGTAGAAGATGAGGGACCTCGAGCGGGCCTTGGCGGACATCGCGGAAGTGCGCGAGCGCCTGGGCCACGTACAGCGCTTCCGCGGCTACTCCGGCCTGGCGGCGGCGCTTTCCGGCGCCTTTGCCATCATCGCGGGCTTGCTGCAGGCGGTGCTCGTTCCGCACGTGCAAACGGTGCACCAAGGGCACTTGTACTTCGCTATGTGGTTCGCATGCTGCGCGGCATCCGTGCTGGTGAACTACGGCGCGATCGCGCATTGGTACGTCAACGACGCAACCGCGCGCGAACGCTGGCAGACGACGACGGTCGGTCTGTCGATCCTTCCGGCGCTGGTGCTCGGCGCCGTGCTCTCGTTTGCGTTCCTGCACGCAAATCTGTACGCGTTCTTGCCCGGCGTATGGTACGGCTGCTACGGCGTCGGTCTGTTCGCGTCGCGAACGATGGTGCCGCGCGCCGTCGTGCCGATTGCCGCGGCGTTTATGATCGCAGGTATGGGTCTGCTCTTCGTTCCGGCCGCGATTGCGCTGCAATGGTGGGTCTTGCCGGCCGGGTTCGGGACAGGTCAACTCGCGATCGGCCTCATCGTGGCGAAGGAGCGCAAAGCATGAGCGACGCGCCCTATGCGCTCGATGCGATCGATCGCGTTTTTCACGAGCGCGGCCGTTTGGGTATCTGCAGCGCGCTCGTTGCGAATCCCGAAGGCCTCTCGTTCACGCAGCTGCAGGAAGCGTGCAGTCTGACCGACGGTAACTTGAATCGTCATCTGCACGCGCTTGCGGAATTGGGGATAGTGGAGACCAAGCGAATCACCGGTAAGGGCCGGCCGCAAACGATCGTGCGGATAACGCGCGAAGGCCGCGACCGCTTTTTGGATTACATCGACGCGCTCGAGGCCGTCGTGCGTGACGTTCAGCGTTCGCGCAAGCGCAAAGGGTCGCCGGCGCGCACGGTTCCGGCAAGTTCCACGTCGCAGTAAACGCCCATGACGTTCGCGCGGTTTTGCGCGACGTAGATCAGCACCTCGTCGTCGCGCTCGCCGCTCTGAACGTCGTACGTCGTCGTGACGCAGCGCCCGATGGTATCGCGCACGCGCAGCACGACCTCGCCGATGCTCACGGCGCGCCCGAGCAGGTCCTGCTCGCGAAGCGTGAAGCCGTCCGTGGCTTTGGCGTAAAAATTCGGACGCCAGCGCCGCGGATCGAGCGGCATCTCGAGCGCTCGTTCCACTTCGGCGATCCAGCGGTCGAAGATCAGCGAGACGGGTGCGTCGTCGAAATAGCGCGTGCCCGGCTCGGCGCGCACGTCGAGCTGCACGCCTTCGCGCGCCGCCATCTCGACCGCAGATTGCGCGTCGGCCGTCGTATGGAGTAGATGGTGTTCTTTTCCGCGGAAGGTCTTGCCGGCGCGAGCATGCCCGCTGCGGATGAACAGCGCGGCTGCGCGGTCACCGGGAATTCCGTCCGCCTCGACGGCCGTTTGTTCGAGCGGCTGCGCAGCCAGACTCTTCATGGGATAGCGCCAGATGGCGGAGAGCTCGCCGAGGACTTCCATGGGTGTGAACTACCATAGGATACGGCGCAAATCCTCAAGAAACCGCGTAAATGCACCAACCGGGTGACCCGGCGCTGCTGCGGCCGTTATCGCTGGGTGAGATTTTCGATCGCGCCGTCACGCTATACGTTCGCAACTTTGCCGTGGTCTCGCTGATCGCGCTGGTCGTCGCGTTGCCGCTTGCAGTCGTTCAATTCGTTGCCGGGCTGCACCAAAGCGCCACGTTCCTGCAGATCCTCGATCAAATTCAGCATCCCGGCAAAGCGCCGATGCCGCAAAGCAGCGGTTTTGAAACGGCGTTGTTTTTTGCGGCGATTCCGCTGAGCATCGTGCTCAACAGTTTCATGCTCGTCGCGATTGCTTCGGCAATCGGCGATCTCTACCGCGGTGAGCGTCCCGAGTGGACGGCGTGCTATGCGCGGGCGGCACGGCGCCTGGGGGCCATTGCCCTCGCACTGCTCGGTCAATTCGCGGTGTTGCTGGTACTGGTCTTCGCCGGTATGTTCTTGATGTTTACGGCCTTCTTCATCGCGTTCTTGTTCGTCCGGTTGTCCACCGCACTCGGCATCGTCGCCATCGTCGTTGCCGGCATCATTACGCTCGCGTGGTTCTTGTCGATGCTGTTATGCTACCTCGCGTTCGGGTTTGCGTTCAACGCGCTCGGCAACGAGCAGACCGGCGGAGGCGGCGCGATCCTGCGTGGATTCGGGCTCGTTTTCAATCGCAGCGAGTTGCTGCGTGCCCTGCTGGTTTGTCTTGCGCTAATGGCGATTTACATCGGACTTTCGGCGGTTGCAATGGGCGTCGCGGTGCTTTTCGAGATGGTGCATATGCCGCTGCTGTATATCGCGGTGAACGCCGTGGTGTCGCTTATCACCAGCGCATTTGTGAGCGTGCTGCTCACGGTCTACTACTTCGACGTGCGCGTGCGCCGCGAAGGCATCGATCTGCAGGCGCAGATTCACGACCTGCCGCAAACCGCCGTTTCTACGCCGTGAGCTCGCTGCGGCAGCTCGGCGCGCAGGCGCCCCCGCACGATGCAGCCGCCCTTGCGCGGCGGATTCTTTCGGAGCCGCGTTTTCGCGTGCGCGTTCAGGCGCCGCCCGCGCATACGTGGTGGGATACGCTTCGGCAATGGGTTGCAGACCGCTGGAATCAGTTGCTGGACGTATTTGCTCGTCACGTGCACGTCGGCAAAGAGGTGAGCCTCGCGACCGGCGACGTGCTCATCGGCGCGGCCATCATCGTTTTCATCGTCTTTGCGGTGCGTTTGCTGCTGGGAGTCGTGCGCGACGGGGCCGCAGCGCAAAGCGAGAACGCCCATGCGTTACCCGTTCACGCCGATCCGCGCGAATTGCAAGCGGCCGCGCAACGCGCCGCGCATGAGGGTGCCTATGCGGCGGCTGTTGCGCTGCTGTTTCGCGCGGCGCTCTCTACGCTGGACGCGCGCGGCGTGCTGCGCGACGATCCGGCGCGCACGGTGAACGAGTGCCGCGCGGACGTGCGCGCGCATGCGTTCGCGCTGAGCGCCGCATTCGACACCATTGCGCGGGGCTTCACCGCGGCCGTGTACGCAGAAGATCGTGTTTCGCACGCACAGTGGAATGACGCCGAAGCGGCGTACGCCGCGCTGACTGCGGCGCAAGGCAATGCCGCGTAAAGCCGCGTTCGACGTGGCGATTCTCGCGGCTGCAGTGGTGCTGCTCACGGCACTGGCGTGGCTGCGCGGGTCGCAGCAAGCCGCACAGATAAGCGTCCCTTCGACGTACGATACGGGTCCCAACGGATACGCCGCGCTGTACGATTTGCTTGCGGGAGAGGGCGTGCGCGCGCAGCGCTTCGAGCGGCCCATCGGTGAGCTCGAATCCTCGCGCGGCGCACTCGTGATCGCCGGCGACGGTGCTTTGAGCGCGGCGGCACCGTCGCGCAGTTCCTTGGCGGAACTCGACACTTGGGTGCGCCGCGGCGGCCGGCTCGTGCTGCTCGATGCCGATCTTTCGCAAGCAGCGCAGCGCGCGCTCCTCCTTCCAGCGCCGCGCAACGCCTCCTCGCGCAAGGTTGCCACGACCGGATGCGCGTTCGTTCGCGCGCTTCACGCAAGCGCGGTAGCCGGAACGTTTTGGGCGGGATACGCGCCGGCATGCACGAGCGATCGTGCCACGCTGCTGCGTTCCAAGACGAATGCCGTCGCGCTCCTGTTTCAGCGCGGCAAAGGGAGCATCGCACTGTTCTCGAGCGCGAGCGCGTTCGACAATCTCCATCTTTCGCAGCGCGCCAACGCGCGCGTCGCCCTTGCGGTATTCGGTCCGGGGCCCGTGCAATTCGACGAGCGCGTCTACGGTTACGCAGCGGGCACCACGTTTTGGAACGTGCTCCCGTTGTCGATGCGCATCGCCATCGCGATTGCGGCGGCCGCCGTGCTGCTCGGCGTGGTTGGAGCGAATCTGCCGTTTGCGCCGCCGTACGATGCGCAGGCGCCCGAGGAGCGCGACTCGAGTGCCTACATTGCCTCGCTCGCGCGCATGCTCGAGCGCGGCGGTGCGGCAGCGGAAGCGATCGCGCGAATCCGCGCTCACTGCGAACAGGTTCTTTCGCATCGCGCCCACGGGGACGAACTCGCACGGGTGTTGCTGCGTGAACTACGAACTTTGGAATCAACCCCGCGTCCTGGGGCGCACGAGCTGCTCGCAGCCGGGCGCGTCTTCGAACGGGTGCGAAAGGATTACGGATGCTGACCGGCAGCGCACACGAACTCGCGCAGCGCATTACGCAAGGCATGCAGGACGTCATCGTCGGCGGTGAACGCACGACGTTCGCGTTGCTCGTCGCGCTGTTTTCGCGCGGACACGCGCTCATCGAAGGCGTTCCGGGCACCGGGAAAACGCTCGCGGTGCGGGCGCTGGCCTCGCTGCTCGGCGCGCAATACCGGCGCATTCAATTCACGCCGGATCTCTTGCCCGCCGACGTCGTCGGCACGACGGTCTTCAATCCGCAAACGGCGCAATTCAGCACGCGCACAGGTCCGGTCTTCACCAACGTGCTGCTCGCCGACGAGATCAACCGCACGCCACCGAAGACGCAAGCGGCCTTGCTCGAAGCGATGGAAGAGGCGCGCGTGACGATCGACGGAGTGCCGCTCGAACTGCCGGTGCCGTTCTTCGTATGCGCGACGCAGAACCCGATTGAATACGAAGGCACGTATCCGCTGCCTGAGGCGCAGTTGGATCGCTTTCTCGTAAAGGTCGAAGCGACGTATCCGCATGAAGATCAGGAGTTGCAGCTCCTGGCGCGCGTGACGCAGGGGTTCGACGCACGCAGGATCGAGCCGGAGCGGACGGCGCCGCTGGCGCGCCCTGACGAAGTTATCCACGCGCAGGAACAGGTGCGCCAAGTTCACGTCTCCGCGGGCGTGCAGCGGTACATTTACGAGATCGTTGCGGCGACGCGCGCGCACCGCCAGCTCGCGCTCGGCGCGAGCCCGCGGGCGGCAGTTTCATTGCTCCTAGCCGCGCAAGCCGCGGCAGCCATCGATGCGCGCGCCTTTGCGACACCGGACGACGTGAAAAGCGTCGCGCCGCTTGTCTTACCGCACCGGCTCATCGTCCAGCCGCAAGCGGAGATCGACGGCGTGCGCGCGAGCGGTATTCTCGAAGAGATACTTCAATCGGTTCCGGTGCCGCGTGACGCGACTGCGTGATCGGTTGTGGCTGCCGATTTGGATCGCTCCGCGCGGTTACGTAGCGCTCGCACTCGTTGCGCTGCTTTTCGCTGTGGGTGGAGCGCTACCGGCAATCGTTCCAATTGCGCTCGCGGCCGCAGGTCTGTTCGTGGCGGCGGCCGTCCTCGACGCGATCGTTGGGCCGCAAGGCGCGCGCATAGCCGTTGAGCGTGCGGAGCCGCAGCCGTTTTCCTTGCGCCGCAACGGCGTCATTGCATACGACCTGAGAAATTACGCGGGTCAAGTCGTGCGCGTCGGCATCATCGAGGCGCCGCTCGCACTTTTGCGCTACGACGACGACGAAGTGAGCGCGTCCGTTCCGCCTCGCAGCGAACTGCGCCTCGAACGCGCCGTCGCACCCGTAGCTCGCGGCTCTGCTCAGATCGGCATGTTGTATTATTGGCACGAAAACCGCATCGGTTTGCTGCGCCGCCGCGCGCGCCGCATGCAGGAGCAATCGGTGCGCGTCTATCCCGATCTTTCCGCAGTCGAGCGCTACGGCAGACTACACATGCGCAACCGCGTCATCGAAGCGGGCCTTCGGCGCATGAAACTGCGCGGGATGGGCACCGAACCCGAAACCGTTCGCGACTGGGCGCCCGGCGATCCGTTCCGCGCGATCGATTGGAAGGCGAGCGCGCGCCGAGGCCGCGTCATGGTGGCGCAATACGAGGTCGAGCGCACGCAGAACGTCATGATCGTGCTCGATGCCGGACGCCTGATGACGCCGCGTGTAGACGAGCAGCGCAAATTCGATTTTGCCGTCACCGCAGCCTTATCGGTTGCCGCCGTCGCCTCGCTCGCAAACGACAAGGTCGGCGTCGTTGCATTCGCCGCAGAGATTCTCCGCGCATACGCGCCCCGCCGGAGCGGCCGTTCGAGCAGCCGGATTGCGGCCGAATTGCACGGCCTCGAGCCGCGCTTCGAGGAATCGGACTACGACGCGGCGTTTGCGTACCTTCGCGCGCACGTGCACAAGCGCAGTCTGGTCGTCTTCTTTACCGACGTGATCGACCCGGTCGCACAAAGCGCGGTGCTCGCTCAGCTCGGAACGTTCGCGCGCAGGCATCTGGTGGTGTGCGCATTCATGAACGACGCGGCAATCGAGCGGCGTTTGAATGCATCGCCGCAAGGCGCCGGCGAGGTCTACGCGACGGCAGTGGCGCTGGAACTGCAGGACGAACGGCGCACCGCGGCAGCGCTGCTGTCACGGCTCGGCGTGCAGGTGATTGACGTGCCGGCGCGTTCGTTGACGACGGCGCTGATCGACCGCTACCTGCAAATCAAACAGCGCGGCTTGTTATAAGGCTAGAAATCGTCGTCCTCTTCGTCTTCTTCGTCCTCGCCGCTCTCCTCGTACTCACCCTCGGCGTACTCGCGCTCCAGCAGGCTCATCGCGATGCTCAGCTGCGCCAGCGCCGCCGCCTTTTGCGGATCGGCGATGCCGCCCGAACCTTCGCGCAAATGCACGTAGGCGCGCGCGAGATCGTGCAAGCGCTCTTCCGGCGTTATTTCGACGTCGTCATTCATGCCCGCGCTTATACCCGCGTCCGGCGAAGCCGAAGTAAGCAATCAGCGCAAATGCCGTGATGATGCCGACGCTTGCCCGAACGTCGGCCGGAAAGCGCAGCGGAGAGAAAAAGGCTTCGATCGTTCCGGCTACGCAAAGCATCGCCGCGACGCCCGCAATGAGAACACCGGCGCGCCGGCTGTTCTGCGCGAGCGCATCGCGCCGCCGCAGCCTCCCGGGCAACAGCACGCCGGCCGCCATGAGCAGACCGGCGCCGCCCGCGACTTGAATCGCCGTCAATTCGATGAACCCGTGCGGCGCGACCGTCGCCCAAAAATCGACGCCGAAGCCGGCGTGCGCGAAAAGCGCGCCGAGTGCCCCTAACATGACGGCGTTGAAGATGACGAGGTAGAGGGTTCCGGCGCCAAGCGTCACGATGCCCGCGGCAAACGTGAGGATCGCGACGCGCACGTTGTTGGTGATGATCAGCGATGACATCATCGCGGATGCATCCGGCGTAAAGGCAAAGTTGGAATCGTGCAAGCTCTTGGTGATATGCGCCGGCACGATGGATTCCGGCAGCAACGCGTACGCATTCGACGGATCGTGGGCGACGATGGCGTAAGCGACCGCAGCCCAGAGGATCGTCAGCGCGATGCAGAGACCGATGTACGGCCACGATCGCCGGAACTCGGCGGGAAACGTGTGCGTAAAGAAACGCGCGATACGCTCACGGCCGCTCTCCACCGTCGAGCCGTACACGTGGGCGTGGGCGCGCGCCGTCAAACGATTCAAATAATGCACGAGCTGCGGATCGAACTGGTGACCTTGCGCGTATGCGAGATCGGAGGTCGTCCATCGGTACAGGCGTCCCAGTTCGAAAAGTTCCGCGGCCGGCAAACCGCGCAGTCCGCCGCGTCCCGTCTGCGCGAGCAGCGCTTCCAGCCGTTCCCACGCCGCACCGCGTTTCCGAACGAACTCGCGTTGTTGCATTTGAAAAGGCGCTTCGGCCGAATTATCGCGGCGCCCTCGGGGAGAGCTCACGCCAGCAGTGTGTTGAGCGCCATGAGGTATGGGGTCCCCGTGAAGCGGGGGGCGCGGAGGCTAGGCCGAAGCGCCTTTCAAAATGGATCGATCGGTTAGCGTCCGGACGCCGGAAAGCATCGCCTTCTCGTACGAGTTGGCCGGTTTGGGCAGCCGCTTTCTCGCGCTGGTGCTGGACATGACGCTGCAGGTGCTGATCCTGTCGGCAATCTTTTGGGGATTTGCGCTGATCGGATCGTATGGCGGAAAGACACCGGTCAAGAGTTCGATCTCCGCGAGCACGCTGGAGTCCGTCGTGATCGCCGTGATCGTGACGATCGTGTTCCTCGTGTTCTTCGGGTACTTCATTGCGTTCGAAGCGTTTTGGAACGGACAAACGCCGGGCAAAAAGGTGCTAGGCATTCGCGTCGTGCGCGACGGCGGTTATCCGTTAGACCTTGCTGGGTCGCTGATCCGCAATCTGGTTCGCGTCGGCGAATTTGCGTTGGGGCTTTATGCAATCAGTGCCGCGGCGACGCTAATCTCGCCCGAAAACAAGCGGCTTGGCGACATGGCTGCGGGCACGATCGTCGTTCGCGACGCTCGCTCGCACAGTTTAGCGGCGATTCGCGAACGCGCCGACGCCGAGCAACCGCGCGCGGCAATGATTACCGATGAGGAGCACGCGCTGATTGCGCGCTTCATGGCGCGCCGGGACGCTATGTCGGCGCATTCGCGGCATAATCTTGCTTCGCAGATTGCGGATCGCGTGCGGCCGCGCATCTCGCGCGACTTGCAATATCTCGACGACGAAGCGCTGCTGGAGCGGCTTAACGCCGTTTCGTGAACCGCGAGACGACGTCGCGCGCGAAGGTCATCGCTTCGTTTTTCGTGTTTTCGTAGAGCGTACGCGCCTGGCCGCTGCTCATGTGGCGGCCGTGCTCGTAGTAAAACGTGACGCCTTCGCCGACGACGATCGTACCGGCATAGGCAATTGCGCCTTTGATCGCGATGCCCGCAACAGGAATGAATCCGGAAAGTTCGCGCGCGAGCGTTCGCCAGCCGAACCCGCCCCCGATGACCGGCAGCAACTGCCACAAACGCTGCACGTCCGGATCTCTGCCGTACGCCGCTTCGATATGCAGCATGAGCATCATCTGAATGCCCGTTATCGCCACCATGTCGCCCGCGGATGCGAACACACCCGCCACCAACCCGACGATCGGAATGTGATCGACCACGGCGCTCGCGAGCGAGATCTTCAGCGCGTTGTTCGCCGCGTCGCGTGTCAGTTTCGCGGCGACGCTCTCGCGCAGCGGCGGCAGGCAGCGGCCGACTGCAATCTCCACCCCTTTGCACACTTCGACGATATGCGGCAAGACGCGACCGCGCAGCGCATCGCGCGTGAGCGCAGGAACGGTGTATTCGGCGAATTGGCCGCGCGGCGGCGGCGATGACGGTCCGGACGGTTGCGCCTCTTCATCGACCGTGATCGCGATAATCGGCAGATTCAGCGCTCGAATCGGCGCGATTGTGGCTCCCGAGACCTCGCCGCCGTGGCCGAGAAAAAGCACCACGCGCGCTTCACTCGCGAACGTGGGTTGCGCGATTCCGGGGTTGATGGTCTCCAGACACGCCGCAGCTTCCATCGGGACGGAGTCGTCGGCGTGTCCGGAGAGCAGAAACGTGCGCATCTGCGCTATCAGCGCGGGATCGCCGCACAGGTAAAACCGGAACGGCTTGCGCACGTTCGCGTGCACCATCTTGACGTCGATGCCCTTACGAACGAGCCGCAGGATGTCGCCGGTCGCCGCTGCCATGTCTTACGCGTCGCTCCCTTCCGCCTGGCGGCGAGTCGTGCCGTTGGGATGCGCTTCAGTCTCGGGATTGTCGGTGTAGTCGAGATAGATCAATCCCAAAAACACTTCCAGCGCGAATGCATGCATGCCGCGGGCATTCGCGACGTCGACGACGCTGCGGTGCGATTCGTGCGCCTCGCGAAGGATCGATTGCGGCGTCGTCTTGGTATCCGCGGCAACGATTGAAGCGGCGGTCAATTCACCGGGCGTCACGTCGTCGTGCAGCATGTCGAGGTAGCTCAAGTCGTCGACGTTCCAGCGCACGTTGATCGCGTGCTGCAGCGTCGCATAGCGCTGCTGCGAGGTACCCACGCCGAGCATCGTAATCCGTGCTTCCAGCTGGCGGGACCGCGCCATGTTGTAGAGTTGCGTCGCTTGCGATGCGGACACAGCGGCCTGGCCTAGCGATTGCTGCGCCTTCTGCATGTAGGGCACGAGCGAATCGTAGTCCATCTGACTGATGTCGTTGAAGTAGTTCAGCTGCACTTCTTGTAAGCGCTTGATGAACGCGTCGAGGTCGGCGAGGCCGTCGTCGAGCTGCATCGCTGCGGCGCGCCCCGCATCGACTGCGCGTACCATGTCGCCGTCCGCGGAACTGAGTTCGTCGAGCATCTCCGGATACTGCGGAAAAACCGCAATCGAGTCGGACGGGATTGGCGTCATGTTCAGCGGCGACTGCATCTCGGAGAGAATGTCCGCGTTCTCTTTGAGCAGACCGTTGGGCTTATTCGTCTTCTGATCGAGCGACCCGACCTGATCGATCGCCTCCGAAGAATCCTCGATGGCGCTGTTCACCGAACGCGCCATGCCGTTCAAACTGCGCTCAACGGCTTGCAGACGCGAGCCCGGTTTGATTTGAATGCGGCTGAAATCCGGAATCTCGTATTCGATGGTCTGCAGGCGGTTTTGCAGCGATTGAAGCTGGCTGTGCCCTTCGTCGTGACGCGCGGCGATTTGCGCGGCCGCTTGCGACTGAACGTCGTTCGCATCTTTCAGTTTGTCGCGCAGCGAACTGAGATTCGGGCGCGTGAGATCGACGCGATGCACTTCCATCTCGCGCAGCGCCTCCATACGTTCTTGTACGACGGCTTTCACTTGCGGTGAGGTGCTTTGCGCGAGCTCGCCTAACGTCTGCTCGCTCTTGCTCGTCTGACCGAGCGCGAGCTGCGTCTGACCGAGTGCCAGCAATGCTTGCTGGTTGTTCGGATCTTTTTTCAGGATCGTATCGAGTTCGGAATTCGCGACGCTATAGCGCGCTTCGTCGAGATCGTGCAGCGCCCAAACCAAACGCTCCGGGTCGGTCGTCTTGGTCGGATCGAGTTCGGGATAGCCGAGCAAATGTGCAACGCGCGAAGCACCGCCGGGGTGATCCTCGAAGTATTTGGAGACGAGGTCGTTATGATCGGCGTCGACGGCCATCAAGTGCTGCTGCATCGTGAGCATGCCTTGCGGATCGTATCCGGCGCGCGACATCAGCAGCAGACCGTAACGGTCCGCCTGCAGCTCGTCCAAACGCGACATCTTTGCGAGCGCACCCGCTTGCAGCAGATTGCCGAAGTTATAGATGAACGGCGAGAAGAGCGATGCGACGCCGAGCAGCAGACTCAAGATGTTCGCTTTGGTCTGCATCGTAACGGCGTGCCGGCGCTCGATGTGGCCCGTTTCATGGCCGATGACGCCGGCAAGTTCGTCGTCGGACTGCACGAAGTCGAGCAGACCGGTGTTGACGTACACGTATCCGCCGAGCGTGGAGAACGCATTGATGTCGTTCTCCTTCAAAATTTTGATATTGTACGGGACGTCTTTACGCGCGGTCTCCGCCCAGAGTTTTTGCGAGACCTGCTGCACCCATTCGTTGAGCAGCGGGTCGCTTTCCACGACACTGCTCTCGACGATCTGTTGATCGTACTCACGGCCCATCTCGATTTCGCCTTGCGTTGAAAGTGCAAGCGCGGGTGACGGGCACATGGCACCGAGCATTGAGATGATGACGGCGATCGGGATGATTCGGCGGAGCATAGACGTCTTATTCCTCTACCCGCTGCAGCGGGCGGATGTTACAGGGAAAGGCACTCCAAGAACGCGCGGGGCGCTTCCTGCGTTACCAAGCATTCCCGGAACGGATTTGTGAACGATCTGTGGATAAGCGAAAGAACTTGTGAGCCGGCTGTGGAGGGCCGCAGGGCCCGGCCCCGCCCATTCGAACCCGGCGCGGTGATGGCGGTGTTGCGGGGCAAGGGGCTCGGACTGGAAATTGCGCTGGGAGGACGTGATTTCGAGGACGTCCTTGCCGAACTGCAGAGCAAGCTCGCCGAGCGTCCGGGATTTTATGCCGGGAGCCCGGCCACTGCCGCGCTGGGACACTCGAGTCTTTCGAACGAGCAACTCGAGCGCTTGCGCGGCGTCTTGCACGGCCATGGAATCGCCCTGGAGGCGCTGTCCGGCGGTCTTGACCTTGAACCGCTAGCGACTGCCGCGGGTTTGCGATTCATGGTGCTGGACGATGGTGGTGAAGAGCTTGCACGGCGCCGTGCGCTGCGTCCGAAACGCGAAGTTCAACTTTCGGACGCGGCGCGCTCGCTGGTCGCCGACTTCGACGGCGCGCGCGCCGACATCGCGGACCGCCGCAAACGCGGCGAAGCGAGCGTTCGACGCGCAATCATCGCGCAGCCGCAGCCCGCCGTCAATTTACACATCGAACCGAGCGCGCCGGGAACGTTGTATCACGTCGGTACCCTGCGCGGCGGGCAAGCGCTCTCGCACGTCGGCAATATCGTCGTCATTGGCGACGTCAACCCCGGTGCGGAATTGGTTGCGAGCGGCGATATCGTCGTCTTCGGCGCGCTGCGCGGCGTCGCACATGCAGGTGCGCAAGGTGATGCATCCGCGCGCGTTCACGCGATCGAACTCGCGCCGACGCAGCTGCGCATCGCCGCGTTCATCGCCGCGGATGCGGGAGATCGCGTGCGGACGCCGATACATCCAGAAACAGCGTGCGTTCACGACGATCGCATCGCCATCTTTCCGAGGGGGAGAGCACCGTCATGAGCGCGCGCAAGATTGTTTTTACCTCCGGCAAGGGCGGCGTCGGCAAAACGACGACGACTGTGAACGTCGGAGCGGCGCTGGCCAAGCGCGGGCATCGCGTGATCCTCGTCGACGCGGACATCGGGTTGCGCAATCTCGATTTGGTGCTCGGTCTGGAAAAGCGCATCGTTTTCGATCTGGTCGAGGTCATCGAAGGACGCTGCCAGCTGCGCCAAGCGCTCATCAAGGACAAACGCTTCGAGTCGCTCTCGATTCTGCCCGCGGCGCAGACGCGTGACAAAGACGCGGTGAGCGAAGTGCAGATGGCGGCCATCGTCGATGAGCTTGCCGCACTGTGCGACTACGCGCTCATCGATTGCCCGGCGGGCATCGAAGCGGGTTTCCGCAACGCGGTCGCCGGCGCCGGTGAAGCGATCGTCGTGACGACACCGGAAGTGAGCGCGATTCGCGACGCGGATCGCGTCATCGGCAAGCTCGCCGAGCGCGAAATGCCCGTTCGCCTCATCATCAACCGCATTCGGCCGGATATGGTGCGTACGGGCGACATGCTTTCCGTCGACGACGTGTGCGAGATTCTTTCGGCCGAACTGCTCGGCATCGTGCCCGACGACGAAGAGGTCATCGATACGACGAACAAAGGTGAGCCGGTCGTGCTGAACGAGACCAATCGCTTGCGCGTCATTTACGACAAGGTCGCGCGCCGTTTGGAAGGCGAGCTCGTACCGTTCACCAATTTGGACAACACCGGATTCTTCGGGCGTCTGCTCGGCGCGTTGAAAGCAGGCTAGCATGCATGTCCTTCGACAAGCTCAGGATGACAATCAGCCGGACTCTACTTCGCAGCAAGTGAGTCTGGGACGTGCGATCGTCATTACGTCGGGCAAAGGCGGCGTCGGCAAAACCACGACGACGGCAAATTTGGGAACGGCACTGGCCAAACGCGGCGCAAAAGTGGTGCTCGTCGACGCGGACGTCGGGTTGCGCAATCTCGACATCGTGATGGGCCTGGAGAGCCGCGTGAAGCATCACGTGCTCGATGTTTTGGAAGAGGCGGTCGGCCTGGACGAAGCGCTCGTGCGAGATAAGCACTCGTCGACGCTCTATTTGCTTGCGGCCGCGCAAACCCGCGAGAAAGACGACGTCGACACCGAGAAGATGCGCGCGCTGATCGAATCGCTGCGCGAACGCTTCGAATACGTGCTCATCGACTGCCCGGCCGGTATCGAAAAGGGCTTCAAGAACGCGGTCGTCGGCGCGCAAGAGGCGATCGTCGTGTGCACGCCGGAAGTCTCGGCCGTTCGCGACGTCGATCGCGTGGTCGGACTGCTCGGCAATGCATTTTCACCGCAGCTCATCATCAATCGCGTGCGCGCGCAGCTCGTCAAGAAAGGCAAAATGCTCTCCGTCGACGACGTCAATTCGATTCTGCGCCTGCCG
Source organism: Vulcanimicrobiaceae bacterium (assembly GCA_035294905.1). Lineage (GTDB taxonomy): Bacteria > Vulcanimicrobiota > Vulcanimicrobiia > Vulcanimicrobiales > Vulcanimicrobiaceae > DATGJX01. The sequence continues at coordinate 6,535 of DATGJX010000164.1, read as the reverse complement.
CTGCTCGGCGTGATCGCGGACGAACCCGAGGTTATCGTCTCGACCAACAAGGGTGAGCCGCTCGCGCTGCGCACCGATTCGCAAACCGCGGCAGCGTATCACGCGATCGCCGCGCGCATTGCCGGAGAAGACGTCCCTGCGCCGACCGTCGAGTACAAAGAGTCGTTCATGAGCAAACTGGGTGCGTTCTTCGGAGGACGCAAATGATCGAATTCCTCAACAAGCTGTTCGGACGGCACAGCTCCGGCGCTACCGCGAAGGAACGGCTGCGACTGGTGCTCATGTCCGATCATCTCTCGCTTGCGCCGGAAATGATCGACGCGATGAAGCGCGACCTCGTGGATGTGATTTCACGATACGTCGAGGTCGATCGCGAAAAGATCGACGTGCATTTCGAGCATCAGGACAAAGCGCTCGCCATGCTCGCAAACATTCCGATCACCGGCGTCAATCGCAACGGCGGCAACGGCACGAAGAAAGATGACGAGGCCGCACCTAATGCCGGACAGCACCATGCTGAGGGCATTGGTCATGCTGAGCCTGTCGAAGCACGGCCGAGCAACGTCGAGGCCTCGCCGACACCCGCAAACGGCAACGGGCAGCGCCGGCGCAGACGTCGCAAATCCACGCAGCACCAAAACGGCGCCGCACCGCAAACCGGCTCCCCGGCACCGGCCACGTAAAAAATCAAAAGCCGCTCGAGTTCGAGCGGCTTTCGCTTCGTGTCATGCTGAGGCATCGAAGCATCGCCGAGCGTAGTCGAGGCGGCTAGTCTAGTTTGCGCAGCTCGTCGAACTGTTCACTAAGGCGGCGAAGGCGCGTTTTGGTTAGGTGAACTTTTTTCGAATGTTTAGAGCGTTCGCGCGCGGTTCGACCGTCCAGGGGGACGCTAAAGTAGATTTTGAACGGCGGCACCGAGCTCAACGCCATGAACTCTTCGGGCGTGTAAAGATCGAAACGCCATTCGCTTTCGCGCTGATATGCGATGACGAATCGGAAATGTACGGGATCTTGCGCCGCCGCAGAGCCACTGCTGCCCATCCTTCTGCGCCGACACGTCAGCCGGCGACGCGGCGACTCGCGCGTCGGAATAGCCATGTTCCGACAGCCATTGGCAAAATGCTGCCTTGGCACGCACATCGCTCCTGGCGTTTTCCCGAGGCGCATTCTCCACAGTGAAGGAGTAGCGTGCGCCGCCCGCGAGATCCTGGATCTCGCTTGCGAGGAGTGGCTCTATGAAACTTGCGGGGAAGGTCTTTGACTTTGGGGATCAGCCGTTGAGCGAACATTTGCATGATATCGCGATCGAACTTGGCGATCAGGCGTTTCTGAACGGCGAGGACGACGCGGATATCTCGCGAGGGCACCGCCCGCTTTACGACCTTTCTGACCTGCTCGAGCACCTCTCGATCGAAGCGCAAAAATTAGAACTACGCAGGTAGTCGAAATGGCCGCCCGGCAAGGCGGCCATTTCGTCACACCGGGTCTGAAACACACACAGTATCGTGCTCGACGCGGTCTTTTCATCCGCGCCGGTGGAGCGCGCGGGAATCCAGCGCGGAAAAGGGCCCGCGCCTGATTGTGCGCTCGCACAAGCGGGCAAGCGTGCCGCTTGAAAGGGAGATGTGCCGCAATCCGCCGATAACCGGGGAAATGGCCACCATCGCCCTGCCGTACGAGACGCGGCGATATCTCCGAAACGTCAATTGGTATCTGATTGCGTCAGCATTCGCGTTGACGCTCTTCGGCTTTATCGCAATTCAATCGGCGAATTTGCATTCACCCGGTGCGGGGTCGGAATACAAGAAACAAATGTTTTACTCGGTCGTCGGCGTTGGGGTCATGTACCTCTTCTCGCGCCTCGACTACCGCAACTTTCAAACATGGGCGCCGTGGTTGTACGGTATCAATCTCGTGCTGCTCGCATTCGTGTTGCGCGGCGGACATAATGCGCTCGGCGCGCAGCGCTGGATTTCGCTCGGTCCGCTCGGTGAATTTCAACCATCTGAGCCCGCGAAGCTGATCCTCGCGATCTTCGTCGCGTGGGGCCTGTGCAAATGGCCGTTCAACCGGCTCGAAGATCTCGCGCGTCCGCTCGTTGCGGTCGGCATTCCTGCGCTGCTCATCGTGAAGCAGCCGGACCTGGGCACGACACTCGTGTTGCTCGCAATCCTCTCGACGCAACTCTTCTTCGGTCTGGAGAAGGTGGGATATTTTTGGTTGTACGCCGCCGGCGTCGTGGGCACCGCGGCTTTCACCGTGGGCACGAACTTCATTCTCAAGCCGTTTCAGAAGGCGCGTCTGCTCGTCTTTCTCAACCCGAAGGCCGATCCGCAAGGCGCCGGCTACAATTTGAATCAATCGAAGATCGCCGTCGGCAGCGGCGAGTGGTTCGGCCGCGGGCTGCATCACGGCACGCAGACGCAACTCAATTTCGTACCCGAGCACTCACGCGATTTCATCTTCACGGTGGTCGCCGAGGAACTCGGCTTCATCGGTGCGCTCGTGCTGATCGTCTTCTATGTCGGCCTGCTCTACGGCGGCGTCCAAGCGATGCTCGCGGCGCGCGACAAGTTCGGCTTTCTGCTCGCGGCCGGAATCGTCGGCATGTTTGCGTTCCACATCATCGTGAACGTCGGCATGACCATCGGCATCATGCCCATCACCGGCATTCCGCTGCCGTTCATGTCCTACGGCGGCTCGGCGATCATTACCGACTTCGCCGCCGTCGGGATGCTGCTGAATGTCTACGCGCAAAGAGATCGCGGGATGCTAGGGAACGCCTAAGCGCGCAGCCGGTAAATCGCGCCGAACTCGAGATCGGTCAGGAGCTCGAATCGCGCGTGTTCATCCAGTACGGTGCGGTTCACAGGTGTGTGGTACACGACGACGCAAGCGTCTTCTCGCGCCGCCAGCCCTTCGATGATCCGTGCGAGCGTCCGTTCGCCGAACGGATTGTAAAGATAGACGACGAGTTCGCCGCGGCCAAACGCGTAGGACGCCGCATCGGCGCAAACGATACGCAGATCCTTGCAAGCCAAATGGTCGTGTGCGCGGCGCCAGCGAACCAGATTTTCGCGCGCCAGCTCGCTAAGCGCGCCCGAAACTTCGACCCCGACGATCTGGCGGAACGGCCGCAAACTTGCAAGCATCAGCACGCGTCCCATACCGGCGCCCACGTCGACGAACTTCCACCCGTCCACCGGCGGCAGCGCGTCGAGCAGCGCGCGGCACTCCTTGACGGGTGTCGGTTCATAATGCGTTGCATCGTCGATCGCGGCGCCGATCGCTTCGGGGTCGAGTTCGCCCAGGAACAGCAGCGCTTCGGTTACCACGCCGTGATCCGCGTCGAAGCGTTGCCCGCTTCGGCGTCCGGACGTCGAGCGCCGCGCATCTTTCATGACCAGAGTATTCGCGCGCGCGCGGCGAAGTATTGCTTATGAACCGAGTGTCGCCAGCCATCGTACTGACGGCGGTCGCCGCTATGGCGGCGGCTTGCAGTGCTCCGCCAAAGCGGCCGCTGCAGCCAGGTTACTACATTGTCGATGCACGGAGAATCGGCGTCACACGCCGGATTATCATCGTTGCGGGTGACCGGCGAGCCTCTTACGACGTTTGGCGCGTTTCGAGGACCGGCGACGGCACCGCAAAACACGCGCATTACGATTTGATCGCATCCGACGACATGCCGAGTTCCGGTGATTTCGCGATTACGCAGGACGGGAGCGACTGCGGTACGCTTTCCATCGAGCCTTACCGTAGCGGCGATCTCGTCGACGACAGCGTTCTCACCGTGCGCTCCGGCCTTGGCATCGAGCATTTTCACTTGCTCGGCCCCAGCGATACCGAGCGAGACCGGCAATACGACGACGCCGTGACGCGCGGCATCGTGGCAACGTCGTCCGACGACCCGAGCTTATACGAACATCTTTCGATCTTTACGCGTTTCTTCTATTCCGAATTGACCCCGCGATGCACGTACGATTAGGGCCTGATTAGTAAAAGTGCTTATGGCCGAAGGCCGGGGACCCCGCGGGCTTTGCCCGTGGGGGGGCGCGCAGCGCGTAGCGCGGATGTGCCCGTTAGAATGAAAAGACGGTATAAAACCGGCGATTGGATCCGCGTTCCGCTCGGCGGCGACACGGATGTGGTTGCGTTGATCGCCCGGGCCTGCCAATCGCGGCTCTACGGCTATTTCTTTGCAGTTCCATCGAGTCAAGCGGTAACGCATGAGCGGCTGCGCGCGCTTCGCCCGCACGATGCGCTCGCCGCGCTGCTCTTCGGCGCGGCGCCAATCGAACAGGCGCGCTGGCCGATCGTCGCGACGTCCCTCGGGTTCGATCGCGATGCGTGGCCCTTTCCGGCGTTTGCATCGCGCGGCGCGTTCGGCGATGCGTGGACGCAAGTGCGTTACGATCCCGCTACGCTGCAAATCGTCGAACGGCGCGCCATCGACGCGCAAAGCGCAGCGGCGCTTGCCGATGCGCGGTTCGCAAGCGCGCACGAAGCGGAAGCGCTTTTGCGGCGGCGGATCGGCGGCGAGCCGTCGCCGCGCGTGCAGAGCCTTTGCGAGCTCCGCTCGCCGATCGATCGCGAACGCTTGCGAGCAATCGAACGCGGCGGCCGCCTGCAGTTCAGCACGCCGCTCGATGCTGCGGATCTCGAGCGGCTCGCTCAGTTCATGGAGGCGTATCCCGCGGTGCAGCTTCGCGTACACGGGTTTCGCAGCGGCTTCGATGCGGCTCAATTAAAGCGCTTCACGTCACTGCGCGATCTCACGATAGACGTACACCGGCTGCAGCACGCGAGTACGCTTGCGACGCTGTCGGCGCTGCAGTCACTGCGGCTCGGGGCGATGCAGCTGCAATTGGACTTCGTTTCGAAGTTGCCGCAGCTGCGCACGCTCGAACTGCGTGGAACGCGCGGTTCGCTCGCTGCGCTCCAGGCGTTGACGCGGCTGCGATCGCTCATGCTCGAAAATACCCCGCCGTTCGATCTGCGGACATTGGCATGCGGCGAAAACTTGCAGTCGCTCGCGCTTGCGCACGGGAGCTACGACCTGCACACATTGGACGCCCTGCACGGTCTTCGCGAACTCGAACTTCGAGCGCTCGATGCGAGCACGCTCTCACCGCTGCGCGCGCTGCACAAGCTCGAGAAACTCCACCTGCACGGGCTCGAGCAGGTGTTCGAGCTGGACCCGCTTGCCGCGCTTCCACGACTGCGCGAGCTGCATATTACCGGTATGACGCAACTCAACGTCCGGCACTTCGAAACGCTGCAAGATTGCGCCGGCTTGCAGATGGTCGAGATCGACGTCGGCAGCCGTACGAAGGAGCGCGAAATCTATCGAATGCTGCGAATTGGGAATAGTGTGAAATCATGAATGTCTCGAACGTCCTCGAATCCCAGTCCTGGTTCTCGGTGCTGCAAACCGCGGAGCGCGCGCAAACGGCGGTCATGTCGATCGGACCCGGCGAAGCAAGCGGCGCGAAAGAGAACGAGCACCCCGACAGCGAGCAAGTGCTGTACGTGATCGAGGGAGAGCTCGTCGCGGAGATCGGCGAGCGTTCGTTTATCATGCACGCGGGGGATTCGACCATCGTGCGCCGCAACGTGCCGCACCGCTTCACAAACCGCGGCGAACGCGCCGCGCTGACGTTCAACGTCTACGCTCCTCCGGCGTATTAAACGAGCGTTCGCCGTGAGCAGGCGATTCAACGTCGGCGGTCACGTACGGTGGAAGCCGCAGTAGCAAATCAAGAGCGACAAGACGGCCGCGGCGGCGGACAGGGAAGGTCCGGCCGCCGGGCGGCGGGAACCTGAGCCCCTGACCCGGGACCGAGGCTCGCAGCTATGGTGTCGGCGAGGGTCATGAGAGTTTTTTCGAGCGCCAGGGCTGGCTAGCGTAGCCCGCTGGGGGCGCGGCTGCCGCAGGAAATCGAACCGTCCGCCGGGCTGCGGGCGATGCGATTGGATGCGAGCGCCGCCCTCGCGGAGGAGTTTACCGGTTGGAGTCCGGCGCCGAGCTGTAAAGGCTAGGTAGCTATTGTCGACCGAGATTTTGATCTCGAGCGATCCGTGGGAGAACCGGGTCGCAATACTTGAGGACAACGTCCTCGCAGAAATTTACATCGAGCGCGAAGAGAAAGTCATCGGCTCGATCTACAAAGGAAAAGTTCAGAACGTCCTGCCCGGCATGGGCGCGAGCTTCGTCGACATCGGGTTGGGGCGCAACGCGTTCCTGTACGTCGACGACATCAACAAGACGCCGCTCAACATCGGCGACGTCGAGATTACGCAAGGGCGCAGCGGCTGGACGATCAGCGAAAAGGTCAATCGCGGCGACGACGTGCTCGTGCAGATCGTCAAAGAGCCGCGCGGCCTCAAAGGCGCGCGCATCAGCACGAACATCTCGCTGCCCGGCCGTTACCTCATCCTGATGCCGACCGGCAAGTACAGCGGCGTCTCGCGCAAGATCGAGTCGGCGGACGAACGCAATCGCCTCAAGGCGAACATGAAGCGCATCCGCCCC
>DATGJX010000163.1:0-53189 GCA_035294905.1 Vulcanimicrobiaceae bacterium | reverse complement strand
TGAGGCTTCGGGCCCCTCCATCGATGGCGTCCCCACGGAAGCCGTGACGCTTATTCCAAGCTCTTCCGCCACCGATATGGGTCTGACGCGTGAAATCGTCGATATCTCAACGACAAGCAGTCTCCCCGTACGCGTCCTCGGATACGAAGGGGAGACGCTGGTTCGGCAAGTCGATTTTTCCAATTTTAGGCTGGAAAGGTAACCGTTGCAGCTTTTTCCCCAGGCTTAAGTCAGTGCTTTTGCGCCGTTCGATGCGAGCGATGCATCGTTCGCATGCCTCTGCATGATCTGAAGGAACGGCTTGATGAGATCGATCGGCATCGGGAATACAATTGTCGAATTCTGCTCGCTACCAACCTCTGTAAGCGTTTGCAGGTAGCGCAACTGCATGGCTGCCGGGTCCACTGAAAGAATTTTCGCCGCATCCAGCAGTGTCTGCGCCGCTTGAAACTCAGCCTGTGCGTGAATGACTTTTGCGCGCCGGTCGCGCTCTGCTTCGGCTTGCTTGGCGATCGCGCGGATCATATTTTCGGTAAGCGTCACTTCTCGAATCTCGACGCTGATGACTTTAATGCCCCAGCTTTCGGTTTGAACGTCCAGCGTGCTTTGAACGTCGGCATTAAGTTCATCTCGCTTTGCGAGCATCTCATCGAGTTCATGCTGACCGAGTACGGAGCGCAATGTTGTTTGCGCAAGCATGTTGGTCGCACCTAGATAGTTCTCGACCTGGATGATCGCTTTCTGCGCGTCCATGACGCGGAAGTACAGTATTGCATCGACCTTCAACGAAACGTTGTCGCGCGAGATCACATCTTGAGCGGGAACTTCCATCACGACCGTGCGCAAATCCACCCGCACGATCTGCTGAACAAACGGGAGGATGAGGATGAGCCCTGGACCCTTGACCCCTTGAAAGCGCCCCAGACGAAACACGACGGCGCGTTCGTATTCACGTAGAATTTTGACACTAGAAACGATCAATATCAGCAGGACAAGATAGACCGGCAAGAATCCTAGCGAGAGAAACACGAGACTCTCCTTCGCGTACTTCGACAGGGGGTGCGAAGATTCAAGCAGACACCTCCGGGCGCAAATACCTGCGAGGTCAATCATAGTACTTCCGCGTATCGCGCACTATCGTGAAATCCGGGGATAGCACCCGTTCGGCCCGGAACAAGCCGTCCAATCCTGATTACGCGATGTTCCTGCGAGGATTTAGGAGCTTCGCTACAAGCTCCGATCGATTGCGCGATCCGGTCTTGTCGAGCATACTCTTAATGTGATCTTGTACTGTGGAGGATGTGATCTGCATCTGGTCAGCGATCTCGTTCAAGGTTGCTCCCGGCAACATTAAGGCCAGCGCTTGAAGTTCACGCGGCGAGAGTTTGTACGCATGCGCCGCTTTGCTAAAAACCTCGCCTCCCGGCGCGCGCTCGAGTAAAACGCCAACAAATAGTCCGGTGGGGCCGGTCAGCGGCTGCGTACGAACGGTAAGGAAGGGAAGCGGGTGTGCCACTCCCATGCGCTGAGTAGCGGGATCGGACGTCCACGCCTCGATAAGTTTGCGCACAGCTTCCTCTATGATCGGCGGCAGGCGCTGCGCGAGCCGGGCGTGGATCGCCGTGGTGGCTGCGTCACGCTCGCCTTGCGCATCCCAGGTAAGTACCACCCTGAGATCTCGGTCCAAAACGTGCATTACCGGTTGATCGAGCGCAGCGGCTGGGACCTCGTGGTGAGGATCGTCTGCGATGGTCAGGCCGGAAAGGCGGTCCGTCGAGGAATCTAGGGCGAGCGCGAGCGCCTGGATTTCCACCGAAGTAAATGGGCCGAGGTCCTCCGTGCGCAGCAGACTCAACACTCCGAACTCTCTGCGACTGTCGGCGAACACTAACGTGACGCCGCTAACATACGGCTCTGGGAATGCGGCGAGCGTCGCTGCCAGTCTGGGACCCGTTGTCGTCCGTTCACGTTGCAGCAGAAGCTCTTCTCGGAGGTGTTCGAACTCTTCCCGTCTATCATCCGCGTCCTGGGACGAAATCATCTGATCCCTAGGTCCATTGTTCCCGAAGCGCGCGAAGCTCCAGTGCGAAACACGAACGACCCTCAATATCTCGGCAATCAGATCGCGCGCAGGGTCTCGTTCCGCGAGGCTTTGAATTGCGGCCAAATCCGACTCGTCGAGACGGATACGCTTGTTGATTTTCAAAGGATTGCGGGGCCGCTTCTCTCCATGATTATCACGATAGCAAGCATAGCAAAATCGTGAGAAAATAGGTATGGCCTTCTCCACAGGCGCGCTTTGGGCGATCAAGGACCGAGGTCAGCCCGTCCGGTAAAGCGGATAGCAAGGTAACCACCATGGAGCACAACAGATGTGCCATCCTAAGCAGTGACGAGGCCGTCGCGAACCTATTCAGCAAAGTGCTGGTCGGGGCCGGCTACGATTATCCACAGTGCTCGAAAGACGTGCGCGTCACGAAGCTCCGCACGTACGCTCCCCGTGTACTGATGATCGACGTCGACCATATCCCCAGCAATAAACTCGAGTCCATCAGGCAGCTCCGTTTCGTATTACCGGAATGCGCAATTGCAGTTGTGTCTTCGAACCTGCAGAGTAGTTGGGCCAAGCAGTGCCACATGGCCGGTGCGAACGGCGTGTTTTCGAGTGGAAGCAGCACGCAACATATGATCGCCGGCCTGCAAAGCGCGATCCGCACAGGTTGTTATACCGATCCCGTTTTCGCCTCTCCGCTGGACGGGAATTAACGACATGCCGAGCGACGCGACCACGGAGCTTGCGCCTCGCTTATTCGGTTCGGTCAGTACGCTGGCGGGTGACACCGCGGCTCGCATTCTGGTGGACCACCTTTACGCGCATCGGTTCCCACCCGTTCCCGGCGTCGATATTGGGACGGCATACCTTCTTGCTGACGACGACGTGCGCGTCGGCGGCGACCTTATCGACGTTTATCAGTTCAACAATGGATCTGTCGCCATTTCAATCGCTGACATCTCCGGTAAGGGTTCGCAGGCCGCATCGCGCGCCGCGCTCGTAAAATACGGCCTTCGAGCGTACGTGTCCGCCGGATTTACGCCGGCGCAAGTATTGCGAAATCTAAACGTGCTGTATATCGAAACGTCGGCGTTCGACCACGTGGAACCCGATTCGTTCGTCAGCGTCTTTTTGGGAATAATCGATCCCGAGCATCGTATTATGACGTACGCGTCTGCCGGTCACGAAGCGGTAATACTCCTGAACCCACACCAGTTAGCGGTATTGCTGCCGCCCACCGCACCCATCGTGGGCGTATTTGAAGAGTCGCACAAACTCTTTCATCAGCGATTGGTCTATTTGCAGCCGGGCGGTTCGACGTTAATCGTCACCACCGATGGAGTTACCGAGGCACGCGCGGTGAACGGTGAATTCATCAAACGGGACGACATCATGAGCTGGATTGAAAGCAATCATGCTCTGTCGGCTCAGGAGCAAGCCGATAGTCTGCTGCTAGCAACTCGACATTTCTGCGGCGGCCGAGCACAAGACGACATCGCAATCGTCGTAGCGTGTTTCCCCTGACAGAGGCGTGCGCGTCCCGTCAGTGGAACGTGGGCAGCCTGCCTTGCGCAACCAATTTTTTGAGGTGAGCAGCTAGAAGATCAACGGCCCCGGTCGTCGGACATTCGCCACGTTCGCGAAGCAAAATCCCCGAGACGATGCTTTGTGCGTCCTTTGACGTCAGGAAGCGCTCGTGCACGAGGATTTCTTGAGCGGCATCATTTACGCGTAGCCATGCGCGATCCAACTGCGTCATAGAGCCCCAGTGCCGGATCCCACCGCGGCTTTTTCGGCCGATTCAAAGCGGCGTACCTTTACGAATCCGCAAGCGCGAAACTGTGCCTCGATGGATGTTGCATCTTCCGTGCCCGTGACGTAGGTCACGACACAGCGCCCTTCATCGATCGCGATGTTGTAATAGAGGGCCGCGTCGTAGGATATTCCGATATCTTTAAGGTGATTGATACGGTTATCCGCTAAGTATGAGCCCAGCGCCAATGTCGTTCCCATCCCGGGCACATTGGTGCCGTGCGTTCCCGACGTAACCGTTGAGCCGCTAAACGGGATAAAATGTGTTCGTAAGGGTGCGGACGCTTCACGCACCGCGTCTTTTTTGCACACCGTTACGCGGTTCATGTCCAGACCAATGCATCGCGCTAATGTCTCTTCGATCTGCGCAACGTCGTTTGTTTGCGCGATCGCAGCTATAAGTACGTCCGACATATTATTCTCTTTCTAAAGGCACATCGTGCGGTCAAGTCATTTGCCGGACGGCGTGTAGTACCGATGATATCCTAGTATGCTCTAAAACTCGCGGAATAGCAACGCGGAGGCCAAGCAGAAAGCCCTGAAAACCTCGCGGCCTTCAGGCCTTTCTTTTTTGCACCCGCTCGATTCAGCGCAGTTACTCGGTTTTTGTGTAACTTTTCGCCGGCTCGCGTCGGGCAACGCTTCGGCCTTCATCGAGGTCCAGTAGGTCAGGCCACGTCGTTACGTCGGTCCGCTCGGGAGCGATGTGCGCGCGCAGGGCTCTGAAACGCTCGAGTGATTCGCCTTTGGGAGTGCTAGCCATCCAGCGCTCGTTAAACGAAATGATTTCGTCAGGCGATTTCTTTTCGACGAACCCTCTTGTATAGCTCGCGATCTCGGCATCGCTCTTGGCGACCTTGACGAACTCAAGAAATTCGGAGCCTTTCATGCCAAGAAACTCGAACAGGCCGTCATCCATTGCAGAAGGATACTCGTATTCGCCGAGATTGCCGAGCGCTAAGGCTTTGGCTTTATCGGTGGTTCGCGCGAGTTGCACGAGTCCAAGGAGTTTCTCTCGAACGCTACGCGGCGTCGTTTGGGTGAGATCCATTTTTTCCATCTTTCGGAATTGTTATTCCACCACCATTGAACCGGGCAACATCAATATTAGTTGCGAAACAGGAAAACGCCGGTTTTTAGAGGTTTGTGTAACCTTTTGTCGGCGGCGTCCGCTCGCTCTAAAAATGCGCTTCGACGAGACATTCAAGGGTTTACGATTGCAAGTCGTGTCGACAACATGATTGTGTCCCGGCACGTGGTGTATGAACCGCGGCTCGGCGAGGTGGGCAAGCCAGTGATTACCGCTGAAAGCCTGGCGGTCTGATTGTCGCTGACGGCGTTCATGCCCTCTAACTGCATGTACCGCCTCTGCAACTGCCATTCGTCGTTCTGCTCAAGCAGCAACGCCCCCACGAGCCGAACAATCGCTGCATCGTTCGGGAAGATCCCGATGACATCGGTACGTCGCTTGATCTCGGCGTTCATGCGTTCTAACGGATTCGTTGAAGCGATCTGCTTGCGGTGCGCTTTCGGAAAGTCCATGAACACAAGTACGTCGTTCTCCGCGTCGTCCATCATCGCGGAGAGCTTCGGGAACACGGCGCGTGCGCTGCTTCGGCCGTTTCTTGGGCGAAAACGGTATTGATGAGTGCGAGCACCATCTGCCGTTGACCCTTGCCGGCGTAGGCCAGTGCGTTGCGCATGAAGTGCACGCGGCACCGTTGCCACGTCGCCTTGAAAACCTTGGCGATCGCGGCTTTAAGGCCGACGTGCGAATCGGAAATCACGAGTTTTACACCGCGCATACCGCGTCGACTCAAACTGCGCAGAAAGTCGGTCCAGAAAGGCTCTGCTTCGCTTGGACCGACCGTAAGTCCCAATAATTCCCGCGTGCCATCGGTGTTGACCCCGACGGCGATTATTACGGCGACAGAAACGATACGGCCCGATTGGCGCGTTTTTACGTACGTCGCGTCGATCCACAAATACGGCCAGTCGCATTCGATCGGCCGATTCAAGAATGCGTTGACGCGTTCATCGATTTCGGCACACAAGCGCGACACTTGGCTTTTCGAAATGACGGTCATACCCATCGCTTGCGCAAGCGCGTCGACCGAGCGCGTTGAGATGCCCTGGATGTACGCCTCTTGTACCGCCGTTAGCGCTTTTTCAGCGGTGCGGCGCGGCTCGAGAAAGCCCGGGAAATAGCTTCCCTTGCGAAGTTTAGGAATCCGCAGGTCGATAGCGCCGCTGCGCGTCTCCCAGAGTCGGTCGCGAAAGCCGTTGCGCGCATTCTGCCGGCTCTCGTCGCGCTCGCCGTACTTGGCTCCGCAGAGCTCTTCGACGTCGACCTCCATGAGGCGCTGGGCGGCAAACTGCAGCATGTCACGTACCAGATCGACGTCCGCCCCCTTTTCAGCGAGCTCTGTCAATGCGATACTGGTCTTGGTCATCGTGGGCCCTTTCGTGTCGGAAGTTTCTTTTGCAAAAACAACCTTCGCCGAAAGCCACGATGGCCGCTCTCTTACTCTAGGAGGGCGGCCCTTTCATACACCACGGGATGGGACACGATCCCGCGAGTCCCAGTCGCAGCCAAAAGTGCGCTGTTTCGCTGGCTTTTCTTGACCCTCGTTTTGACGCTTGTCCGCCTCGCATTTCGGTGCATTTTCGATCACTGAAGGACGCTGGCAGGCACAAAAAGCCCCGCTTCACGAGGAATCGGAGCAAAATCGGTGCCAGCAACAACGCGACGGCCTATTTGTAAGGGAGGCGCGGTTGTGCGGTTCAGGTGCAGGCGCCCCGTCTCCTTGACGGACGAACGCGGCCCTGCGACGGCGGCGCGCCGCAGGAGGACCCTCCCGCTTGCAACCATTCGGACGGCGCCGGGGTTGCCGGTCTTGCAGCAAGAGCCGCTCCGTGAGATGCTCTTGCTTTGTATCACCAAAAAGGAGCTCCTTATCGCAACTCGCAACCGCAATACAAAGCCCCGCGCATCGAAAGCGAAGCCGGTTGAAGACAACCGCGAAGCACCGCTCGAGGTGTTCGGGAGCATCAAACAGGTGTTTCCGAGCACGACGTTTTCCGTCGAACTCGACAACGGCCACATCATTCTGGCTCACATTGCCGGCCGGCTGCGCCGGCACCACATCAAGATTCTTCCGGGAGACCGCGTCGACGTCGAACTTTCGCCATACGATTTGACGAAGGGTCGCATCGTGTATCGCTATCGCGCCGGCGAAGCGCGCCGGAACTAGCAAGAGAGCAACCGCCGGCCCGGTGGCCTTTCGAACCGCGGCGAAGACCTTACGAGCGAAACTTACACCTCGCCAATGGAGGTTTATAATGCGCATTTTACTCTCTGCGACTTGTGCATTTCTCGCTTTTGTTTTTCCGCTCACCGCATTTGCCGCGACCGTCAACCTGGCGGTAGGCACACAGGTTCAAGTGCGCGTCGTGCACGCGTTATCATCGGGCACTGCGACTGCGGGCCAACGTTTCGCATTCGAGGCCGCCGCGCCCGTCCTCGTGGGCAATCACGTGGTGATTTCGAAAGGCGCTCTCGGTTCCGGGCACGTCATCAATGCCAGTAAAGCCCAAGGGAAAAGCGCCGGTAAGATGACGCTTGCGTTTGATGCGATTCACGCCGTCGACGGCTCACTGGTGTCGCTGACGGAAGACAGCAGTGTGAAAGGCAACTCCGAAAAAGGCAAAGCTTCGACGGCAACGATTGCTGCAACGATTGCGCTCGGGCCGCTCGGACTTTTCGCCCACAACATGGTCAAAGGAAAAGACATCGACGTTACGCCCGACAAGACGTTTCCTGCCTGGGTCAAGAGGACGGCGTCTGTAAGCGTCCACTAGCGTGCCGGCCGTTTAGGCCAAATAAAAACGCCGTCGAATCGACGGCGTTTTTATTTGGCGCGCGGGCCTAGTGGCCGGAGAAGGATGAGTTCGCGATGTCTTGCTGCATGACGCAGTAATCGATCGAACCGAGTCCGGTCGGCGTATCCCATCCGGGCGCTGCCGAGCTTGGAATGCCGTTCGATCCGATGAGGATGTCATGGAAACCGCCGATGGGAGCGGTCGTATCCGGAGGCAACGCGGCCGTATCCGAGCCGGGTTCGCCGGCCGGCACGCAACCGGTCGATCCCAGCGGACACGGTTCGTAGTGAGCGTAGACACCGTAGTAGACCGGCGCCGCAAAGCCGAGCCTATTATAGAAATGCGTTTCCAAGCGCGCCCAAATGCCCATCGACATCGGCGAAGAGAGGCTCGTGCCGCCGACGCCGGTTTGCGCGCCGCTCACGAAAACGTCCATTGGGCATCCGTTGTTGTCGGCGCACATCGAAATGTCTGCGATGCCGCGACCGGCGGTGCATCCCGCGCAAATGCCGTTCGTCTGCCAATATGGAGCCGTCTCATGAACGCTGATGCCGCCACCGGTTCCGATCCAGACGTGCTCGCCGTAGTAGGAACCCGGCTCCGAACCGTCCGCATTGGTATCCAGCGTCGTCCCGCCCACGGCAACGGCGTACGGCGATGCCGCCGGATAGCAAACTTCGGGAACGCCGGTGTTCGGCGCGCCCGTTGCCGCGATCACCGGACATCCTTCGCCATTGTCGCCGGTGGAAGCGAACATCGTCATTCCTTGAGACGCGGCTTGATTGAGTTCTTCATCGTCGATCGTCATAGATCCATCGGCAAACGCCACACTTTCAGGCTCGCCGAATGACGAGTTGCCCGCTTGTGCCAGATCATCGTTGACCCAATGGCTGTACTCGAGCGCGATGTCGGAATCACTGAGCGATGTCGTATCGTAGACGTACAGCTCTTTGACGGTTCCCGCGATTCCGCTGGAAATCTGCGTGTCCAAGTCCCATTCGTCCAAGCCTGACGTATCGACGCCCGACACGCCGACTTTGCGAACGGAGTACGGAACTTTGGGAAGATGCCAGAACGCCTCGGCGGTGCGCAAGTCCGTCAGCACCTGACTTACATTGCCTTCCGCCATGACGGCGACCGACGTGTTCGAACCGCTGCAGGTGTTTGGACACGCTGTTTTACTCGCGTCATATGCGGTCTGATATTGGGGCGGACCGTATTCACCGCCTTCGCAGACGCCGTTCACGACTTGCAGGCACGGCGGCGGAGTTCCCGCAGCCGTTACTGCAGCAGTCCCCGCAAGTGTTGGAGCCAACATCCGCGGGTGCTCCGTCTTCAGTATGTGCGTGTGCATCTGGTAGGCGTTGTTGAGGCCTAGCACCGCTATGACGAGTCCTTGAAATTGTGCGGGAACGAGCGCAGGCGAAACGTTGCCGTAGACGAGTTGGCCGTTCGACGTCGTCGTGCGAATGGAGGTATGAAACGCCGACGCAACGCGTGAAGCGGAACCCGTAGCGCTTACAATCAAATTATTGGGCTCGATCGTCACGTTCGTTAGACCTTGCTGCCGCAAATACGAAGCCACTGCGCCCGCTTGCTGAGCAGTTGGATTGAACATCGCGGTGAATTGAGACGGCGAGAGCCACGCGTGGAACGAGGAGCCGCCAGGCGTGTATTGGTTGCGAACGAGTTCTTGCGCACCCTTCGGATCCCGCATGCTGAGCCCGACGACGATGCGCAGCGGCACGGTGTCGGGCAATACCTGCGCCGACAAAGATTTTGTCGTTCCGCCGCCGATTGCGACGGCTTGCGTTGCAGTCGCCGCCCAGCCTTGCGGAACGTTCGAAGCTGCAGCGGCGCTCTGGGAGCTCGCTCCCTGCATGCTTCCGGCGACGGGCGGCATGGGCGAGGTACCGTTCTTGGCGCACGAGGGCGTCAAGATTCCGACGGCAGCCAAGCTGATTACCAGAAAGAGTTTCTTCATTCCGACTTTCCCCTCAAAACAAAGCAACGGGTCACCCCGCCCGTGAGACAAAGTGTACGGGTCGTTGGGGCTCGTAGGGGATACCGAAAATTAGGTAGAGCGCGCCTGACGTTTACTTGCTGAACGCCCCGATGGTTCTTTTGAATCTTTTCACGCTGCTTGGTTCGCCCTACGCTTGTTCGCGCGGTGATGAGCGGAGGACAAAATGCGCAAAGCCTTGATCCTCGCCGCTGCCTTCATTCTCGCCTCTTGCGGTCGCGCAGAGTACGGCGCCTTGATGCCGCCGCAGGACGGCAGTTCGCAAAACGCGGTTCTCGCCGCGGCAAGCATCGAAAGTACGTTCTACGCGTTTCCGGAGTTGCAGGCCGGTCGTATTCCGAACTGGCCGGCCGTAACGATCGTGAATGCTGCGGGCGACCTGTACTTTACCGCACGGGGCAGTTTCGACACGGTTTTCAAACTCACGCCGTCGACGACGGAATATACCGAAACGGCGCTCTTCCAGACGCTCGGGCCGTTCACGTGCGATACGCTTTTCGTCGATGCCGCAGGCAACGTTTACGGTACGACGTTCGACGGCGGCAAGGCCTGCCCGTCGAACTACGGATGCGGCTGATCTCGCAGTAGCCGCAGAGAGATGCGCCTGCCGCAGCGAAATCCTCCAGCATGAACGCCGAAACGGTAAGCGCCTGGGCCGCCCTCGGCACGCTGCTGGTGATTAGCGCGAGTGCGGTGGCTGCGCTCATCCAGCTGCGACACATGCGCGCGGGAAATCAGCTCGAGGCGCTGCTCTCCCTCGAGCAGGACTTTCGCGCCGCCCACCTTCAGGCGGCTTTGCGCTACATTCAAGAAGATCTGCCGCTGCGAATGAGCGACGCCGCGTACCGCCGCGAATTGGAGACCATCGGTTTCATCGACGCCGACGTTCATCCCGAGCTGACGGTGTGCAATTGGTTCAACACGATCGGCACGCTGGTCAAGCACCGGCTCGTCTCCGAAGAGACGTTCATGGATCTCTTCGCTCGTCTGATCGTGTACTGCTGGAAGCAGACCGCGCCCGCAATCGCGATCATGCGCCGTTCGCGCGGCGACTTTCAGTATCACGACTTCGAGTATTTGGATTCACGCGCGCGAGCGTGGCTGCAGCGAAATCCGCGCGGCTACTTTCCGGCGGCGACGGCGCGAGTTGCAATGGATGACCCCTGGGTCGCAACCGACCATCCGGATACCCAGGCGACCGCGCGTTAGGGGTCGCACACGCAAACGCGCTCCTACACGGCAGCGGCCTCGGCTATCGCGCGCTCCTCGGTCCAATGCCGCCCGGCGGCGAGCATCACGTCGAGCTCGTCTTGCGGGAAATGCTCGCGCAGTGCCGCGATCGCCGCATCGTACGTGCTTTGTTCCGTGTGCTCGCGTGTAACTTCTAGTTGGGTGAGGTGCGCGTCCGCAAAACCTAGTAAATGCGCCGCTCGCGCGCGATTGATCGCCGCCGCAGCAGCATCGTCGTACCGGTCCAGCGCCGCGGACGCGGCGAGGTGCTGCAGCGCGAAGATCAGCGAAACTTTGTCGGGCTGCACGACGCGGCAAATCTCTATCGCTTCGCGCGCGTGCGCGCTTGCGGGTTCGCACTCACCGAGCCGCAGGTGATACGCCGCCATATTTCCTAAAATCGCGGCCGCAGTACGGTGCCGCCCGATGCCGCGCGCCGAGTGCAATGCTTCCTCCGCGAGTTGCAGCGCCTCACGCGCGTTGCCGGCCATGAACTCCGCTTCCGCAAGCGTTGCCGCGGTGATCGCCGCTTTGGAATGGTCCGCTTCCTGCGCGAAAACCGCCGATGCACGAGCGAACAAACCGCGGGCGCCGTTCAGATCGCCTTTGAGCGCGCGTGCGACAGCGAGGTCGCCGAGCACGCCGGCGATTCGCGTCGAGCCCGATGCTTGATGTGCCGCCAGCGACTCCTGGAGAAGCGATTCGCCTTCGTCGACGCGCCCCAGATACAACAGCGAACGCCCGACCAGCCGCTGCGCGTCTGCAAGACCTACGGACTGCTGCAGTTGTATGAACGCGTGTACGGCGCGCTGCCCGGCAGCCAAAGCCGTTGAAAATTGATTGAACACGGAAGCGAAGCTCGCGTGCGCGAGTTCGACGCCGGCGACGACCAGCAGCGGCGTCGAGCCGGTGATCTTTTCGAGTGCCGTGCGAACCCAGCGCATGCCTTCAGCTGGCGCCAGAACGCCGAAGATGCGCGGCAGCATGACGACGATATCCAACCCTACTGCGGCGTCTCCGCTCTCTCCGAACGCCCAGGTCATCGCCGCGCGCAGATTCTCCACCTCGCTCTCCGCTTCGCGGAGCCACTCCGTGCGCGGCGTACTTTCGAAACGCGCATCGAGCGCTTCGGCAAAGACGGCGTAGCTGCGCGCATGCGCGGCGAGTATGTGCTGCGCGTTGCCGGACTCCTCGAGTTTTTCGCGCGCATATTCGCGCGTCATTTCGAGCAAATGGAACCGATTCAATTCGCCCCTGGGCTCGACCGACACGAGAGACTTGTCGACGAGGGAATCGAGCAGGTCGAGGAATTCGATTTCATCCATGTCGTCCTGCGCGCATATGCTTGCGGCGTCGTCCGCGCTAAAGCCGCCCGCAAAGACGGAGAGCCGCTGCAGCACTGCGCGTTCGTTCTCCGCGAGCAGGTCGTAGCTCCAATCGATCAGCGCTCGCATCGTTTGCTGGCGCGGCAGCGCCGCGCGGTCACCGCCGGTAAGCAAACGCAGCCGCTCGTCCAACTTACGCAGAAGTTGATCGGGCGTAAGCGAGCGCAAGCGCGCGGCGGCCAGTTCAATCGCAAGCGGAATGCCGTCGAGCCGGGAACAAATCGCGCCAACCGCGCGCGCGTTTGCGTCGGTCACTTCGAAGTGCGGGTTCACGATGCGCGCGCGCTCCTCGAAAAGCATGCCCGCCTCGGAAACAGAGAGCGACGGTAGGCGATAAACGCGTTCGCCGCCGACGTTCAGGGCTGCTCGGCTCGTGCAAAGCAGCAAGACGTCTGGGCAATGCCGCGCAATCGATGCAGCGGCGATCGCAGTTGCATCGATTACGTGTTCGCAATTGTCGAGGATCAGCAGCAGCGACTTTGTGCGCAAATGTCCGGTAAGCACTTCGAGCGCCGGTGCGTTCGGCGCTTCCTGCAGATCGAACACGCGCGCAATCGTGGCATCGACGAACGAGCCGTCGGATAGCGCCGCGAGATCGACGAACCACACGCCGTCGGCAAAGCGCTCCACCATCTCGGCGGCAACTTGCAGCGAGCAGCGAGTCTTTCCGACGCCGCCCGATCCGCAGAGTGTGACCAGACGTCCTCGCGAAAACAGCTCCTCGATCGCCGTGATGTCCTCTTCTCTGCCCACGAACGACGTCGTCTGCTGCGGTAGATTGTTTACGAGTACCGTGAGCGATCGCAGAGGAGGAAACTCGTCGCGCACACCGTCGGCAACGAGTTGAAATACGCGTTCGGGAGCGATCAGATCTTTGAGGCGATGGCGTCCGAGATCGCGCAGCCGCGAATCATCCTGCAGCGCTTGCGCAGCCGCACTCGAAAGCAGCACTTGCCCGCCGTGCGCGGTGGCGAGTAAGCGCGCTACGCGATTGAGCGTGGGTCCGAAGTAGTCGCCGTCGCGCGCTTCGGCTTCTCCCACGTGCACCGCCATACGTACGCGCAGCGTTCCGGCGGAGAGAAAGGCTTCGGCCGCGAGTGTGCGTTGCGCGTCCTGCGCAGCCGCCACGGCATCGTCGACGTTCGTGAACGCCGCGCAAAACGCGTCACCGATCGTTTTGAAAACGCGGCCGCCGTGCAGCTCGATGTTGCGGCGCAGCAATTCGTCGTGACGGCGCAGGTCTTGCCGCATAGCAGCTGCGTCCTGCTCCCAGCGCGCCGTGCTGCCTTCGATGTCGGTAAACAGAAAGCAGGGCGCAGCTAGAGACGGCGTGCGCTCGGCGGCTTGCTTGAAAACCGCACGATGGCCCTGCATTTCGCCTACCATTATGTCGCTTAGCCTGCACACTCGCAAGCAATCGGGACGAAGTGCCCATCGTGCTAGCGCCGCCTTGTGCGCTAGTATGGAGTATTCCGCGGGTGTTGCCACCGGGGGTTTCCATGGGATATATCCGCTCTTGTGCTTGTATTTGCGCGCTTTTGTTGCCGTTTCTCGCGTCCTGTACCGGAAACGGTCCGCGCACGCAAATCCCGCCGCAAACTCTCGGCTCGGACTTGCAGCCGCATACCTTTGCGCTGCGTACGCAGAATGCCGCGTCCGCCACGATGAACGTCCACTCGGATCGCGCATTACCCGACACCGCGGTCAGTCTACGAAGCAGTTCGTGTCCGTCGTTTCCGACGATCACGATCTCCAATCCGTTCGATTTTCCGATCCACATTCGTATCGTAAGTTTTTCGGTCACGCTGCCATGCGCACCGCAGCAGCCGCTGTTCGGCGCTTCGTTCTATCAAATTCAGCCGCAGTTGCCGGTCGTCACTCCAGTCAAGTTGGGAGACGCAACGGTGAAGGGCAGAGTCGTGACGTTTACGCCCACGGTGCAAGCGTTTACGCTTGCGCCGAAAAGCACGTCGCAGATCGTCATCCTGCCGGAAGCCTCCACGAGCGACGTCGCGTTTCCCGTGGCTCCCGGATCCACCACGACGCTCACGGCGAATGCTTCGAATCTTCCGTCCGGCCTAAATTTTCAATACCAAACGGCGAGCGGCGGTACGACGTACAGCGCGGGATGTTTCAACGCGTTCGACTCCAATGGGCATCTGGTTCCGCCGCTGCAAGGCATTCCGCTCGTGGGAACGCCGTCGTTTTATTGCAACGTCACGCCGGCAAGTGGAAACATCACCTTCGGCAACATCGTGACGTTTACGATCACCACGCCGAAACCCGACAGAGCGATCTTCGAGCCGGATGGGAACCCGCAAGGCTTTGCATGCACGCCGGCGAGTCAGTGCAACGTTCCCGCGTTCAGCGTTCCGACCACGTACCAGAACTTCATCGCCGGCAACGTGCAGGATCTTCGGCTTTGCGCCCCCGCTACTCCGAGCGTCGACTGCAACGGCGTCGCGGGCGATCCGCAGGGCGGCTCCCGAACGAGCGTGCCCGCCCGTCGTCCGTTCCAAGTGTTGGTCGCCGACGACCCGACGTACGCACCGGGTACGGCAAATGCGCCGGTGCCGTGGGATGGACTCTTCCGCATGCAATTGAGCGGCGCGTGCATATTGAGTCCCGCTCCCGACAACAACAACGGCGACACGCCGCCGAACTACACGGACGACGAACAAAAGGGCGTTGGTCCGAACGCTGAATTCGACGTCAAACCCATCGGTACCGGAACGTGCACGATCACGACGAGCGAAGACACGCGGTACATCATCGATTACAGCAACCCGGCAAATCCGCAGCCCCGGACGGCGACGCTTTCCGTCACCGTCGGCGGCTGAGTGTGAGTTGACCGGTTAGTTTTTGACGTCCGCGATTTTCTTCGTCAGAATTCCGACGGCCGCTTGGAGCTGCGCGTCGTGATCGAGTTCGCCAAGACGCGCGTCTTTGTTCTCCACCACGACGTAGTCGGGTTCGATGCCCTTGAGATTGATGTCGCGATTCTTCGGCGTTAGATAGTGCGCCGTCGTGATCTTGATTGCGGCGCCGTCCGGAAGCGGCGTGAGCGACTGCATGACGCCCTTGCCGAAAGTCTTCTCTCCCACGAGCACGCCGATACCGTCGTCCTGAAGTGCGCCCGCCGTGATCTCCGATGCCGATGCGGTATACCGGTTCACGAGTATGACCATCGGCTTGGGCGGAAGCGCATCGCTGCCGGAATCGACCGTCGTCGTATGCGACCCGCGCTCTTCGATCGTCAGCAGCGGATTGTCGTTGATGAACTTCGAGCTGATGTCGAGTGCCGAGTTCACATACCCGCCGCCGTCATCGCGCAAGTCGAGCACGTACGCGCGCACGTCCTGCTTCTCGAGACGATCGAGCGCCACGGAAAACTCGTCGGGCGTGTCGCGGCCGAACGCAAGAATATAGATGTAGCCGACATGCTGCGGAAGCATCTTGTAGATCACCGTCGGCGGCTGCACTTCGGAGCGCGTGATGTCCATCGGAGGCAACGGTTTGTCGTCGCGCATTGCGGTCACGTGCACCACCGTTCCCGGCTTGCCGCGAAGGAGTGCGCTAGCGTCGTCGGCCTTGAGGCCTTTGAGCGATTTGCCGTCGACGCTCGTGAAGAGATCGCCGGTCTGTAAACCGGCTTTTTCGGCGGGCGTTCCGGGGACGACGTATTCGGCTAAAATGTATTTGCTCGCATCGTCCTCGCGCACCATCACGCCGATGCCCGATATTTTATCGGGATCGAGTTCCGTATTGAACTCGCGAAATTCTTCGGGCGTGAAGAACGTGGTGTAGCGGTCGCCGAGCGAATCGGCCATACCGTCGATGGCAGCATACGTCAGCTCCGTCTTGGAAACGTGCACGGCCGGCTGCATGCGCGCGATGGACGTCAAAACCTCATTGACGTTGCCTTGCATGGTGCCGGTATCGTGCAGCGTGGGCGGCGTGATGCGTGCGCCACGTTTGGCAGCTTCCGTCGCGAGCGCCTGGCGCGCGCCGTCGAGCAGCCGCTGCGCATCGACCTTCGAATAATACGTCGTGGTGAGCAGTTCGTAACTTTGCCGAAGATCGTCGGCCGAGTTGGTGGCCGGAGCGGCTCCGATGGTGAGCGGGAGCGTGGCAACCAGAGCCATCGCCAAAGCCCCACGGCGAAAACGCCAATGCATGTAAGGGTAAAACCTCCCCTTGTAACGAGACCTAGAGTAACTATCGGCAGTCCGCCGTTACCCCGTGCAACACTGCCGCAGTGCATAGGGTTCAAGCTTGTGCGGGGACCGTCCCGCATCCATCGTAAACCAGGAACATGATTCAAACCATCGGCGTGACCGGGATGACGTGTCAAAATTGTGTACGGCATGTCAGCCAGGCGCTTAGCGTGTTGCCCGGCGTCCGCTCGGCGAGCGCCGACCTCGAGGCGGGAAGCGCCCGTCTGGAAACCGACCGGCTGATACCGGACGACGAGCTGCGGACGGCGCTCGACGAAGCGGGATACGAACTGGCGTGACGGTCACGGACTCGGCCGGCCTGCAGACGACCGAACTGGCGGTTTCCGGCATGACGTGCGCGTCGTGCGTCACGCACGTAGGCAAAGCGCTGCGCAGAATTACGGGCGTGAGCGACGCACGGGTAAATTTGGCGACCGAGCGAGCCAGCATTACTCACGATCCCGCGGTCCGGGTCGAACAGCTCGTTGCGGCCGTCGAGAGCGCCGGGTACGGCGCATCCCTGGTACGAGACAGCAGCTCCGACGAGGATGCGCGCAGGCGCGATGCGGAGATTGCGCGCAAACGCCGGCTGCTGATCTTCGCGTTCGCGCTTTTCGTGCCGACGCTCATCCTCGGCATGGCACCAATGAAATTCGCGTACGAAGACTGGGTGATGCTTGCGCTGACGTTGCCGGTATGGCTCGTCGTCGGCGGCGAATTTCATCGCGGCGCGATTGCGGCGCTGCGGCACGGCGCGAGCAACATGGACACGCTCGTTTCGCTCGGTTCGTCGGCGGCGTTCGGCTATTCGATTTACAGTACGCTGGTGATGCGGCCGTCGTACTACGAGACCGCAAGCGCGATCGTTACGCTCGTATTCGCCGGAAAATATCTGGAAGCCGCCGCGCGCGGACGCAGCAATCGCGCGATACGCGCGCTGCTCGATCTTCGTCCCCCGGTTGCGATCGTACGCGATGACGCGGGCGATACGCATAAGGTTTCGGTGGACGCCGTTCAGGCCGGTCAGACGCTCATCGTCCCTGCAGGCGAACGCATTCCGGTGGACGGTATCGTCATCGACGGTGTTAGCGCGATAGACGCGTCGATGCTCACCGGCGAACCAATTCCGGTCGCGGTCGGCCCCGGCGACGCGCTCAAGCAGGGCACGCTCAACGGCGACGGCGCGCTCGTCATGCGCGCGCAAACCGTCGGCGCCGGAACGACGCTTGCGAAGATCGTCGAGGCAGTGCGCCGCGCGCAAGGCAGCACGCCTCGCGTGCAGCGGCTTGCCGATGCGGCTGCCGGCGTGTTCGTACCCGCGATGCTCATCGTGGCGTTGATAACGTTCGCCGCATGGATGCTTACGCATCATCCGTTCGCCGGCGCATTTACCGCGGCCGTTGCAGTCCTCGTCGTGGCCTGCCCGTGCGCACTCGGCCTTGCAACGCCGACGGCAATCATGGCCGCCGTCGGCGCCGGCGCGCGTCGCGGGCTGCTGTTTCGCGACGCGGACGCCGTCGAGCGACTCGGTGCGGTACGTACGGTACTCTTCGACAAAACCGGAACACTGACGATCGGCAAACCCGAAGTGCTCGCGATCCACGCGGCACCGGAATATTCCGAACGCGACGTGCTGGCGGCCGCTGCGGCACTCGAACGCGCATCGACTCATCCCCTTGCGGCAGCGATCGTACGCGCGGCGCGCGATCGCGGTATTTCCTTGCCGCCGGCTGCGAGCATTCGCGCCGAGCGTGGCGCCGGCATCGCCGGCACGATCGACGGCGTGCCGTATTTGGCCGGCAACGAGGATATGATGCTGCGCAGCGGCATCGCCCTCGACGGCCTTGCCGGCGGCGATGCGACTCGCGTGTACGTTGCCGCGCAGAGCCGCGCGCTCGGCGCGATCGATCTCGGCGATGCGATTCGCCCGGAAGCACCCGAAGCCGTGTCGCGTTTGCAGCGCGACGGCATTGCGGTGCAGATGGTCAGCGGCGACGCACCTGCGCCGACGCAAGCAATTGCCGAGCGCCTGCATTTGGACGGCTGGCACGCGCGCGTCTCGCCCGAAGGCAAAGCGGAGATCGTGCAGCGTTTGCGCGACGCTCATCACAACGTCGCGTTCGTCGGCGACGGCATCAACGATGCGCCTGCGCTTGCAAATGCAGACGTCGGCCTTGCGATGGGCGGCGGCGCCGAGATCGCGATTGAAACCGCGCACGCGGCGATTCTTTCGAACGATCCTCGCGCCGTTGCGGCAGGCATCGAACTTTCGCGTGCAACGCTGCGCACGATCAAGCAGAACCTGTTCTGGGCTTTCGCTTACAACGTCGTGCTCGTACCGCTTGCCGCCGCCGGCATCGTCAATCCAATCTTTGCGGCAGCCGCGATGGGCGCATCGAGCCTATTCGTTGTCGGAAACTCCTTGCTGTTGCAGCGCAAGCGCGGCTAGGGCAACGACCACGAGTCCCATGCCGGCGGCTTCCGAGGTATTCGGTGTTTCACCGAGCTGAAGCCAGGCCGCAACGATTCCAACGACCGGGTTCGCCAACGTTCCCATGGCGGCGTCGCGCGCCGGCAGATGCTGCAGGACGTACACCCAAAGGAAATAGGCAAGCGCGGACGCGCCCAAGATGTTGTACGCGAGCGCAGCAATGAACGCCGGCGTCCACGCGATTGCACGTTCGGGAACGACCAGCGCAACGATGCCGACGGCGATGCCGCCGAAGAGCATTTGCCACGCGGTGAGACTCAGCACGTCGACGCTGCCCGTTCGCTGCACGCGCTTGCTGATGACGACGCCCGCAGCCCATGAAACGCCCGCAATCAGCGCGATGGCGTCCGCAAACAGCGAACCGTGCGAGCCCCAAAAGTCGAGAATCAGCACGATCCCGGCTATAGCCAGTCCGAGCGCGGCGATTTGCCGGCCGCGCAAACGCTCGCCCAGAAGCGGCCATCCCGCGAGCGCAACCCAGAGCGGCATCGTGTAGGAGAGCACCGCGACTTTACCGGCGCCGGCGGTGAGGACCGCCCACGTCGCCAGACCGACGAAACCGCCGGACTGGAAAAGCCCAATCCACCAAAACGCCCAGAGCTTTTCCGGACGAAGCGGTTTGCGCAGCAGCGCGAGGGCGATGAACAGCACGACCGCGCCGCCCAAAAGGCGCAGTGCCGCGAACTCGAACGGCGGCGCGTACTGAATCGCGATCTTCATGACGACCCAGTTGTAGCCCCAAAGCAGCGCGAGCGCCGCAAGGGCGATGAGGGGCATCTACATCACGTTGAAGACGCGGTCGAGCCGCGTCACTTCCAGCACCTTGCGCAGCTGTTTGCTGCCGCCGGTCAGTCGCACGATGCCCACGGAGCCGTGCGCGCGCATACGGCTGCGCAAATTGAGCAGCGCATTGAGCAGCGTCGTGCCCGCGTACGTGACGTCCGACAGATCGATGACGGCCTCATCGGCCTCTTCGGCGGTGGAGAGCAGGCGTCTAAGCGCCTCGTTGCTGCTTATGTCGTAGTCACCATGCAGGGAGATGGTAACCGGGCCTTCGTGCAAGGCTGGCATGCACCCAGTGTACGCCCGGCAGTTTAAGGAAGCCTGAAGACGGGATGAAAAAATCTGCTCCACGCCCAGATCCTGGAGCACCGCTGCTTCCAGCGCTTCAAGGTGTGCGCCATTTTCGGCTGCATTCTTGACGAGCTGTGAGTAATCGCGCGAAGACGCCGGGATCGGCAGCGAAAGCAATTCAGTTTGCGTGATCTGCGGCATGAGCTGTTTGTATTGCGTGACGGTGCGCTTCAAAAACCATCGCGCAAATTTCGAATTCAGTACGGCGAGAACGCAGTCGAACTTCTCCGGCTCGACCTGCAGGTTATAGACCGATTGAAGCGTCGCCGTGCCCTCATACTCCGCGCACGCGAAGAGCCGGTCGTCCGTTTTCCTCACGAGGATCTTCGGGGCGGTGTAGCACCGCGGATTCTTCTTGAGCGATTTCAGGAAATAGCGATTTCCCGCAAGCGCATACGGCGTTATTGCATCGCCGGCTATGGCCGGCACCGCGGACGTTCGCGACCGTTTCGCCGGCAAGTTGCATTTACCGGCCTCTTCACCGCGCGAAACGCCTTTCGCGTGCGCGCCGGCGGCGAGCACCGACTCGAGGCGCGGCACCTTTCGAAGGGCTTCGAAAACGCGCCACTCTTCCGGGCGCACGTAAATCAAAAAGCGGTTCAACGCATCGTTGCGAACCTGCGCGAGCGGCAGCTCGTTGACCGTTTCCCACGTACCTTGCGGTGACTCCGCAACCACGCGTATCCGGTCGACCTGAATGCCGCGCCGTCCGACGAGAACTGCAGCAGAGACACGCGCGCGATCTTCGGCAAAAACCGCGCCGACGTGCGCGATGGCATGCGGCGGCGCGTGCTCGAGGAGTATCTTGCGCACGTCGCTGCGTTGCTCTCGCACGAGTATCGCATCGGGCACGATGAAGGCGTAAACGCCGTGCGGCTTGCACAAGCGCGTCACCGCGAGTTCCAGGAACGCCGCGTAGAGGTCGATCTGCTCTCCGCTCGCGTGATAGCGCGCCTTGACGCGCGATTTGTCTCGCCCTGACAGATGCTCGCCGAAGACGTACGGCGGATTGGCGAGAACCGCGTCAAACCCGCGCGCCGAAAAAATCTCGTCGAGCAGGGCGTTGCCGCGCACGAGATTTCGATGCAGCGATGCGGTGTGCGGCCGGCCTGCCGCATGCGAGAGGCTATGCGCAGCGGCTTCGAGCGCGTGCCGGTCTACGTCGGCGCCGAAGATGCACGAGCGCAGCACTTCCAGTTTCTGCCGCTGCGTCAAGGGCTTGCGCAGGGCGCGCTGCGCCGCCGCAAGCAGTACGCGATATGCCTCGACGAGAAACGCACCGGCGCCGCACGCCGGGTCGAGTACCGTTATCCCCAGGATGTCGGGATACGCTGCATGCGCGAGCCGCTCGTTCAGCGCCGCAGCGGTCATCATTTCGACGTATTTCTTCGGTGTGTAATAGACGCCGCGCCGTTTCTTGCGCCGAACCTCAGGCTCCACGCAATAGTCTTACGTCGCGCGCGTCACGGCTCCCGCGCGGGCGGTCCAATCTTCGTCGCCGTACCGCGTTTTAATGTCCACGATCGTTGGGAGGGCGTTGTCGAACGCTTCAACCAGCGCCGGGTCGAAGTGGCTTCCGGATAGCCGGCGAATTTCGTCGACGGCTTCCTCGATGGGCCACGCCTGCTTGTACGGACGCTCAGACGTCAGCGCGTCGAAGACGTCGCTGACGGCGCAAATGCGGCCGCAGAGCGGAATGCGCTCTCCTTCGAGTCCGTAGGGATAGCCGGTGCCGTTGAACTTTTCGTGATGATTGAGCGCGATTTGGGCTGCCATTTGCAGCAATTCGGACTGGCTGTCTTTGAGAATCTCGTATCCCGCAATCGTATGCTGCTTCATGATCTCCCATTCGCCGGAATCGAGCTTTCCGGGCTTGAGCAGGATGCGGTCGGGCGTTGCAACCTTACCGATGTCATGCATCGGCGTTGCCATGAGCAGCGTTTCGCATTCGTTTTCGGATAGTCCGAACGCGCGGCCGATAACGGCGCTAAAGTGCCCCATGCGCAGGATGTGCATACCGGTTTCGTTGTCGCGAAACTCCGCGGCGCGCATCAGCCGATTGATCGTATCCTTTTCGCGGGCGACGATGTCGGCGGTCGCGCGCTGCACTTCGGACGCGAGCCAGTTTGCGCGGTCGGCAAGTTTCCTGCGGCCGTCGGCAAGCGCGAGCATGTTGCGCATGCGCGCGCGAAACTCGGCGACGTCGACCGGTTTGGTCAAAAAATCCGCGGCGCCCAATTCGAGAGCGCGGTAACGAATGTCACGCTCCGCCAGCCCGGTGATCATGATGATCGGCACGTCTGCGTTGCTGCCGTCGAGGTGAAACGCTTCGATGAACTCCAGGCCGTTGGGGCGCGGCATGTCGTAGTCCACGAGCACGACGTCGGCCTGATGTTCTTCACACCACTTAAGCCCCTCGGCCGACGAGGTAAATCCAATGCATACCGCGCCTTCCACGGCCTTGAGCGCGTTCCGATAGACGGTCAGATTCAGCTCGTTATCGTCGATCATGAGGACGTTCATGCCTCGTACTCCAAACTTGCAGCATGATGAACGGCGCGCTCGTATGCCTCTTGAACCTGGTTTAGGAGCGTGTCGATGGGCGAACGGCCGCGCCGCAGTACCGTTTCGAGATGCGCGGCGGCTGCCGCGATTTCGACCGCTCCGACATTCGCAGCCGCGCCTTTCAGTTCGTGAGCGGCCGCAAGCCGTTCCGACGTCGTCTGCACATCGTTCAGGCGTTGAACGATGCGCTGCAACGCCGGCAGCGCTGTAGCGAGAAAATCCTTGATGCCTTGCGGATCGCCTTCGAACAATTCGTTCAGACGGCGCACGTCGAGTGCTTTGGAAGAATCGCCTGCGGAAAGAGCGCGCTTCAAGCTTTCCATCGTCACGGGCTTTGCGAGATAGTCGTCCATGCCGGCGTCCATACACGCTTGGCGATCCTCGGCCAGGGCGTTTGCCGTCATCGCAATGATGCGAACGCGCTTGCCGCTGCGCATTTCCCCTTTTCGGATCGCGCGCGTGGCTTCGAAACCGTCCATGTTCGGCATTTGGCAGTCCATGAGCACGACGTCGAACTGACCGCTGAGCGCCGCCTCGACGGCCTGTCTGCCGTCTGCAACGGCTTGCGCCGCGTAACCGACCTTGGAGAGCTGCCGGAGCGCGACCTCGCGATTGATCGCGTTGTCCTCGGCAACCAGGATACGCAATTTCGATGGAGCGGGCGCTTCATGTATGCTGAGCCGTTGTTCGGCTTCGACCACATTAG
Source organism: Vulcanimicrobiaceae bacterium (assembly GCA_035294905.1). Classification (GTDB taxonomy): domain Bacteria; phylum Vulcanimicrobiota; class Vulcanimicrobiia; order Vulcanimicrobiales; family Vulcanimicrobiaceae; genus DATGJX01. The sequence continues at coordinate 29,691 of DATGJX010000163.1, read as the reverse complement.
GGACGGCGTCAATGATGCAGTCGTATAACTGCGACTGCCGCACCGGTTTGGTGAGATACGCCGAAAAGCCCGCCGCAATCGCGGAGCGACCGCGCTCGGGTTCGTCATAAGCCGTCACCATGATGAGGCGCGTGCCGGACATGTCGGCGGTCGAATACATGCGTTTCGCCAACTCGAACCCGTCCATGCCGGGCATCATGAGATCGAGAATCGCGACGTCATACGGTTCGCCGCTCAGAACGGCACTCAACATCAGGTCGCACGCGCGAGCCGGATCGCCGACCACATCGCAGCGCATGTTCCACGAGGCCAGATACCGCGCGAAGATCTCTTGCGAAATGGGGTCGTCGTCAACGACCAGCGCCCGCATCTCCGCAAGGCTGCGCGGCTGCGCCGGCTGGTGCTCCGCCAGCGTAAACGGCAGCATGAACGAAAACGTCGATCCGGCATCGGCCTCACTCTCGACGACGATGTTGCCGCCCATCAGTTCCACTAAGCCTTTTGAGATCGAAAGGCCCAAGCCCGTGCCGCCGTACCGGCGTGTCGTCGAACCGTCGGCTTGGCGGAATGGTTCGAAGAGCGATGCCCGGGTCTCGGGCGGTATTCCGATACCGGTGTCCTTCACGGAAAACGCGACCTTCACCGAATCGCCGTCGATTTGGTGCAGGTCGGCGGTCACCACGATGGATCCCCGCTCGGTGAATTTGACGGCGTTGCCGGTCAAATTCATCAGCACTTGCCGAAGACGCCCGGGATCCCCGACGAGGGCCTGCGGAATCGACGGGCTTACATACGTCATGAGTGCGACGCGCTTTTTTGCTGCCGGCGAGGCGAACAGCGCAGCGACGCCTTCTACCAGCGGTACGATCTTGAACTCGACGATCTCGAGCTCGACGCGCTGCGCTTCGATTTTTGAAAAGTCGAGAATGTCGTTGATCAAATGCAGCAGCGCTTCGCCCGAGTCGTGCGCCACGCTTGCAAAGCGTTGCTGCTCCTCGGTAAGCGGCGATTGGAGGAGCAGTTCGGTCATGCCGATGACCGCGTTGAGCGGCGTTCGGATCTCGTGGCTCATCGTCGCAAGAAATTGCGATTTGAGACGTGATGCATCCACCGCTTGCTTGAGTGCGGATTGGATTTCGCGTTGTGCGAGGCGGCGTTCCGAGATGTCGCGGATGATGCTGACCATAAGCGGTTCGCCGTCGATCAGCACACTTTGCGCCGCGACCTCGACGGGGAAAACGCTACCATCCTTGCGCTGGTGCGCCGTTTCGAAAATGAATGGTGCGTCCTCGGCGCGATCGAGTTCGGCATCGAGGCGGCCGCGCGTCTCCGGTGCGCGAAGGTCGCGCGCGTTGAGTTGCGCCACTTCTTCGACGGTATACCCGTACGCTTGCGCGGCTGCCGCGTTGGCTTCGAGAATGCGCCCGTCACTGCGGCGCGTAAAGAGGATGATGTCGCGCGAGTGCTGCGCGAGCAATCGATATTTTCGCAGCGACGATTCGCGTTGCCGCATATCGTCCGCCATGCGGCGATAGAGCCGGTCAAGGTCGGCAATCTCGTCGTGGCCGTCCATGGGGCGCGCAAGGGGCTTTTCGTCCTGCAAATGCTTCGCCGTCGCGGCCAAGGTTTGCAGCCGGCGCGCGAGCTGCAGCCCGAAGCGCCACGTCAGCGTAAGCGTCAAAAGGACGGCGAGGACGCCGCCCAGCGCAAGCACTCCGTCCAGCAGATAGAATTTCGACTCGAGCAGCCGCCAGCGCCGCAGCTGAATCTGCTGCTCCGCGTCGATGAAGGCCGAACGTTCCGTTTGATAGTCTTCGAGCGCGTGGCTCTTGGCAAATGCGCTAGTCAGCGCCGCCGCGGCGCGAGGGCGGTGGGCGGCGACGTCTGCAACATAGCGCTGCACGTAGTCGAACATCTGCGCCGTCTTGCCGGCAACGAACGTCGCACGGCGTTCTTGTTCTGCGTTATCCGCAGACAGAGTGCGCAGCCGCGCCGCAATGCGTAACGCGGCAACTCGATCGCGCGCGATCGGCCGCAAGTCCTGAACTCGATGCGTTGAAAGATAACGCTGCGCATCTTTTTGTGTCGTCACCAATGCGTCGGAGAGCGCGTTGGCTTGTGCGACCGCATTATCCGAACGATGCGCCAAGAACGCGGCACGTTCCGCGCCGACTTGCAGCACGGCGACAGTTGCGCAAACCAGCAGCAAGAAGGCCAGGGGAACCAGGCCAACGAGAAGGGCTCTGCCTCGAATGCTTAGCCGGCGCCCGCGTAACAACACCGTATATGTATATTCGGGCGCTCACTCTTGAAAATTAAGGAGGCGGCCGAGCACTCGGCTCCTATGTCTTCGGACCCGCGCTTCGGTCGGCGAGCTTTCCGAGGTTTTGAATGACGACGATCGCGATGATCGTTATGACGACGGCGTAAAGGAGCTCTGCCCAAACGCCCGTTCCGGGTTTGAGAAACAGTCCGATGAGATCGGTAATGAATTTATTCCAAGCGAGCGCGGCAATCAGTCCGAAGGCAGCAGTCGCAAGGGCGATCATTGTTCCGAGATACGACGGTTTGACTTCCATAAGAGCCTCCATGTAAAGAAGGTGCCGGTAGTAAGCATCCTACCACGTCGCGGCTCATGAACGTGCGTTCGAGGCTAACCAGTCGCCCCGGCCGCTCGGCAGTAAATCGAAGACGTGCCACGTCGGACAGAGCTGGTCGACGCCGCGGAAAGACGCGTCCTTGATCATCTCGGCGTGTGCGGTATACGTGTGACGGACGCCTTCGGGCGTTTTCTCAAAGACCAGCACCGTAGACGAGGGTGTGCCGTCGCGCTCCTGGGCGCCCGTATCACGCGCAAAAGACGCATCCACGTCGGCCACGACCGGGATGCGGCGCCAGCCGCGACGCTCCTTCCATGCTTGGAGCGCTTCAAGTGGCGCGAGCGTCGCCGCCACGATGTTCGCGCGTTGCATCACGTGGTGCGCGACGCCGTCGAGACCGTCGATCCACATCGAGCACATCGGACAGAACTCTTGGTCATCTTGAAAATACATGACGTGATACATGAACAGCTCCGGCTTGCCGTCTTCAAACAGCTCCGATAGTTTGATGCGGCGCCGGCCGTCGAAAAATTCGTATTCTTTCACGAGCGGCCCCTGCAGTAAGTTTCGCCGCCGCGCCGCGACGCGCTCGACGTGATCGCGCAATTCCATCTCGGCGTCCAGGAGCGCTCGCCGTGCCTGCACGTACTCAGCGGCGGCGTTCGGCATGACGAACCGGTTCATCGCCTCGTCAGCAATCGTTTTGCTCATCGTCCGGCCCTCCGGCACCTGATAGGGTACCACGTTCGCGCGGCGCGGGGAAACCGCGTGTTTGCGGCGCAGTTTCAACCTGCCGCCGGAGGACGTTATGGCAGATGAGCATCGAATCGTTTCAATCGTTACGTTTGCGGTCACGACCGACACCTTGGAACCGGTAGCACGTGAACTCGGACTGGTGTTGGAACGCCGGGTCATGGCCATCCCCGGATTCATTGAGGGCATGGTGCTGTGCAACGAAAAGCGCACGCAGGTCGACGTGATTTCGGTGTGGTCCTCGTCGCACACGTGGGCGAGCGCTCAGTGGGATGAAGACATCGCCCGAGCTCTGGGGGACGTCTTCGAGGAAACGGCCTCTTATAAGTTAGAGTTCTTCGAGCCGGTAAAGGTCGTCCACGCCGGCGGCGCGGGGCACTAAAACACCGTTGGCGCGCGGTCGAAAAAATAAGGGTCATGACGTCTGCCTTCAAACGCATCGCTGCGCTGGCGGCGCTGCTCAGCCTGGGATGCAGCGCTGCTGCTATTGGCGAGCCCAGCCTCTCGATTTCGGTTTCACCGACGGAGCTGACTCTGGTCGGCGGCGATTCGCAGATCGAAAAGATCACGGCATACGGTAACCGGGCCTGCTCTGGTTGGGCCATCCGATGACCAATGCGATAAGACGCGCCTGGTGAACGTGCTGCCCGGCAAGTCGGAGCACGAAGGCGGCGCGCTCGTAACGCGTTCGACGTACACGCTCTTTCTGCAAGCAAAACGCGAGGCAGGGGAATGCACGATCACGTTTGCGGTCGATACCTTGGGCCACGGCAGAGTGCAGCAGACCGCGCACGTGCGCGTGCTCCCGGAGCCGGCGGTTTCCATCACCGTTTCGCCCGACAAACTGCTGCTGAGCAAATCGAATAGTCCGCTCCGCAAACTTACCGTCACCGCACACGGCGCACCGAGCGTCGATCTCCTGACCAACACGTGCGGCGGCTCAAACCCGATTGCCTCAATCATCAGCAGCAGCAGGACGAGCAGCGGAGGACCCGGCTCCCGCAGTGCAACGGAAACGCTCGACGTGTTAGCAAAACGCCACGGCGATTGCACGATGACGTTCTGGTCGAACGACGCCAGAGCAACTGTCGAAATACACGTAGACTGACCAGCCGCCGCCTTGCCGCGCACGCGACGATCGTGCCTGCGCCGGTAGTCGTTCCGCCGCAGCCGCCCAAGCAAGATTAGTAATCGCGCCAAAGCATCGCCGAGATCGTCCCTTCGTCTTGGAAAACGGCAATGACTCCGGCGATCGAGGTGATCGGCACGTTGTTGACGACGAGTTGGTAAACCAGGTGCCTGCCGCGCTTGGTCGTGATGTAGCCGCCGAAGGCTTGGCCTTTGAGCACGGGAGCACCCGACGCCGACGCGGCGACGTACGTACCAGTCTTCGCGCGAACCTGACCTGCAGCACCGGCGAGGGTCGAGTTCTTCTCGAAATCTTTGACGGACGCGAGCGAACCATCGACGGCGAGAACCGGCAGGTCGGCGTAAAGCGTTGGAAACGCGGGGCGTCGCGCAAGTTCTTGCAGCATCTGCGTAACTGCAATGCCGGTCGCCGTCGTATCGCCGCCGCCGCTGCCGTCGACGAAATGATAATCGGCAGCCGGGATGCCGAATCGCGTCGCGAGATTCTTGCGCTCAACTGCAAGCGCCGCCGGCATGCTATCCGCACCGCGCGTTACACCGAAAAGCACGAGGCTCGTGTCCGCGCCGATGTTGTAACTGATCTTGAGGATGAGTTTCGCGTCCTGTGCGTACGTCATTCCGCGGAGCATCGCGACCTGGTGTGCTTGTCCGTATGCGGAGCTCGCCGGCAACAGGTTCGCCGGATTCTGCTCCACCGCCGGCGCACTGACGGTTACGCCTGCCTTGCGAAGAGATTCGATGAAAATGGTGCGGGCATAGTTCGACGGCTGCGTGATGCGCACGGTTTGCACCAACGTCTTGCCTCCGGTCAGTGGGGGCGCGAAGTCTACGGGCAGCGAACCGGCGATCGTCGCGCTGCAGCCGCGGGTTCCGATGCACGCGGGAAACTGCGGATCGATCTTCAGCGTGTTTTCTGATTTCGGCGCGCCGTTTCGGAGACGGTTGTCGATCGCGAGCGCAGCCGAGATGGGCCGCTGCATGAGGCTCGTCTTTGCGCCGACGGTTCCGCCGGGAGCGATCGCAAGATCGACAGCATCGTCGTTGACGAAAATCGGGCGCACGTCGAATTGCTCGCGGAAATTGAACGGCTTGAAGAGTCGGTCGTCGACGATGACCTCGCCGGCGACGCGCGTGATGCCGGCGGCTTTGACGGCTCGCGCGAGTTGCTCGTAGCCGGCAAGCGGATTGGGTTTGGTCAGGATGGCGTTTCCCAGACTATCCGCTTCGTTATGATCCCAATCGCTCACGGCAATCGAACCGTCCGGATTCGTGCGGCCGCCCATCGTTAAATCGCCCGAGGCCACGATGATGAGATTGCCGCGCAGCACACCGCCCGTAACGCTGCCGGTTCGGTAGACCGGCGTGTCGTAGCGGTGCCCCGCTCCTACCGCGTCGAGCAGCTGCCCGACACTGAATACTTTGCGGACCGAGCCGATGAAGAGCTTCTTGTCCGAATGATAGTCGACGAGGATCTTCGATCCGTCTAGCACGCGCAGAGACCACGTTGCGTTCTTGTAGATCGGTTTGGCGAAAATTGCGCGGATGTCTGCGGGCACGGCACGAGGGGTAGACTGCCCGGCACCGACAAGCGTCATCAACGTCGCAGCTATGACGGCATAGGCCGAAAGTCGCATCACGCTCTTGCTCCTACAACGGGCGTTTATACGACCGGCGTTCGGCGAGCGCTGCAGTTATCCCAGCGAGGCTCCGGGTTCGATGACGACGATGGTGTTTGCGGTCAACTTGCCGGGGGCGCCGCTGCAGAAGATCAGCACACGTTTTCCTTTTGCCAGCAACGAGCGCGATGCCGGGCTGATATACGGGATCGCGTATGATGGCCAACGCCGCCGTGCACGTCCCCGTCAACATGATGGCAAATTCAACGGTTCGGTCCGGTTCATTTTCGTGAAGCCTTCGCGCATGCCGCGCAGGGCCCCGGCAAAAATATGTACTTCCGTTGACGTGTAGGTGCCGTCAGGCTGCGGCACGACCGTCGTACCGATGAACGAGTCGTTCTTCACGTTGTCGAGTGAGGATTTGGTCAAATCGAGCACGCGCAGTTTCGGGGACTGTGCTAGCGGATTTCTAACAACGCGATGGCGACGATGATCGCGATCGCAGCAACGATGAGCGCGCCGGCGATAGCTGCCCACGCCGGCATCGGCGATCCCCTGTTCGCGTCGATCGCGGTATTCGTAACGATGTAGCGATACGAGCCGTAAAGGGCGACCAGTATGCCCACGGCCGCCATTCCGGTACCGAACTCCGTCGAGAGATGGGTCTCCGGAACGTTGATTCTTGCCACGACGGAAATTTCACGCGCGAACAGCGAAAACCGCGCGACCACGAAACCGAGCGCGATAAACGCGAGCGCGGTACGAAGATACGCCAGATACGTGCGCTCGTTGGCAAGATAATCGCGGCTCTTGTCCTGCATTTCCACCTACCAGAGCGTCGCGCGATCCAGCGTTACTTCCAGGTTGTCGTAATTGCGGTCGTGCGTAGCGGAAACAAACTGAATGGCACCGAGCGGCAGATACACAACCTTCGTTGGAAACACGCCGTCGGTTTTCGCCCCGCGTACGGAATCGCTTCGCCTGGATCGATATCGTAGCCGCTGCCGGATTTCACGTTGGCGTAACGCGTGAGCTCCTCCATTCGATAGACGGTGGCGGACGAAAGCACGCGTGCGCTGCGGTCGTATTACGGTCCGCGTCGTAGGCGCGAGCGCGCATTGGAAACGCATGCTCAAGATTTCCCGTTTGGATAATCGCTTCCACATCGTCGAGCAGGCACAGTCGTTGTGTCCGCCCGCACTAACCACGCCGCTCGCTTCGCATTTGGGATTCCCAAAGACGATGAGGCTCGTGGGGCGCACCGCGTCAGGGGACGCGCTTTCTCGCCACCGGCATCTGGAAGTCGATAAGTCCGAGGTGCCGGCCGCACCAGCTTACGTCCGCGTAATAGATACCGTCCCCCGAGTGCGCGGAGCATCCGCACCCCCAACGGAATGAGAGCGAGCCGGCATCACTGATCGATGAACTCGGTTCGCCCAAGATGAGCTCGAGGGCTTGCAATGAAGTTCGGGACATAGTGTCCATAATTGCGCAACGTTAACCCCACATAATAATAACCAAACGCGCCGGTTCACCACCGTAAAACGCAGTCCGCGTTTGAATGAAGTCGCCGATTCTGGTCGCGGCACGGCCCTACCTGCGGTTAGCCGGAGCGAGCAAGCCGCACAGGCTTTTTCAAGAAGCGCGCAACCTCCGAGGCTCGGCGCCGGGTGTCAAGCAGTAGGTCTATTCGGGGATCTCGGACAGCCATAGGGAGGAGCTGCGTAATGCTTGCAACGTCGCCCCGGCAGAAAACCGCCGCCGTTGAATCTCGCGAGGAGCTGTTGTATCTGCTCACGCGAGCGTCCGAACTGGAACACAATCTCGCATGCGTGTATCTGTATGCCGGCTATTCACTGAAGACGGACGTTGCCGAAGGCGGCATGACCGCCGAAGAAGTCCAAGCCGTTCGACGATGGAAGCGTCAACTCGCGCACGTCGCGGTGGAAGAGATGCTGCATCTCGCGCAGGTCGCTAACCTTCTTACAGCGGTCGGCGGTGCGCCGCATTTCGCGCGCGCAAACTTTCCGATTCCGCCCCAGGCATTTCCGTTCGCCATTCCGATCGCGCTCGAGCCGTTCTCGCAAGAAGTCATCGAACGGCTCGTCTGTTATGAATTGCCCGAGGCCGGCATCCTTTCTCCCGAAAAAGAGCGCTTCTACAAAACGATTCGCGAGCGCGTGGCGCCGCAATTCGATCTCGAAGAGGCGATGCGCATACAAAACAGCGTCGAACCGTTCGACATCGATTTTCGAACGGTCGGCGAATTCTATCACAAGATCGAATCGGCGTTCCGCAGCATTCCCTCCGAACGGCTGTTCATCGGCCCACTCGAAGCCCAGGCCAACCCGCGCTATCTGGATTTGCCGAAAGAGCTCGTGCAAGTTACCGACGTCGAGTCGGCCTGCCGCGCCATCGAGATGATCATCGAACAAGGCGAGGCTCCGACCAAAGACCATCCGGATTCCCATTTTGCGATCTTCGATTCGGTGCGCCGCGAATACGAGCTCCTCCGCTCGCAAGCCGAAGCGGAGGACCGCGTTTTCGACCCGGTTCGCCCGATGATCAGCAATCCGACCACGCGCGGTGCCGGGGATGCACCGGGCGCGAATCGCATCACGGATGCCGTCGCGCAAGAGCTTGCCGGTCTTTTCAACACCGCGTATGACGTTATGCTCATGATGCTGCTGCGCTTTTTCGCGCACGCGGGCGAAGACGAGACCGAGCTACGTTTGCTCGCGCGCGGCACGCTGCGCCTCATGGCGTCCGTTTTGCGGCCGCTCGGCGAAGTGCTCGCGAAGACGCCGGCGGGGCCGGAATATCCCGGTAAAACCGCAGGCCCGACGTTCGGTTACACGCGTAACGTGCATCTGCTCGCGCACCAGCAATCCGCATGGATAGTGTTCCTCGAGCACTTGTACGCCCTGGCGGGACGATTGACGTGCATAGCCGAGGACGCACGCTTGCCGCAAGAGATTCAAGAAGCAGCAGCCGCAGCGGAATCCGTCGCCGAACACCTTACGCAGTTCATTCCCGCACAATTCGCAACGACCGTTCGGGCGAAAGCCGACGAAACCAGCGTACGCACGACTATCCGTCCGGAGATCAACGGACCGTACATCGTGCGCAACCTGCACAAGCTCACGAATTCGCTGGGCGAGAACCTCAACGTGCGGCCCATCGTCGCGCTTTGCCGCTGCGGTGGCTCGAATATCAAGCCGTATTGCGACGGAACGCACGCGCGGATCGGTTTTACGAGTGAGAAGCGCGACGAGCGCACTCCCGATCGCCTGGACCGTTATGACGGCAAAGAGATCGTCGTGCTCGACAACCGCGGTACGTGCTGCCATTTTGGCAATTGCACCGATCACTTGCCGCAGGTCTTTCATCACGAAGGCGACCCATTCGTGACGGCCGACGGGGCGGACGCTGACGCCGTCGAAGCGATCGTGCGCCAGTGTCCGTCGGGAGCGCTTGGGTTCATTCGCGGCGGAGAGCAGTATCAGGGCGAGCAGCGCGAGCCGGAGATTTACGTTTCACACAATGCGAGTTATTACGTGCGCGGCAGCATCGACTTGCAGGGTGAGTCGATGAACGCCGGCGCATCGCGCGAACACTATGCATTATGCCGGTGCGGGCACTCCAAGAACAAGCCGTTTTGCGACGGTTCGCACTGGTACGCGCAGTTCACGGACGACGATAATTAGGCATCCGGTTCGCCGGATGCACTACGCTTGTGCCAAACGGGTCTGACTGCTGCGGCCCGCAACTGCCGTTGCGCGCATGTGGGCGAAGACGAGCGCGTGGCCGATCAGATACATCGGTACGAGCACGAGCGGAATGAGCGCCCAAGGCAGCGTCGTCATCGCAGCAGAGCCCGTTCGCGCGAACGTCACTCCCAGCGACACGGCTACGATGAGATCGAGCGCACCGAAGATATTCCACTCGAGAACGCGGACGTCGCGCGGGTTCTTCGCCGCTATGCGAGCGACGGGAAGTGCGAAAAGGCCCGTGATCATGTCACCGATGCCGGCGGCGTAGGGAAACGGTCCGCTCATAACGCCGGTTACGCCGGCGATAAGCATCAGGACACCGAGCACGCGCATCGCGTTGAGCGCGATAATCAGCGGCATCGGTATCGCCGTCATTGCCGAACGGCTCGCCGTTGACGTTGCGGCAAGGCCCGCCGCAACCAGCGGCAGCATGAACATTGCCGGCACGACGAACGGGGCGTTGCGCGTCGCGCCGGACGCGGTGAGCGCGAGCGCGAGAGCGATCCAAGTGCCGATCCCGGCACCGAGTGCCAAACGCGATCCCTGCCGGATCGGCAGCGAACCGAGCACTGCCGCGAACACCGCCCCCGCCGTGGCTCCAAGGAGCAAGATACGAAACAATTCGAGCATGGGTTCCTCGTTTTTTCTGTTACTTGCGTGACACAAGTGACTATACCATGTTGACTTGCGTGATGCAAGTATCTATGCTTGGCACATGCGACATGCCAGCTTGGCCGCTCAGCCGTGCCCGATCGCCCGAACGCTCGATCTCGTGGGAGAGTGGTGGACGTTGCTCATCGTCCGCGACGCACTGCAAGGCGCTCGCCGGTTCGACGAGTTCAAATCAACCGGCATCGCCGACAACGTGCTGTCGGCGCGATTGAAGAAGCTTACCGAAGCGGGCATCCTCAAGCGCAAGCGCTATCAGACGCACCCCGATCGCTACGAGTATCTGCTCACGGAAAAAGGCTCCGAGCTCGCGCCGGTGGTACTCGCGCTACGCTCGTGGGGCAAACGCTTTACGAAGGGCCCCGATACGAGCCGCATCATTCACCAGACGTGCGGCGGCAGCATCGAACCGAGTTTTCACTGCACGAAGTGCGATCGTGAAATAGACGGAGCGGAAGTCACCGCCGCGCGCTTGGATGCGAGCTAGTTCGGAAGCGTGTTCGGAATCGTCGCGAAACCGGTCGCGGCACCGTTCCAGAAATTGCCCAGTTTGCGTCCGCCGGGATAGCCTCGCTGTATGATGTAAAAGAAAGAGCCGCTGACATCCTCATCGCCGGCGAAGATTTGCTTCGAATCGGCACTGAGCCGCAAACCTCCCGCGCAATTAGCGCCCATGTTGAGAATGCGATAGTTGCCTTTTTGATACGGCTTCGAATAGATTCTCACGCGGCCTTCGAAACCGCCCGCGCATTGATCGGGATTGTCCATGATCAGTAAATCGTCGGTCTGCGGATCGAGCGCCAAGCCGGATGGACTGTTGGCCGGATCGATGAGGTCCAGATTCGCGCAAGCCGAGTGGCCGGTTACGGTCTTCGCAAACTCGAGCACGAGTGACGGGTAGCCCGGCGGCGGCCCGGTAGTCACGGCAAAGACGTCGCCTTCATCGTCGACCGCAAGCTGTCCGCCGATGTAAATCTGATTACACGTCAGTTCAAACGGGTGATTGCGATCGGCGGCCGGGAACTCGGCAACGTTGCCCGGCGGAGTAGCAAAGTCGAAAACGTAGATGTTGTGCTGCCTGTCGACGGCGACGTCGCCGGGCGGCCCGAACGGGTTCGAAAACGTCTTCGCGGTTTGCGTGGCCGTGTCGAAGATCTCGAGCGCAGACGAATTTGCGGCGCCGACGAGCAGATCGTTGCCGTCCGCCGCCATGCCTTCGTGGCTCGCTTTCGCGGACAGAATCGTGGGCCGTTTTCCACCGTCCGGACTGAGCGGCCAATATTCCAAGTCGTCGTTATAATACGTTATCGAATAGATTGCCTGAGCGCCGGACGCGTGTGGCGGCGCTCCATTTACCAGCGCGTGGAGCGGCTGTACGGCGGGATAGACGGGATGGGCGGGATTGACGGCGTTGCTTCCGCCGCACGATGTTTGCAAAACGACTGCGGCCGCCAGCGCCGCGAAACGAATCGAACGATTCATGCGCAGCCCCCCAGAAAGAAAGCCTTTCTCAGGTATCCTATTCCGCAAGGGCCGGCGGGAACAGGGACCTTTGAACCTTTGGTTTACGGACCCGAGCTGCAACGGAGCGCAGAGTAGAATCGGCATCGTTCGGCGCACTAGGGCGCCGCGGCGAAGATCACAACGCAATCACGAGCGGACTGCGACCAACGCGAATGAGCGCCCCGGGCTGTCCGGTTTGTACGTCAATCGGCACGACTGCGTCGTCTTCGTTGACGACGACCAACGCCGTCTTGCCATCCGGCGTGAAAACGACGTTCATCGGCCCGCCGCCTACCGTTATTGCGGCTTTGGCGGTTCCGGTCCGTAAATCGATCGGAGTTACGGTACGCGCGGCCCAATCCGTCACGAATGCGAGCGATCCGTCCGGCGAAATCGCGATGCCCGCCGGTGCCACGCCGACCGGGATCGTTTGCGATGACAGCGCGTTGCTTGCAACGTCGATCGCGGCAACGTCGTTGGTTACGGCTCTTACGACGTACAACGTCTTTCCGCCGGGCGTTACTGCCATGGTGGTAGGACTGGGGCCGACGGAGATTGGCGTTCCGGCGATTCCCGTACGTACGTCGACGGGCGTAACCGTACCGAGATCCCCGCTCATGACGTACAACGTTGCGCCATCCGGCGTTATTGCGAGAGCCGAGGGTTTCGGTAGCACGATCGGCTTTCCGGCTTTGAGCGAATGCGCGTCAACCGGCAGCACGGCATTTGCCCGATGCTGCGCCACCCAAACGGTATTGCCGTCGGGCGAGGTCAGAATCGCGGTCGCGTCTTTTCCGACGTTGACGCTCCCGATGATCGATTCGGTCGCTGGATTGATGGCTTGCAACTGTTGCGGGACAAGCACGAAAAGCCGCGAGCGGTCGCGGCTCACCGCCAGAGCGCGTGCATCCTTTTCGACCGCAATGTTCCGCCCCACCGCGTCCGTAGCGGCGTCGACCGGCGTAACCGTATGGTCGTACGAATTCAGCACGTAGGCCGTGGGAATCGAAGCACTCGAGCCTACCTGCGCGATTGCCGTGAGATGCTGCAGCAGCGCTCCGCCGGAGGTTTGTGCCGTAATCGGCACGTCGTAAAAGCCGTTGCTCGCACCCGCATCTGCACCAACGGCAACGGAAACCGGCGTGGAGGTACCTGCCGCAACGTTTACCGTTCCGCTATCGGGCTGCACGTGAATTCCCGCCGGCGCTTGAGCGTGCCAAGTCACCGTGACCGGATCGGTTCCTTTCAGGTTCGATACGTTGAACGCGACCTGCGCGGAGCCGCCCGCTGAAAGCGCTGCGTTGAGATCCGAACCTTGCAATGCGGCGAGCGTTGACGGCGGAAACGATACGGGCGTAAGCGAGTAAGAAGGCGGCGCATCTTCGGGCGCAGTGCCCCACGACGTATTCGGCGTCGACGCCATCGCAAAATCCAGCTGCACTTGCCCGTGCATCGGCAGCGCGATCCACGTGTGCTGCGTTGCTTTTCCATTGACGGAAAGCGACTGAATATACGGCGCGGCATCGGATGCTTGCGGCGCATCGATGCCGATCGTCGGACCGTCCGGCGCTTTCACGACGACGTGCGAGAACAGGGGCGTTCCGATCGCAAATCCTCGCACGGCCGGATTCTGCGGATACAGGCCGATCGCGTTCCAGACGTACCACGCACTCATGGTCCCGAGATCGTCGTTTCCGGCAAGGCCTTGCGGCTCGTTCAGCCATTGCGTCGTCTGCACTGCGCGTATGACCTGCTGCGCGCGCCAAGGCTCTCCGGCCGCGAGGTATGCGAACGCGTCACCGATACTCGGTTCGTTGCCCATCCAGGCATACGGCTTGTCTTGCTGCGCGTTCAACTGACTGAAGTACACGTCGAGCTTCTTTATGGTTGCTTCGCGGCCGCCCATACCGCGAATCAAATCACGATAATCCTGCTGCGTCATCCACGTGTACTGGGCCGCGTTGCCTTCCTGGAAACCGCTTTGGCCGTCGGCCGTTATCGGCGTCTGCATGAACGCGCCTTGCGCATCGCGGGGTGCGATGAGTCCGGTGGACGTGTCGAACAAATTCGCCCAATTCTGCGAGCGCCGGAGCGCTGCGCGATAGTCGGCGCCGTCGCCGAGCTCGCGGGCGAATTGCGCGAGTGAAAAATCCGCCTGCGCGTATTCCAGCGTTTCAGAAGCGCCGTTCGGAACCGGCGCTACATTCGTCGTGTGATCGTCGACGACATACCCGCGCGAGAGATATTCGTCACCCGCAAGACGTTCGACGTACCAGCCTTGTCCCGGCGGATCGTCCGGCTGCGGCGAAGCCGCGCCCTTCACCATCGCGGCAAGCGCCGCGCGCGTATCGAAGTCGCGCGCGCCGAACGCATAGTACGTGGCGAGAATTGCATCTGCCGGGTCGCCCGCCATCACTGCCGTATAACCGTTGACGAGCGCCCATTTCGGGAACCACCCGCCTTGCTGCGCCGCGTCGACCAGCGACTGCCCAGCATCGCTCGTCTCCTGCGGGGCGATGAGCGCCATCAGCGACGTTTGCGTACGATAAATATCCCAGCCCGAAAAATTTGCGTACTCCGCGTGGCCTGCGCGAACGCGATGGATCTTCCCGTCAAACCCGGGATACAGGCCCGTTACGTCACTTTCGATATTCGGATGCAGCAGTGCATGATACAGCGCGGTGTAAAAGACGCGTTGTTCGTCGCGCGTTCCGCCCGAGATCGCGATTCGCTCGAGCAGCTTTTGCCAAGCCGCCGTTGCCGCGTTGCGCACCTCGACGAGATCCCAGCCTTTGTTTTCCGCGTGCAGGTTTGCGAGCGCGCCGGCCTCGCTCACGAACGACAGGCCGACCTTCACTCTTACAACGGGATTTCGGGAGGTGTCGAAGGTCACCCAGGCGCCGCTGCCTGCACCGCTCGATTGCGCGGAACCCGGCGAGACGTTTTTGTTCTTCCACGTTCCGTACGAAGCGAACGGGCGGTCGAACTGCGCGACGAAATATACGTTGTATAAATCGGGCATGCCGCAGAACTGACCGGTGCGCGCGGATCCCGCAATCTCGTCGTTGCCGACGAGGTGCACGCCGGCATCGACGACACCCGCCTGATTAGACGATGCGTTGAACAGCAGATTCGACTGCGTCGAAGCGGGAAATGTGAATTGGCCAAGACCGGTACGTTTTGTTACCGAGAGATGCACGCCGATTCCCGGGTTGCCGACGCTTACCGCGTACCAACCGGGAGCGACGACCTCGCTGTCATGCGAGAACGGTTGCCGGGCAGTCGCCGGCGCCGTAACCGCGCCGATGGTCGGCAAGATACCAAAATCGCCGAACACGCTGCACCCCGGCCCCGAAAGATGCGTCAAACTGAAACCCGTTATCTCTTTATCGGTGTAGTCGTATCCTCCGCCCGCATCTTGCGAAGGCGTGTCCGGGCTCCACTGCACCATGCCGAACGGCACGTCCGCGCCGGGAAAATCGTCGATGACGTCTTGCTTGTCATACGTTATGGTGGTTCCGGTAAACGGATTGACCAGTGCGACGGGATTTTGAACCGGCGCCGCGGCGGCTGCCCCGCCGGAAAATCCTGCGATTGAAAACAGAGCGAGGCAAAGCGCTCCACATCGCCGCATCACACTAAGGTCCTCCTGATTGCATTCGCACCTGCACGGCGCGCCGCGCACAACGCCGCTTTGGGCACCGATTGCGTAAGCCCTTCGCGTACCGGGCACACTGTTTTCGATGGCGGAAAAATTTTCGGCTCGTGCGGCGGCCGGAATGGCGACCCTCGACGAGTTCTACAATCAACGGACGGGCCTCTGGGACGCGACCGGATGGTGGAACTCGGATCAAGGCGTTCGATCTTACGGGGTACCGAACACATCTTGACGCAGCGCGCACGATTTTCGGCGACACGTCAAGAAGAACGCCATTTCGAATGAGTTGTTCATCAGCGTTGCAGCGCGTTTGGCGCAGCGAACGGGCGAGAGCGCCTATCTGAATTGGGCCCGGCGCGCGTGGGAATGGTTTTCAAACAGCCGTATAATCAGGGCGTCATTCTTGGCGCGCTTGTTGCGTTGCGTGAATGCACGAACGATGAGTCCTTCCCCGTGCGGGCGCAGAATACAGCCGCGGCAAAGGCTGTAAGAATTCGACGGCAACAGTGCATATGGTGCCTCCTCCTGCCGAACAAGTATAGTAAGCCGGCTTACAGCACGCCGGCCTAGCGGCGCACCAACCGAGGTGTGGCCCGCTTGCTAACGGATGACGGAACACGAGGTGAAATATGCGTCATTTAAAGATCCTGTCTGTTGCTTTTGCTTTGACTATTGCCGCGATGCCCGCAGTGGCTTCGGCGGCCCTGTACCTTGAGGGCGAAGACGGCTTGGTTTTTGCCAGTACGAACATGCCTCAGTTTTGCCACAAAGACGGGAAATCGAGCGTTCATTGCGAGGACCGCGTCGGGCAATTCCCCGGACAAGTCAACTTCAGTTTTCACGGCCATCGCGAAGGTTGCGTTGTCGGCAACATCCGCCAATACGAGTATAAAATCGGGCAATACCGCTGGGATGCTACAGTCTACAAGGACTACGCAAAATCGTGTCGCGGCGATTGGTGGAACAACAACACGCTTCACATCTACGGCGTCGAAAAGTAGGCAGTCTAGGACTTTCGATCTACCGTATTTCGACGCGACTTATGTTATGGTGATCACCTACATCGGTCCTCAGAGGGTGTGGTCATCATGGAAAGCGATCGACTGAAGCCGCCGTGTGACATCGTCATGAAAGGCGGTATCACCAGCGGCATCGTGTATCCGGCCGCCGTTTTCGAAATTGCGAAGCATTTTCGTTTCGTCAACGTCGGCGGAACTTCTGCCGGCGCAATCGCAGCTGTCGTGACGGCGGCTGCGGAGCGCCGGCGGATGCGGACCGGCGACGAATCCGGATTCGACGACGTCTCCAGAATCCCGGACGAGCTTGCCGCAAATACTTTACTCTTTAGGCTATTCCGGCCGAATCGCGGTACGCGTAATGCTTTCAGGGCGGTCACATTCGTTCTGGGGCGGGCGCCGGTCATCTTGAAGCCCTTCATCGTGTTCACGACGCCGTGGGCGATTGCCGGTGTGATACCCGCCGTCATCTTGTTTCTTCTCAGCTCCCGCAGTCCGGTCGATATCGCGTTTGCCGTTCTGCTCGCTCTTGCAATTGCTGCGCCGGTCGGCGCGTTCTTTCTGGGACGCGCGATGATGGCGGCTTTGAATCGAAACTATTTCGGGCTCGTTACCGGAATAGACGACACGGGTCGCGGCGCCGTCGCGCTTACATCGTGGCTCGAGGCGAAACTCGAAACGATCGCCGGCATCAGCAAATCAAAAACACCTTTGACGTTTTCGATGCTGTGGAACGCAGCCGGACCGGAGGACGCAACCGGCATTGCGTCACCGCCCGCAAGCGCCGATGTAAATCTCAGCATGGTGACGACCATCTTGACGTACGGACGGCCGCTGCAGTTTCCGGCTGCGACGTCCTCGCTGTTTTTCCGCATCGACGACATGCAAAACTTCTTTCCGGAGCACGTAGCGCAGTGGATGTACGATAAGCGCCGCGGGCCGCGTCCCGGCGAAGAGCAGCGCATCGAGGACTACGCCGGCCAAGGATATTTCCCGTTGCCGCCGATCGGCGATTTGCCCGTCATCATCGCTACTCGTATGAGCCTTGCTTTCCCAATTCTCTTGTGCGCGGTTCCGTTGTACGCCGCGGATTTCAGTTTACGCGAGAACGAAGACAAAAATACGACGCCGAAGTTGGAAAAAGTGTGGTTCAGCGACGGCGGACTTTCGAGCAATTTTCCCATCAGCATGTTCGATGCGCCGCTGCCGAGATGGCCCACGTTCGGGATCAACCTCGGGCAATTCACCGGCGATTATCCCGAGTCGGACGACGAGAGCAAGAACATCTATATGCCCAACACAAATGGGGGCGGCCGCCTTCCGCAGTTCAATCGCTTTGTGGCGCCGTTCGGTTTTCTCGGGGCTATTTTCGATGCTTCGCGTAATTGGAACGACAACGTGCAGATGGCGCTTCCGGGCTATCGCGACCGCATCGTTACGATCAAACTGAGCGATAGCGAGGGCGGATTAAACCTCGACATGCCGCCTGCGCTGTTGATGCGTCTCAAAGCGAGGGGAACGCAGGCCGGGAAACTGCTCGTCCGGCGCTTTGGAAATCCGAACGGCGAAGGTTCGCCGGACGCGCCCGAGATGGGGTGGACGAACCACCGCTGGCTTCGTTTCCGTTCCACGATGGGCGCGTTACGAAGCTATACGACGTCCTACGCCGAGGGCGCGAGCGCGCCGTTGCCGGGCGACCCCACGTATGCGGCGCTCATCGCAAATGAAGGCCGGAGCTACGAGCTGCCTACCGGCTCTGCCCCGATGGTGACCACCCTGATGAACGACACGGTCGCGTTGGGCGGCGAATACGCCGCAGCTGCGGATTTGGACACGAATCTTCCAAAGCCGCCGCCGAGCCTCGCCATGCGTGCGCCGCTGCAAGAGCTTTCGTAAACGTTTGTCAGCGGCGCTTCTTCCTCTTTGCGGCGGCTTTCTTTCGTGTCCGGGCTGATTTCTTTCGCGCACGTGTAGGCTTCACCGCAACGTTCTTCGCTCCGGAAGTTTTTCGCGCGCGCAGCCGCTGGAGGTGCTGCGTCCACGCGGCCGTACGCGTTTGGATGTAATCCGATATCGCATCGCCGGACGTCAAGTCGGGAGGCGTGTGGCTTGCGTACGCCCCTTTCTCGTTTCTGAGCGGCAGCGCTTCAACTTTTTGCGCGTGCAGCTTATCGATTCTCGACGGCTGCGAAGAGTTTGGATGCGCGATTGCCGGCGGCGGAATCACGACGCCGGCTAGCGGATCGTCCGTGCGCGGCGTACTCAGAACGTCGCCGATATCCGGCGCCGCTTTATCGCGCGCCGTAAGCGGCGGCAAGTTCCACCGCACCTCAATGGTCTTGAGCAGCGATGTGTGATCGATGACGCCTTGCGCGGTCCGGAAAACGTCGTTGTAGTCGTAATCGACCGGAAACATCGCCTCGCCTCGGCCGACGATGCGTTCGTAGCCGCGTCCTCCGCGCACGTATAACGCAACTCCCAACGCTTCCACCGCATCCGCAACCGTGTCGGCGGCAAGTTCAGAACGGCTCGCGCGTCGGTAGCGGCGTGAGTCTCTCGCGCTACTCGCTCGATGTCGGCTATCGCGCGCAGCCGCCTGCGGGGGTGAGCAACACGTTCGAGCCCGCCAGTCCTACGACGTACGGCGCCGCGATAAACGCGATCGCGACGAGCCACATCCCGCCGAGCCATCGCATGGGGATGCGGTAAGCTCCGGTCGCGGTACGAATGCCGTCGACGATCGCGGCCGTCGGAACGGCCGGAATGCAAGCGTGATCCAGTACGAAATGCCGGACTCGTACGAAACGAGACCGGTGAGCGGCAGCACCGTTCCGCTCACCGAGTCAAATTCAAGAGTTGCCCAGCGAACGCAGACCCACGCGGGCAGCAGCCACCCGAGACGAAGCGCGATCGCGCGCACGCATGGAAAGATGTCCATCAGCCAGGTGGCCGCCCAAAGCGCACACGCTCCGAAGACAATCGACGTAAACGTGTTGAGGACGAACGCCGCAAGCGGGTCTCCTACGACGAGCGCGGCGCTAAAGCTCAGGGACTGCAGTCCCGCCAGCAGCAAGACGGTCGCGGCTCGAGCGGCAACTCGCTGGTCTCTTCCGCGAAGCAGCACGAGCACTGCCACGCTGAACGCGACGATTGCCTAACGCCGCCGGCGATCTTTCTTATCGTCTCTTGAACGGCGAGAGCGCCGTAATATTGCACGAACGTCACATTCACCGGCGTGAACCGTCCGTTGCGCACAACTCGGAGCCTTTTAGGGGAAGAACGACGTCGCCTTTGTGCAAACCAGCGCGGCCCGCGGGACCTCCCGGCGTGACGTAGGCCGCCGTATCCCCACGTCATCGGCAGCGCCATCGTCAGCAGTGCGAGCGGAATGTCAAAACCTGCAAGCGTCAGTAGCAGAGCACGCAACGTCACAACGCTTCAGCCTTCCTCCGCAATGTAAGCGACTCGGACGCGTAGTAGGGATCCGCGAGATCTACCTGGCGCGTCTCCGCGATGAGGGAGATTGAAACCAACGAAATCACCGCCATCACCGCGAGGTAGAGTGCGAGAACCCACGACGCGCCTCCGGAGAATTTGAGCAGCAGCGTCGCAATGAGCGGTGCCAAGCCGCCTGCAAAAATCGCGGCGCCCTGATAGCCGAGCGACGCACCGCTGTAACGCACGTTCGCGCCGAACAGCTCGCTGAACATTGCCGCAAGCGTCCCATACGCCACCGATGCCGGAACTTGATACAAACAAATCGCTAGCGTAATGAGATGCGGATCTTTTGTGTCCACGAGCGCGTAGAAGGGAAAAGCGAGGACCAAGATCGTCGCCACTCCGGCAATGAAAACCGGGCGTCTGCCGATTCGATCCGAAAGCCATCCGCCAAGCGGATTGCAAAAAAGGCCCACGAAGCTTCCTATCAGATTCGCGCTGAAGAAGATTCGCGGATCGAGCTTCAGAATCGAATGCGGTCCGGCGCCGTAACTGACCAACTGCGTAGCGATCAAATAAAAGGCTCCATTGAGTACGAAGAAGGCGCCTCCCGCGAGCAACACGGTTCTCCAATTGTTGCGCACAACGGACAGAATTGGCGCAGCGACGACCGCCGCTTGAGCTTTCATGCGTTCGAATGCCGGCGTTTCCGCAATGCTTAATCGCACTGCGAGGCCGATCGCGACGAGAACGATGCTGAAAAGGAACGGAGCGCGCCAATTAATGTTCGCGTTGTGTCCCGCGGTGACCACGTTGAAAATCACGCTTGCCAGAATGAGACCGATCGGCACGCCCATCTGCGGACAGCTTGCAAGAAGGCCCTTGTATCGCGCCTGCGCATGCTCAGCTGCCATCACCACGGCGCCGCCCCATTCTCCGCCGACGGCAATGCCTTGGCATAGGCGCAAGGCGACGAGCAGCAACGGCGCCCAAATCCCGATTTGATTAAACGTGGGCAGCAAGCCGACGACGAACGTCGCGAGCCCCATGATAGACAACGTTACGACGAGCATCGCTTTTCGGCCAACTTTGTCGCCGAAGTGTCCAAAAACGATGCCGCCCATCGGCCTGCCGAGGAAGCCGACCCAAAAAATCCCGTACGATGCAAGTTGGCCGATGAACGGATCGGATTTCGGAAAGAAGATGGCCGGAAATATGAGCGCGGCCGCATAGCCGTAAATGTAGAAATCGTACCACTCGATTGAGGTACCGATCAGCGTCGCGGCTGCGACCAAGAGCGTCGGGGAGCGCTTCTCCACTGCCACTGCCACTGCCACGGTTGTCCTCCGCACGGCGTCAAGCGACTTTACCACTTCTCCAAACCTATGGGAAATGCACGCCGGCGGCGATGAGCCCTTCCTCCCACGCATAAAGTTGGAACATCGCGGCTTTTAATGTTTTCGTCGTACGCACGATGAGCGTTTAAGCCCATAGCCGGGGGCCACACGAAGGCGAAGCGAGAAGTCCGACGGATGGCGGTGCCGACGCTCTGATGGCCGACAATCGTTGGAACTGGCCCCTACTCGTGTTTTGCGCGCTGGCCTTATTGTGGGCAGCGTTCGGCGGTGTGGATGTGTTCGGCGTCGAGGGTTGGTGGCAAGCGAATCAACCCGCCACCGGAAGTGCCTATCAGGGGCGCTTTGATTCCGTCGAGCGCGGCGGCGCCACTGCGCGAGCTGGAATTCAGAACGGCGATACGTTCGATCTGCGCGAGCAAAGCTTCAAGGCGCGCGTAGAATTGGCGTTCCAGCCGGCAGCGCACGAACCGCTGACGTTGGTGCTCCATCGCGGTGCCGAGCGCCGCGCGTTCACTGTTGTTCCCGGGACGGTTTGGGATTCCGGAACATTGGCAGTGTGGTGGGCGGCGCTCACGTTAATCGCGTCTTTGTGGCTTGCGATGTGCGGGCTGATCATTGCATTGCGACGCGCGCAACTTTTTGAGGGTCGTATACTCGCATTCATTCTTGCGGCGGCGGCGCTTCCGCTGATGCCGTTTGCCGTTCCGAGCGCGACGGCAACGCTGGCGAGCCTAACCGTTTCACTGGCGGTCGCGGAGCTGCGTACCGCCATCAAAGAACTTCGCGACGTGACGTTGGCTACGGCTTCACATCAATGAAAGCACTGTGGCGCGCGGTTCTGGTGCTTTCGTTGCTCGCGTCGGCACCGCTGATGATTCTGCAGCTGACGCTAATCAAGGACTCCGGTACCTTTGGATTCCGAACCGACGAGCAGGTGGCCAATGCACCGCCCGTTACACGACACGTAGGCGGCGTTGAGCCGAACTCCCCCGCTGCGGCGGTGGGTATCCGAGCCGGCGACACGTTACCGCTGGCAAGCGTCGATCGCGACTCCCGCGTTCGCCTGCGATGGGTATTGCCGGGGGATGCAGCGCGATACGATGTTCGCCGAGGGTCCCAGACCACGACCGTGGCACTTGTCGCACGCCATGCCGCGCCCTATACGCTTACCGTCGATGATGCGATCCGTGCATTCGTCATTTATTCTATTCTCGTGTTCGCGCTGCTCGTCGTCGTACGAGCGTGGAATACCGAGAACGGTCCGCTCGTCGCGACGATGCTTACCGCCGGCGTCGTCGACGCAGCCGCCGACCGCATGCCGTACGTTCCGCAAACGGCGAATGTTCTCGGTGTCTGGCTCCTCGGCAACAATGCCGGGCTTGATGCCGTTACAACGGCGCTAGGGACGTTTCTACCCGTGATGCTCGTCGGACGTTTAGTCGCGTGGCGTGGAGTTGCGCCTAGAATTGCTGTGTGGTGTTCGGGTGCGATCGGCGCGTTCGTCGTAATCTATTGTCCAATCAGCATCGCGCTGCAACACAATGGAATGGCCGGGAATTTCACGGAGTTTGCCAACGTCTGGCTCATGAATGCGCTGCCGTGGGCCTTTACGGCCGCGGCGCTGCTAGCCGGTTATGCCACGTCACCCGCCGAGAGCCGGCCGCGCCTGCGTTGGATATTTTGGGGATTTTTCCCGTATTTCTTGGGCGTCGGCCTGATCAATTCAATTGTTGCTTGGCCCCCCAGCGCTCGTTGGTTTTTTTCGCAGGCGGAAACCTCGTTCGTCGCGGCGTCCATCCTACGTGCTCTCGAGCTGGCCTTGCCAATCGGGCTCTTTTATGGCGTGCTGCTGCGCCGGACGATCGATATCGGCTTCGTCTTCAATCGCGCCGCCGTCTACGGCGTTCTTTCGATCGTTTTACTTTCGATTTTCGTGATACTCGAGTACGTCATCAGCAAGGCGTTCCTCGATACGAGTCGCGTCGGATCCCTCGTCCTTCAACTCAGTGTGGCGCTGGCCATCGGACTTTCCGCCCGCTATTTGCACAAGCTCGTCGATCGGTTTGTCGACCGGGTGCTTTTTGCAAAACGGCACGCCGACGAATCGGCATTGCGGCGATTCGCACGCGAGGCCGAGGCTTATACTTCCCAACGCGCGCTCTTCGACCGAGCAATCGACGTCCTGCGCGCACATAGCGAGTCGCGCGCCGTCGCCATCTACGTCGCGATCAATGAATCTGCGTACCTTGCTGCAACCGCTAGCGTGAATTTCCCCGAGAGCGTCGACGCGGACGACGAGCTGCTCGTGAAGTTGCGCCGTTGGAACGAGCCGGTCGATACGCACGACGCGAAGACGGTGCTGCCCGACGGCATGGTCTTTCCGATGACGGCGCGCGGGAAACTGGTCGGCGCACTCGCGTGCCAAACCAAACGCGACTTCTCGGCGTTCGACCCGGACGAGCGCGAATCGCTTCTCGAGATCGCGCGGGCTCTCGGCTCCGCCGTCGAATCGCTCGGCTCTCGCGAATATGCGGACGACGTCCGGTCGCGCTTAGACGAGATTCGATCGCTTCTGATGCGGCAGGACGAGACGGTAAGCGCCGATGCGCGAATAGCCCCGTAAGCTCACTCCGCCTGCATGCATGGATACAAGGCTTCAAACACGTGTTTGTATCGCCGATATGCCGCCTCATATACCGGTAAAGATGGGCGGATAACCGCCGTTCAAAATGAAAATTCCCGTAGTCATGATAATTACAGGCTTCTCCTTTCGCCGTCCGACGGCACTCGCTACGGCGCTCTGCTTGGCAGCGCTCGTGCTCTGCGCGTGCCATTCCTATGCTCGGAAAGAGCCGGCTGGGACGCTGGTCGCGGGTGCAACGCCGCTGTCCACAAACGCACCTCTTACTCGAGCGCGTCAACGTGCGTACGAAAAAACGATAGATCGGTTGGCCATAGTCTCGAAGATCGCGCAGTCTCCTGAGTCTTACCTCAATAAGCACGTTCAGATGTCGTGCAAGGTTACGGGACGCCTCAGCGCGTCACAAGTGTTCGCCGATTGCGTCGACCGCCCGGGTGCAACGCGCTACGCGTTTGTAATTGAGCATGTGTATCGCCTGAATACCGGTGAGTCTTTCCGCGCATGGGGCCACGTGGAGCGGCGGTTCCATTTGTATGTAGAGGGTGCAGATGAGGTCTATCCGGCGGTTTATGCCGACTACGTCATCACCCGCTGACACTACATCGACCAGACGATGCACGTCATCATCGAACGGCGCTAGAACTTTAAGTAGACGGCGTCGCAAATGTGACGATTTCGCCGTCTTCACGGTCAGACGTGTACCATACGGAGCCGTCGAACGCGAGGGAGCGAAATCCCGCGTCGATTGTCGCGATCGCTTCGAACGTAGAATCGCGGGGTTTCAACTCGAGCGTTCCGAACGTGAGGTTGTCGAAATCGTCATCGGCCGCGATGAAATAGAGTTTGTTTCCGGGTCCGAAACCAAATCCGCCGGTGCGGGTCGAGAGTGCAAAGGTGTCGGTGATACCGTATGCAGCGTCGAGTGTGACGATTCGGTGTTCGTGGGCTTGTCCGAGGTAGAGGCGCTTACCGTCCGAGGTCAGGTGCGATCCCGTCATCTGCGGACACGGCGTCTTACTCTCCGCAATAAAACCTTCGCGCGGCACGAAGCGATAAAGATAGCGATCGTCTTCTTCTCCGCCGTCGGAAACGACAACATGCAGCGCGTCGCCTAGCGCCGCGATCCCGTACGGTTTACCGGGAGCCGGTACTTCCTGGACAACGCTCCAGGTGTTCGGATCGACACCGTAGATTCGATCCGTCTCCCACGAACCCGTCCAAACCAGGCCGTCATAGAGCGCAAGCGGTTGGCAGCGGCCGGCGGGCGCAGGTCGCCGCCGCACTTCGTGAATCTGTTTCGTCGTCTGTTGCATGCCAAGCAAGAGTCGGCCGGGCTAAAAATGGTTGCACGGTGCGCGTCTTGAGCGCCACGACCCGGTCAAAGCGAGAAGCCCGCGCGGATGCGAGCTCAAAATTGGTAGCGCCAACGGGAATCGAACTCTAGACGCGGGGTCCCGGCCAATCCCGTCCGCTACCGGCTACCTCCGATTGCTCGCAAAACGAGCTTAATGGCAGCGCAAACCCAGGCCGCTCCGGGACTGTCCGTTAGACGTTCGTTAGACGAAGACATCGGCGTCGACGGTCGTCCAAATTCCGCTCCGTTGCATTACATTGTTTAGGGGTGGGGAATCACGGGAGTTCGGAGCTCGCTGTTAAGGCGCTCGCCTAGAACGGTTTAGGGCTGATACGAAACGAGCCCGATGAACAAATCTCCACAATTTGATCGCAGCTTAAACGTCTAAATATCACGTTGCCGTATTCGAATATTTCGCCGGCTTCGGTCGCATCGTAACGCGCCTGTGCACCTGAATTGAGCGGCGAGCGCTGCTGAATGGTATTGTTCTTGAAATTCACCCGATAGACGATACTCTCTCCAAATAGCGAAATCTCTCCCCGACGATTGGCATATCCGCCGTAAATTGGCTCAGCGGCTTCTTGAACCAGACCGTTATTCGCTCTTCGATTTGTGTTTAGGATGCCAACCGGTGCAGTGTATAGCATTATGCTCGGTCCTTCAGTTTGCGCAGCGGTGTACGTGTTGCCCGTGCTCGCGCGTCACGGCGAGCCTATAAATCCAATAAAAAAGCTCCCTCGTGGCGCCGCTGTGGCGGCAGTAACCATGGGCAGCTCTCGTTTGGGTGCCTAGAGTCGCTGTAACCAGAGTATAGCACACTCGTGTGTGCGTCCCCGAGCCAAGGCAAGGGACACCGCACTTTTTTGCGGGGTTCCGCACTATGCAATGGGGTTTCAGGCGGTCTCTGGCAGCGAGGCCCTTGCGCTCGGGGCCGCTTCGTCCAATTCTTGCAAGATCTCGGCATGCGGCGAGCGGAATGCCATTGCGCGGAAATGGTCTTTGGAGAGCTCGTCGGTGAGGAAGCCACATTTTAGCGAAATGAATAAATCGCGTTGCGACACCGCTACATCGCCAATGTACCTAAGCGTGCTGCGCGAAAGCGAGCTTTTAAAACGACCAGCAGCATGCTTGCCTACGGGACCGGCTGCCTCGTCAATTTATCGGAAAGCGGCGAACCTTCACGAAGCCACAAGCACGAAACTGGCCTTCAACCAATGCTGCGTTTTCTGGGCTGGCCATGTACGTTACGACACTGCGCCCCTCATCGATCGCCATGTTGTAATACT
The DNA here is from genome assembly GCA_035294905.1 of Vulcanimicrobiaceae bacterium. GTDB lineage: Bacteria > Vulcanimicrobiota > Vulcanimicrobiia > Vulcanimicrobiales > Vulcanimicrobiaceae > DATGJX01. The sequence continues at coordinate 2,877 of DATGJX010000163.1, read as the reverse complement.
CTGCAGCGTCGCTGGAAATCCCGATGCCTTTGAGATGATCCGAATCACCATCGACCAAGTATGCCGACAGAGCCAACGTGCCGCAAAGTCCTGGCACATTGGTCGGGGAACCTCGAAACGGAATAAAATGCACTCGCGAGCGTGCCGAACCTTCACGAGAGATATCCCTTACGAACAACGTTAAGCGGCCCGCCTCCATACCAACGCACTGTGACAATACCTTTTCGAGTTCAGTCTCAGCACCAGACGGTGCAACTGCGGCGATAAGAACGTCGGTCATACGTCTTCTTCACGAGCGCGGCTGCATCGTTTGCGCATGCAGAGCGGTCACAATGTCTCTATAACGAAACTTCAGTTCATCCACATTGGATATCCCATGCACATTCTGTGACCACCCATTCAGTGCTTCCCGCAGCTCGATCTGGCGCTTTCGAAGCCAGCCGCAATTTTGTCGCGCGTTAAATGCTGCCTGCTCGAAGCCGAGCAACGCTCGCAGCGGAGCGCGCATTTTTTCGATGTCGCCGTGGGCACGATTTACAATGGCCATGCGCATAGCATCGCACGCTGCTCTCAGAGATGCATCGTCTAATGGATCGACCATAATTTCCTTAGGCCTTGCTCGAGCGTTGGGTACGAATCGTTAACGGTGTATCCGTATTCGCACATGGCATCAATGATGGTCTCGAAGAACTCGAAATCATAATGAAGCTCGGTGATTTCGAATAATCGGTACAGTTCGGGACTTAGACCGACGATTCGCACGATTCCCCGGCCACTCTGGCGCAAGCGCTTTCTGAGCCGGATGAAAGATGCCAAAACTGTCGTGTCGAGATGCGTCACTTCGCGCATGTCGATGATCGCGATATCACAGCTTGGAATCGCGTGAAGCTCCGATAATAGTTCCTCTCGGCGAGCAATATCGTACTCTCCCTGTAGTGCGATAATGCCGACCTTGTTCGCGAGCGGCGGAAACGCGTCTTCAGCCGGCGGCTTCCGAAGCGATGTTGTGACCATGATGGCCTTTCTGTGAGGTTCGCACGCGCCGCGGTTCAATAAAAAAACCGCCCTCGTGGTGCGCCGCGTCGGCGGCAGTAACCGTGGGCAGCTTTCAATTAGATGCCTAGAGTCGCTTATTCCAGTATAGCACACTTTCTTGCGACGCGCTTGCGCGTCGCAAGAATTGCACTATTACCTACTTCCGAGTTGCGCGGCGGGTGCCCGAGCGTCTGTGGTACGCGACACGAATTCGAGTGCTCTGCGCATAAGAGCATTCCGCGCCGGAACCCTTATTCGATCGGCGAGGCGCAGCACAGCCAAGACCTTGACGCTCCACCAGGTGGGATCAACCTCAAACCAGCGCAGCCCATGGCGCGCCGAATACGGGAACGCGTGGTGATTATTGTGCCATCCTTCCCCCCACGAGATCAATGCCACCCACCAGCAGTTGGTTGAGAGATCGGGCGTTCGAAACGTACGGTAGCCCAGTGAGTGGGCCGCGCTGTTGACCAGCCAGGTTGCATGATAGCTCACCACGAGACGAACGAAAACACCCCAGATCACCCACGACCAGCCACCCACGGCGAACAGCGCGCCGGCGAGTGCGAGGTGCAAGGGTCCATGGATATATTGCAGCACGCGATAATACCGCTGCGCGTAAAGATCGGGCGCGAAGCGCCGCAATTCTTCTTGTGTGGGCATGGCGTCGTTCGGTTTGTAGAGCCAGCGCACATGCGCCCAGCGGAACCCGACATTACGCCCGTGGGGATCGCCGTCGGCGTCGGAGTGAGCGTGGTGCTTGCGATGTGTGGCGACCCAACGGATCGGATCGCCCTGCAGCGCCAGCGCACCAAAGATCGCGAACGCATATTCCAACGGCTTACGCAGGCGCAATGCGCGATGCGTCAACGCCCGATGGTAGCACAGCGTAACGCCGACACCACCCGTAACGTACATCAAGACCGCCGCAACAGCGAGGGCGCTCCAATGGAACGTGCCGGGCACGAATGCGGCGAGGGCACCAATATGAATCGCGCTCAGACCAACATAGTTGATCCGAGCGCGAATGCGGTCATTCATCCGTTTAGCGATAGCTGGGGCGTGCCGAGAAGCAATCTCGGCAGTAAACCGGCTTATCCCCGCGCGGTTGAAACGGAACTTCCGCTACGCCGCCGCACTGACTGCAAGTTGCTTTGAACATCTCGCGCCGCGCATCGCCGTAACCTCCGCCGTGGCTGCCGCCCGAGCGCCCGCCGCCCGAGGCTTTGCGGGCCGCACGGCAATCCGCGCACCGGCTCGGTTTGTTCGTAAAGCCTTTGCTGGCATAAAATTCTTGTTCACTTGCGGTGAACTGGAACGTGCGTCCGCAATCGACGCAATTGAGGTTTTCATCTGAGTACATGAACGAGTCTCCTAACTCTGTGTATGATTTGGTGTAATCCGACTCGCCAGTACTGGAACGCTAGGACGCTGAAGCACTACTGACCAATCTTTCGCACGCGCAAGGTATCGATCGCTCGAAAGATCGCGCCTGAGTAACCAGGAGTATCTCACGAAATCGTGCCTGGTACAACCTTCCCATAACGTTGGTGCGCCGCGAAAGGTTGCAGTGGTGGGTAGAATGGGGCCATGAACGACACGTCGCGCCGCCTCCGGGATGCCCTGGGCACGCTATGCGATCGCTACAACACCATGGTCGCGGACAAAGATACGCTCGATTTTCGCCTAGGATCCCCCGAACCGTATGGCAAGACGGTTAACGAAGTCGATGCCGAGTCCGCCTACTTGAGCGACTCGCACGAGGTCAGCGACGATTTGCGTGCGATCATCATCGAGATGATGGACGTGGGGCGACGTATTCGCGAAATCGAGGGATTTTAG
>DATGJX010000162.1:0-8737 GCA_035294905.1 Vulcanimicrobiaceae bacterium | reverse complement strand
GTCTCGCAATCGCAATTCGAGCAAGCGCGCGCCGCATACGTCGCAGCGCAAACGCAATACAATACCGCACTTGCCAATCAAGGCACCACGAACGTTCAAGGCGCGAACGCCGCGGCCGCGCGTGAAGCTGTGCGCGCCGCGGAAGCGCAGGCAAACGTGCTGCGTACGCAGATCGGGCAAACGTCGCTGTACGCGCCGTTCAACGGTGTCGTAACGGCGCGCTACATGGATCCGGGTGCGATGGTGCAGCCCGGAAACCAGGTACTGCAGGTTTCGAAGGTCGATACCGTTTGGGTGAACGTGAACATTCCGGACGTCGATTTGGCGTACGTGCGTCCTGGCACGCCGGTGACGTTTACCGCCGCGCAACTCGGCTCGCGCTCGTTTCGCGGAACGATTTCCACGGTGAACGCCGTGCCGACGCAAGGTACGCTCTCGTATCAGGCTCGCATCCAGCAGTCGAATCCCGACGCGGCGCTGCGCGGCGGCATGCTGATCAGCGCGACGATTGAAAAGGCCCGGCACAACAATGCCGTCGTCGTGCCGCGTCAAGCGGTTGCGCAAACGGATCAAGGCTCGAACGTTTTCATCGTCAACAGCGATCACAAAGCGATTGAAGTGCCCGTGCAAGTCGGATTGCAAACCGACACCCTCAGCGAAGTGATCAGCCCGCGCGTGAGCCAAGGAACGCTCGTCATCACGACGCGTCCTGATGCGCTGCAGAACGGCAGTCTGGTTGCGGTTGCGGGAGCGCGGCGTGGACAATAGGGCGATAAGCGAAAAACTGGCGGCGCTCGCCGCAATGCTCGCGCTGGCGAGCGCATCCGCACTTCCCGCAGCGGCGCAAAACGTGCCGCAGCTTCCGGCGAGCGCAGTCCAGACGCGACCGGTAGCAGGGGTACCGCAGCAGGTGACGCTGCAGCAAGCAATCGACATCGCCGTCGCAAAATCGCCGGTGCTCGCCGCGGCGCGCGCGAATCAGCAAATCGCGCAGATTCCCGTGAATCTCGCTCGCACGGCAATCTTTCCAAACATCAGTGGGACGGGAACGGTCCAACGGTCGAACAGCTCGTCGCGCAGCGTGAGTGGTAACGGCACAGGTTCGGGCGGTACCGGCTCAGGCGGTTCGGGGCAATCATTCGGCGGCAGCGCCACGAGCATCGGACTGAACGCCGACCTGCGTCAGCTGATTTACGACGGCGGCAAGTTCATCGCGCAGTTGCATCAAGCGCGCGCCGCCGCACTTGCGGGCACGCAAACGTACGAGCGCAACCTGGAAACCCTTACGTTCGACGTCGGTTCCGCATATTACACGGCACTGCAGGACGAAGCGGCGACGGCTCTTGCGCAACAGGTCGTTCATCAGAACATCGTGCAGATGAATCTCGTGCAGGCGCAGCTGCGCGCGGGAACGGCGTCGCGCGTTGATCTCGCAACCGCGGAGGTCCCCGTGGCGCAGGCGCGTGTTTCGCTGGTTCGCGCAGAAGGCACGCAAGCCACGGCGATTTCGGCGTTTGCGACCACGCTTGGGCTCGAGGCAGACACTGCGATCGCACCGGCCAACGCGGCGAACGTGAATTCGCCGAACACGCAGGTGACCGTGCTTTCGTACGACCAAGCCCTCAAGCGCGCGTTCTTGCTGCGGCCGGATTATCTCGCCGCGCAAAGCACTGTGCTCTCGGGACAGTATAACGTGCAGGTGCAGCGTTCCGGACTGCTTCCGACGCTTACCGGCGCCGCATCCTACGGCACGAACTCGACCGCCGTCAACGGCACGGATTTTCGCCCGGGCAGCACCATCGGTGCGACGCTGAGCATTCCGATCTTCGATCAGGGCGTAACGCGCGCACAGACGGAGCAGGCGCAGGCGCAACTCGATCTGGCGCAGGATCAGCTCGACTCCACGCGGCTGACGGTTGAATCCGATGTGCGGTCCGCGGTCATTGGTTTGGTGACGGCGCAAGGCGCGGTCGCGCAAGCCGATTCGGAACTGAGCCAAGCGCAAACGGTGCTCAGCGCCACGCAAGCGCAGTACAAAGCCGGCGTCACGACATTGCCGCTGCTCCTCAACGCCCAGGTCCAGCTCACGACCGCGCAAACGGATCAGCTCACCGCCATTTACGGATTACGGCAGGCGGAGCAGACCTACATCTATGCGCTCGGCGAGAACACAATAGGCCAGACGCCGTAGGTAGACGGCCCCTCCGGCTCCTGCGCGGGGAATTTGGCCCCCGGCTGCTAATAGCGCGGAGGTGAAGCTTGCGCGCAAGTGTGTCGCGGCCGCAGCTGCGGCCATGTTGTTAGCGTCCTGCACCAAGCAAAGTGCAGGACCCGGTAGTGCCTCCGGCACCAATTCCTGGACGCAGCCCGGCGTGCTGCGCTACGCAGAAAACGAATCGCCCTCATCGCTGAACCCGTTGCTCAACGCTTCGGCGGTGACGGGCGATCTTTCGATGTTCATTTATTCATACGCCGTGCGCTTCAACGACAAGGCGCAACCCGTTCCGGACGCCGTCAGCGAAGTGCCGACGGTGCAAAACGGTGACGTAAGTAAAGACGGCCTCACGCTCAAGTACAAGCTGCGGCCGAAAGCCACATGGCAAGACGGCGTCCCGCTGGCATGCGAGGACCTGAAGTTCACGTGGCAGGCGGTGATGAATCCGCACAACAACGTCGTCACGACCGACGGTTACAAAGACATCAAGAGCATCGACTGCAGCAACCCGCACGTCGCCGTCGTGCACATGAAGAAGCTGTACGCGCCTTATTTGCAGCAGCTTTGGGGCGTGAACGGCAACGCGCCGATTTTGCCGGCACACCTTCTGGCAAAGTACAACGACGATAAGGGCTCGCTCAACAGCGCGCCCTACAACTCGCTGCCCATCGGCAGCGGGCCCTTCAAAGTGATCGAATGGCAGCGCGGCAGCGAAGTGCGCATGCAGGCGTATCCGGCGTTCTACTTGGGGAAGCCGAAACTCAACGAAGTCGTCTTCAAGATCTATCCTGACGAGAACACCGCGATAACGGCCCTTCAAACACATGACATCGATCTTCTCGCACGCGGAACGGGTCTTACGCTGCCCCGCTATCGCCAAATCACCGGTCCAGGCTCGGGGCTCAAACTGGTGCTCGTCGACGACTTTCTCTACACGCACGTCGATTTCAATCTGCAGCGGCCGCTGCTGCAGGATCTCAATGTGCGCCTGGCCCTCGCGTACGCGATTAATCGTCAAGACATCGTCCAAAAAGTGATGCACGGCGCGGCTGTGTCGTCGGAGACCGACCAATCGCCCGAGTTGTCGTGGGCGTATACGAATAACATCGAACACCATGCCTCCGATCCGGTAAGAGCCAAGGAGATTCTGCAGTCCGACGGTTGGATTCCGGGCCCGGATGGAATCCGCGTCAAGAGCGGCCGGCGTCTCTCGTTCGATTTGACGTCCGCGGCCGAGGGCAACTATGCGCGCGACATCGAGACGCTGCTGCAGCGTCAGTGGCACGACATCGGCGCCGAAGCCATCATCAAAAACGTGCCGACCGCGCTGATGTTCCAAAACGGCGCGAACGGAACGCTTCAGGGCGGTCATTACGACGTTGCGCTGTACAGTTGGACCGGTGCCGCCGACCCTGACGATAGCGCAATTTATTCGGGCGACAATTTTGCTCCGCACGGGCAAAACGCGTTGTTTTGGAACGATCCCGTCGCAACGGCAGCGATGAACGACGCGCTGCAAACCCTGGATCGCGCGCGGCGTAAGCACGACTATGAAGTCGTGCAGCAGCAAATGGCCAAAGACGTGCCGACGATTATCCTATTCTTCTGGAAAGAAGCCTATCTCTACAATACCGACCTAAAAGGCTTCACGCCCTCACCGGTCATTTCCGCATTCTGGAATCCGTGGGAGTATTCGATTTAAGATGAAGAAACTTCTCGCAGCAGCATTGGTGCTTTCGTTCGCAGCGGCGGGGTGTACCCAGCAGAACAGCACCACGAATCAGACGTCGACGACGACCACCGTGAGCGGCGCGAGCGCCGCTAGTATCGTTTCGAACGCACCGCCGGAGGTCAACACCGGCACCAGCGATCAAAATTCTTGGACGGTCCCGCATGTGCTGCGGTTCACTACTGACGAAGAGATCGAAAACCTCAACCCCGATTTGACGACCGACACGCCGGTCTCACTCATGATCGCACCGCTGACGATGGGCTGGCTTATTCGCTGGGACAAGCAGGGGCATCCCATTCCCGAACTCGTCACGCAGGTTCCGACCCAGCAGAACGGCGGCGTCAGCAAGGACGGTTTGACGATAACCTATCATCTGCGCAAGGGCGTCAAATGGTCGGACGGTGCGCCATTCAACGCGGATGACGTCGTGTTCAGTTTCCGCGCAGTGCTCAACTCCGCGAATAACGTGACCAGCCGTGCGGGATTCGACCGGATCGCGAAGATCGACGAGCCCGACAAGTACACGGTGATCCTGCACATGACCAAGCCGTACTCGCCCTTCTTGGAGACGTTTTTCTCCACTGCAGGCGCGGAGCCGTGCGTACTACCCGCGCATCTGCTCGCACAATATCCGAACATCAACAACGTCGCATATAATTCGAAGCCGGTCGGGATCGGGCCGTTCATGGTCAAAGAATGGCAGCGCGGCTCGCGCGTCGTGATGGTGGCGAACCCGTACTATTTCCGCGGCCTGCCCAAGCTCAAAGAGATCGACTACGAGATCATCACGAATGCCAACACCGTGCTGACGGAGATGCAGGCGAAGTCGCTCGACATGTTTTACCAGGCGCCGCAGAACATGGTCGGCCAGTTCCAGGCGTTGTCGGCGTTCACGACGTGGGCGCAGCCGAGCTACTATTTCCGCCACCTCGATTTCAATCTGCGCAGCCCCAAACTCGCGGATCCCGCCGTTCGCGAAGCGCTCCGCTATGCAACCGATCGCCGGACGATTTTGGCGAAGATTTACCACGGCGTCGGTATTCTGCAGGAAGAGCCGGCACCGAAAGTTTCCGTCTACTGGGATCCGAACATAAAAACGGTACCGTTCGACATCGCGAAGGCCAATCAGATTCTCGATTCGGCTGGCTGGAAGCGCGGATCGGACGGCATCCGCGAGAAAAACGGCGTGAGACTGGATCTCGATTTCGCGACGGCGACGGGCACGGTTGTCAACGATCAGATGATCGAGCAGCTGCGGCAAACCTGGAAGCAAATCGGCGTCAACATTACCGTTAGTCACTATCTCAACACGCTGCTCTTCGCTCAATATCAGGATGGCGGCATTCTGTATCGCGGGAAGTACGACGTCGCCTACTATGGTTGGGGCCTGGATGCCATCGGCGACCTCTCACCCATCTACGCGTGCGATCAGATTCCTCCGGCCGGTCAGAACAGCATCTTTTGGTGCAACGCGACGGCGGATCAGGCGATGCACGTGCTGTACAACCATTTCGACCAGATCCAGCGCAACGTAGACACCGGAATCGTCATGGAGCAGTTGAATAAGGACGTGCCGACGGTCGTAATGATGGGCACGGCCGCGCTTTGGGTGTATAACAAAGACGTGAAGAACTTCAGCCCTGGTGCTCTATCACCGTTCGACAACTTCATGGACGTGGATATTTAACGATGAGAAAAAATGCGATCGCGTGTTCTTGCGCGCTACTGCTCGTTCTCGCCGTCGCTGCGTGCAGCAAGGGCGGCGTTTCCAACGTCTCGCAGGGCCGCGTCAATTCTTGGACCATTCCGCACGTGCTGCGTTACGCAACGGCGGAGGACGTCTCGACGCTCAACCCGATGCTCAGTCAGCAGACGACGCTCTCGATGATGTCGTCCCTTACGATGGCGTGGCTCGTCAAGTGGGATCGCAACAATCACCCGTTTCCCGAACTCGCCACGCAGGTTCCGACGATGCAGAACGGAGGCGTCAGCAAAGATGGGCTGACGATCACCTACCATTTGCGTAAGGGCGTCAAGTGGTCTGACGGGGTGCCGTTCAACGCGGACGACGTCGTTTGGACGTACCACGCCGTCATGAACTCGGCGAACAACGTGACCAGCCGGACGGGTTGGGACCGAATTACGCGCGTGGACGAGCCGGACAAGTACACCGTCATTTTCCATTTGAGTAAACCGTACTCGCCGTTTATCGTCACGTTCTTTTCCAGTGCCGGCGCAAACCCGAGCGTTTTGCCTAAGCATCTACTGGCGCAGTACCCGAACATCAACCATGTTGCGTACAACTCACTGCCGGTCGGTATCGGGCCGTTCAAGTATAAGGAGTGGAGTCGCGCACAGCGCGTCGTGATGGTCGCAAATCCGCTGTACTGGCGCGGCCTGCCGAAGCTCAAGGAAGTAGACTTCGAAATCATTCCCGATCGCAACACCGTGCTGACGCAACTCCAAGCCAAGCAGCTCGATATGTGGTATCCCGTTCCCGGATTGTACTTCGCGCGGATGCGGGGCATGAGCGACTTTACGTGGATTCGCCAGCCGGCTTACTACTTCAACCACATCGATTTCAACGTGCAGCGTCCCGGCGTCAGCGATCCGGTAGTGCGGCAAGCCATCCGATTGGCGACGGATCGTGCGACCATCATCGCAAAACTGGGGCACGGCATCGGCATCTTGGAAGACGAGCCTGCGGCAAAAACCGCGCCGTATTACGACCCCGACATTAAAGCCGCGCCGTTCGACATCGCCGAAGCGAACCATATGCTCGATCAAGCGGGTTGGAAGATGGGGCCCGGCGGCGTTCGCCAAAAGAACGGCGTCTCGCTGAACTTGGAAGTTGCTACCTCATCCGGTACGCCCGACGCCGACCAGCAGATCGAATTGCTGCGCTCTTGGTGGAAGCAGATCGGCGTCAACATTAGCGTAAAGCACTATCCCTCGCCCTTGCTCTTTGCGCCGTACCAGGACGGCGGCATCATTTACAACGGGAAATGGGACCTCGTCTTCTTCGCGTGGGGAGAAGACCCAATCGGTGACTTTTCCTTCCTGTACGCCTGCGATCAAATTCCGCCGAACGGCCAGAACGACGTTCGCTGGTGCAATCCGGTTGCGGACAAAGCAATTCACGACCTCTATACGCACTACGACCAGGCGCAGCGCAACAAAGATGACGCGGTGGTCTTCGAGCAACTCGACAAGGACGTTCCGACGATCATTACGTCCGGGCGCGAGGACATTTTCTTTTTCAATAAAGACTTGAAGAACTTTCATCCCGGCGCGGTTACTCAGTTTGACGAGTTCATGAACGTCGATATCTAGGGATTCGGCGGTGAAACGCGCCGCGCGCGTCCCGGCTGCAGTTCTCGCGTGCGTCATCGCCGCATGCTCCAGCAGCACCGGAGCGCATCGCGGCGCGCTCCACCCGTGGACGATTCCCGGAACGTTCCGCTGGGCGGACGGTGAGGACATCGACAACCTCAATCCGCTTCTCTCTACCGAGACGCTGGTGAACGATCTCTCGGCGTTCACCATGGGGTATTTCTTCATGTTCGACGAGCGGGGCGAGCCGGTGCCGTCGCTGTGCGTCGAAGTGCCGACGAAGGCGAATCATCTGATATCGCCGGACGGCAAATCGATTACGTTCAAACTTCGGCACGGCGTGCTGTGGCAAGACGGCAAGCCGTTTACTTCGGCGGACGTCGCGTTCACGGTTAAGACGATCCTCGATCCGAAGACGAACGTGCTCACGCGCGACGGCTGGGATTTGATCGAACGGGTCGAGACGCCCGACGAGTACACGGCGATTTTCCGGCTGAAGCGGCCGTACGCGGCATTCATCAACCGCTATTTCACGCCGGTCGGCAATCCGGCGATTCTGCCCAAGCACATTTTGGAAGGGCAAGACGTCAACCATTCGCCGTACAACGGTTTGCCGGTCGGACTCGGACCGTTCCGCTACATGCGCTGGACGCGCGGCAGCGAAGTCGTGATGGAGGCGTTTTCGAGGTGGTGGGGCGGCCCGCCGAAGCTCAAACGCGTGATCTTCAAAGTCATTCCCGACACCAATACCATGACGACGGCACTGCAGACGCACGAAATCGACGCGTACGTGCGCGTGCCGACCAACGTGTACGAGCGGGTCGAGAAGACGCCTGACACGCGAACGCTCGCGTATGACACCACCGAGTATGGCCACATCGACTTCAACGTTGCCGGCCCGATCCTGTCGGATCCGCAAGTGCGGCAAGCGCTCGCGCGCGCAATCGACGTGCGTCTGCTGTGGGCCAAGGTGTCCCATCACAGCGGCTTCTTGGCCTGTACGCCGGTCTCGCATCTGAGTTGGGCGTACGATCCGCACGCTGCGTGCTACGCGTTCGATCTGAAAGCTGCCGCCGCACAACTCGAGCGCGACGGCTGGACGCTGGGAGCGGATGGGCTGCGTCACAAGAACGGCCGAACGCTGCGATTCCAATTTGCCGGAAATACCGGCAATCCGGGGCTCGATTCCACGGTGCTGCTCATTCAACTTTGGTTCAAGCAGATCGGCGTCGCGCTCGATTATTTCCGCTATCCGACGGACAAATTGTTTGCGTCCTTCGCAGCGGGCGGCGTCGTCGCTACACGGCATTACGACATTGCCTCCTACGCGTGGAGTCTTCCGCCGGACCCGGATTTGACGAACTTGATCGCTTGCAGCCGCATTTCACCGGCCGGACAGAATTATATGGGATACTGCGATCCGGACGTCGACGCCGCCCTCGAGGATGCGCTGGCGA
>DATGJX010000161.1:0-3201 GCA_035294905.1 Vulcanimicrobiaceae bacterium | reverse complement strand
GGGCGTCCTGGTGCTCGCGCTGTGGGCGGCCGTCGTGCTCGTCGCTGCGCCGAACTTCGTGTACTACGTCGTCGGATTCACGCAATTCGGGATGCGGCACGCACTCGATTTCGAGCCCTTCTTGTTTGCGTTGATGTGTCTGGGTTCGCGTAACGGCGTGCGTTGGTGGGGCGCCGTGCTGTGCCTCTATTCCGCATTTGCCGGCGGTTGGGGATTCTGGTTTTGGACAACGTTCGTCCGTCGCGCCTAGACGATCTGCTCGACCGTTACGGTCAGCTGCTCGTGACATTGATCGCGCTGCTCTTAGCATTTGCAGCCGCACATGGACGCTCGACGCCGTACGATAATCCCGCGCGGCTCGCGCAAGCAATCTTGCAGGGACATGCGTGGATCGATTGGCCCGGCGATGCGACCAGCGACGCAGTCTTCTGGAACGGCCGGCACTATGTGATCGAAGGTCCGATCCCGGCGCTCTTGATGGTCCCGCTCGTCCTTCTGTATCGTGCAGCCGCGAATCAAACGGCCCTCGCCATCATTCTCGGCGCAATCGCCGTGAGCGCTGCGTGGGATCTCTTGCGACGGCTCGGCCTGGGTGTGCGCGAGACGATGTGGTTGTGTGTGTTCCTCTACGCCGGCACGACACTGTGGTGGTGCTCGATGCTCGGCGACGTGTGGTTCCTCGAACATTGCTCGGCGGTCGCATTCACGATGCTCGCGCTGCGCGAGCTTGCCGCGGAAAAGCCCAAAGCCTGGCTCATCGCAATCTTCGCGGCGGCCGCGATCGGCTCGCGCTCGACGATGCTGCTGGCGCTGCCGTTTTACGCGCATTTCCTTTGGAACGGGGGCTTCGTGCCGCAGACGCCGCCACCCGATCCGCAGCTGCGCGTCGCGCGACTACGAAATTTTGCGCTCGCCCTCGTGCCGTTCGCAGCTGCCTGGGTGTGGTACAACGTCGCACGCTGGGGTGTTTGGTACGACATCGGCTACGTCGAGTTTTATCACCACGACGGCTGGGGCCAGACAACCGGCTCGCCGTTTCGCTTCGCGTATTTCCCGTACGAATTCTATTCGTTTTTCTTCCAAGCGCCGGTGCTCGTCGAGTTCCGTCAGCTCGCGCAGTGGCCGATCTTCAAGGTCGACGTGCACGGCGTCGCGCTGACCTGGAGCAGTCCCGCCTTGATCTTCGCGTTTTGGGCGCGGGCGCCGAGGATGTATCTCACCGTCGTGTGGACGACGATTGCGCTCGTTGCAGTACCGAGCTTCCTTTATTATCTGAACGGCTGGTATCAATACGGCATGCGCCACGCGCTCGACTTCGAGCCGTTTCTGCTGGTGCTGATGGCGCTTGCGGCACGCGCCGGACTCCCGCGCTGGGAAAAAGCCCTGATCGGCTGGTCGATCGCAATGAGCGTCTGGGGCGTTTGGTATTGGGACGCGTTTTACCGCACGGGTAACTGACGCAGGGCGTCCCACGATTCTTGGAGCGTCGCCGCATCGGTCGCCGGCGCCGCGCAGCTCGTCCCCGAACAGATCGTCGCGAACGGCGACTGATTCGAGACTGAGGTGTGCACGACGGCGAGCGGATCGGGCAGGCGCAGCGCCGCATCGCGCAGCGCCGCGCTGTGCTCGAGCGCTCCCGAAATCGTAATCGTCAACGGCTCCGCGAGCAGCCGCATTAGTGCGGCACCGTAGGTTGCCGCGAACGAACCCGCGCGCTGCCACTTGCTCCCGAACGATTCCAAGATCGCGCGCGCAACGTGCGTGTAGCGGTCCTCGTGCAGAATTGCACCGAGCCGAAGAAGGGCATCTGCAAGTGCGGCGTTCTCGTCAAGCGGTGCATGCGGAATTTGAACGTTGCCGAGGGCCGAGGCGTCGTCGGTGTCGACGAACGAACCGTCCTCGCGCCGCAGACGTGCGATCGTCGCATCTGCGAGCGACTGCGCGCGATCCAGATGGGCCGCAATGCCCGTAGCCGCGTGCACGGAAAGCAGCGCATCGAGCAAGGCGACCTGATCGGTGAGCAGACCCCGGACTTGCGGTTCGCCGCCGGGCGTGCGGAAATGCATTGCAAGACCATCGGGCGCCGTCATCTCGCTGCAGAGCGCGTCAACCGTGGCTCGCGCTTCCTCGAGAAGCGTATCGTCGTCGAGCGCGATCGACGCCGCGACCAGAGCGCTTGCGAGTCCGGCGTTCCAATTCGTGTACACCGTACGATCGACATACGGAGCAGTTCGCTTCTGCCGCGACTCGAGCGCGAGCGAAAAATACTCTTCGTCGGCGTCTTGGCTGCCGCCGAAGAGCGGACTATCCGGATTGCGGAGTACGCCGCGCAACCACCGCAACGCCGAACGCAGCGTTTGTGCAAATTGCGGATTCGCCGAGACCCGATACAGATCGGCGTAAAAGCGCAGCAATCCGGCGTGATCTTCCGCCATCTTTTCGAAGTGCGGAATCGACCAATCGCGCGTCGTCGAGTAGCGAAAGAAACCGCCCTCGACGTGATCGTACATGCCGCCGCGCGCCATCGCGAGCGCGGTGCGTGCGAGAATGTCATACAATCGCTCGTCGGCTCTGCCTTCGACTCGGTCGCGACGGTACAAGAGAAGAAGGAACTGGAGCGCGTCGCTTTGCGGGAATTTCGGCGTCGTTCCAAAGCCGGCGAACTCTTCATCATAGCCGCCCACGATCGCGCGGGCGATCGCCGCCGGCGCATCCGGTTCAATTTTTCCGGGCGGATGTGCATGCGTGTGCGTGTGCTGCTTCGCATTCATGCGCGCTTCGAGATCGTCACGATCGGTCGCCCAAAGTTGCGCGACCTGCTCGAGCGCATCTACGAAATCATCGGGCGCGATATACGTTCCGCCGGTAATGATATCGCCCTTGGGCGAGAGAAAAGCAGTCGTCGGCCAGCCGCCCATGTTGTAGCGTGCATTGATATCGGGACGTTGGTCGTTGTCGACGCGAATCGGCACGTAGTGCTCGCGAATCAAGTCGATCACGCGCTGATCCGAATACGTCGTTTCGTCCATGACGTGACACCAGTGGCACCACACGGCTGAGATGCCGAGCAAGATCGGGCGATTCGTGGACGCTGCGCGTGCGAACGCGTCGTTCCCCCACTCCATCCAGCCGATCTCGGCGGCGCGATTCGCACGTGGGCTAAAGCGGTGGCTCATTCGTCCTCTCCTTGTGCGCCGCGCG